>DASZDU010000276.1:0-4544 GCA_035941655.1 Pyrinomonadaceae bacterium | reverse complement strand
GGCAATTGCAAAAGCTCGTAAAGATCTGGCGACCTACGAGCGCGATCGGCGTTTCCTGGATCCGACTACCTCGGCAGTGGTTCTTCCTGCTGGGTTTAATAGTGTGCTCTTTGGTTATGCGCGCGCCCTCGTCCGGCTGGCTGAGGAAAATGAAAAGCCTGACGCCAAGCGCCTGCCGGAGTTTATGAATGCCCGCCGCGCTGCTTTCGAAGGTGGGTTATATTCGACTGCTCCTATCTATGACGACTTCGAAAAGGCGAAGCTCGCCAACTCACTTGCATTTCTGCAAAGTGAATACGGGGCGAATAGTTCGTTTGCAAAGAAGGTGTTGAAGGGTAAGACTCCGGAAGCTCGCGCAGCGGAGTTGATTGACGGAACAAAACTCAAAGATGTCGAGTATCGCAAGCAAGTCGCTGCGGCTGGAATCAGGATGATCAATAGCGGGGACGATCCGTTAATTGAGCTCGCAAAAGATATCGACAATGAAGCGCGCGCCGTCCGCAAGCGTTATGAAGAGGAAGTGGTGGCGGTGGAACGCGCCAACTACGCGAAGATCGCGCACGCGCTGTTTGAAGAGCAGGGAACTAAACTCTATCCCGACGCCACCTTCACGCTGCGGCTTTCATATGGCGCCGTGAAAGGTTACCGCGAAAACGGCAAGTGGGTGCCGCCCTTCACGACACTCGGCGGACTCTACGCGCGTTCGAATCAGTTTCATCACGCGTTTCCATACAACCTGCCGCCGCGTTGGACCAGCAAACGCGCGGTTGTGAATCCGCGCACACCGTTCAATTTTGTTTCCACCAACGACATCGTGGGCGGCAACAGCGGCTCGCCGGCAATTAACAAGAACCGCGAGCTGGTCGGGCTCATCTTCGATGGCAACATTCAATCATTGGTAGGGAACTTCGAATACGACGAGTCAGTGAATCGTTCAATCTCCGTTGACGCGCGCGGCATAATCGAGATTCTGCGCAAGGTGTTTGGCGCCAACGCCATCGCCAACGAACTGCTGCGCGGGTGAACTAGTCCAACGTCCAACGTCCAACGTCCGCTCGGAGCAAACGCTTCTTTTTGGAGTGCGCTGACCTGTCAGCGCTTTTATCGGTTGCGACCTGTCGCAACCTTCCGTCCTTAGAACCAATCCTGCGAAAAAACTTTGTCTCAGAATTCCATCTGTGGTAAAAATACCAGCCAGAGCAGTGACTATAGCTACAAGGAACTCAAGCTCCGACAGTTCCCCCCAGCCATCCGTGCGGTAATCATTCTGCTCAGTCCAATTTTCACTGTCAGATACCGGAATCGCGTCTGAGTACGGGCCGCTGACGCTGACGTTTGCCGACACCCGTTCGCATCCGACATCTGACGTCTGCATCTTCAATCTCAGCAAGGAGTATCCCAATGGGAAAAGAGTCTGCACAAATAGGCATAACCAAATCTCAAAGCCGCCGCACCTTCATAAGCAAGATCGGTGCAACTGGCGCCGCGACCATCGCGGCCGGAGTAGTTGGCATCGAGCCACTGGTTCAAACCGAGCGCTCCACTGCGCATGCGGCTGAGAACGCACAGGGTACGAACCAGCGCGCGATTGCTTGCGCAAGGCTGCGACGTGATGCCGCGCAGGCCGGCCTGCAGGCGACGCCCGTGAACCTGCAGCACCCATCAAATAATGATGAGGACATTTATCCAAACAAGCTTGGAAGTTATTCGAAAGGACTGCCGCACAACGCCGATGGCACGGTTTTGTTGAGCGCTTATGCAGCCCTCGTTCAAGCGGTCAACAGTGGTCGCCCCAACGACTTCGACGCGATTCCGCTTGGCGGCAATCGCCGCTTAACGAATCCGCAGTGTGGGCTTGCGTTTGATATGGAGGGACCCGACGGACACGCGCTGTTGCAGCCGCCGGCTCCGGCTTTCGCCAGCCGCGAACAGGCGGCGGAGATTTCGGAGAACTACTGGATGGCGCTGCTGCGTGACGTGCCTTACGCGCAGTATCCGGTGAACCCGATTGCAAACGCGGCTGCCGCAGATCTCACTCTTTACGGCGACGACTTCAGGGGCGGCAAAGCGGGCGGCGAGGTGACTACCGCAACTCTGTTTCGCGGCTTAACACCCGGCGATAAAGCCGGCCCATACCTGTCGCAGTTCTTCTATCAGCAGTGTAACTTCGGCGCGAACAATCTCGATCAGAGAATCAGGACCACCGCCGCGGGTCTCAATTACATGACTGACTTCAACACCTGGCTTGCGGTTCAGCGGGGCTTTAATCAGCCGGCCGGTGTGTATGACCCGACGCCTCGTTACATGAGAAACGGCCGCGACATCGGCGAGTGGGTGCACATCGATGTTCTATTCCAGGCGTATTTCCACGGCTTCCTGATCCTTGCCGGACTCGGCGCGCCCTTCGACGAAGGCAACCCCTACAACGGCAATCCTTCGCAGGACGGCTTCGGAACTTTTGGTGGGCCACACATCGCTGCGTTGTTGTGTGAAGTGGCGACGCGCGCGCTGAAAGCGGTTTGGTTTCAAAAGTGGTTTGTGCATCGACGCCTGCGTCCGGAAGTGCAGGCAGAACGAGTCGATCGCACACTGTTCCACGGCGCAGGCTATCCAGTCCATCCGGAAGTTCTGACTTCTTTGAGCAGTGCTACGCGTTTGGGAGGTTACATGACAGCGGGCAATGCGCTGTTGCCGATGGCGTTTCCGGAAGGTTCACCCACGCATCCGGCCTACGGCGCCGGACACGCAACCGTTGCCGGCGCCTGCGTAACGATCCTGAAAGCGTGGTTCAAAGAATCAACGAAGCTCGTCGATCTCGGAGCCGGCGCAGCTCCAGTGCAACCGTCTGATGATGGGCTTACCCTTGTGCCATATACCGGCGCGGATGCAGGTGATCTAACTGTCGGCGGCGAACTCAACAAGCTCGCCTCCAACGTCGCGCTGGGCCGCAACACCGCCGGCGTCCACTGGCGCTCCGACGCCACCGAGTCAATGAAACTCGGCGAGCAACTCGCTATCGGCATTCTCAGAGAAGCGCGCGCGTGTTACAACGAACCCTTCGCCGGCTTTAGTTTGACGAAATTCGACGGCACTACCCTGACGGTCTAGCGCTGCTGGGAGCGCAGGCATCGCGGGGTCCCCGGCGGGGCAGCCCCGCTGGGGTGCCATGTTGCCTGCAATGAGCGCGCAGCGCGAACACGGACAGACTTTCCAGTCTGCCCTCTGCTGGTGTGTGTCGGCCCATGCGCCGCGTTTTTACTCGGACGGCCTTCTTTAGCGGGCAGTCTCAGTCTACAAACTACTCGCCACCACTACACCAATCGTCCACAGATAATCTGCGAAGGTGGGTCCTTGAGTATTACCTGGTGCCGGTGGAGAATTTGTCTCACCCGGCGGTGAGCTTGTCTCGCCCGGATCAATCAGGCTTGGTCCCTGCGTATCACCAGCGAGCGCGCTCGCCGAGACGACAAGCAATAACAAGCAGGTCGTGAGTAAACACTTAAGTTTTCGCATATTGATCCTTCCTTTGTGAGAGAGGGAGTTGCTTGGAAAGAGCCGAATCCAGCCCCAGTCAGTTGAGCGAGCGCATAATAGAACAGTAGACAGCAAACAGTAAACAGCAGTCAGCGCAAGCATCCCGCCCGCAATGAGCGCGCAGCGCGAAAAGATCGGACATCCCTTCCAATCCGTCCCAACGCGGAAGCCGTTAAAAGAAATCGCCCGAGGTGAACGCATTTCGCGCGCCACCCCGGGCTCATTGCTTATTGCCTACTGCTCACCGCTCACTGCTTACTTCTGCGGTATCGGCGTCGCTTGACTGGCTACCACTTGCCAGCGGCCATCCCGCTTCACCCACACGTGCATACTTCGATGCTGGTCATTGTATTCCTTGCCTTTGTTCAACCCTTTCTCGGTAGCGCGATGCGTCATCACGGCCGTGTTTGGATCTAAGAAGCGTACCGTGTACTCGTCAGCAACATAGGTCGCGTTTGTGATGTTGGCAGCGTTCGTCTTGGCCTCAGCAATATTCTGCGCCTTAGTTGCGACTCCTATTGGGCTGTTGCCGATGAAGTCATCGGCGAGGATGCTTTCGAGTACTGCTGAATCACCCTTCAAGCCGGCATCTCCCCACGACTTATCTAACGCAATCAACTCTTGTTCAGCATTGGGGGTTGCAGCCACTGCCTCGCCAACTGGCTTGGTTTGATCGGGCGCTGGTTTGGCTTCGGTGGCTGGTTTCGCTTGATCGGTTACTGGTTTCGCTTCGGTCACCGGTATGGCTTGATCGGGCACCGGTTTGGTTTGATCCGGCACAGGTTTGGTATCTGGCTTCGGCTTCGCAGGCGTTTGACCGAGAGCAATAGACAAAGCAGCAATGGTTAGTACCAGGACTCCAAGTAATTTTTTCATGTAGAAGCTCCTTTTGATTAAAGAATGGGGCGCTCAGGACTGAATAAGAGCTTCAGGGTGAGCCGTCGTGGCGGGGGATATCCTTCTGTGTTTGGGCGCACACTATCACACGCCGTAGCATTCAGCAACTAAGC
>DASZDU010000275.1:0-1630 GCA_035941655.1 Pyrinomonadaceae bacterium | reverse complement strand
TAATTGTCAGACTCTCAAACATTTCATTCGTCCCGTCCGTCCTTCTGGTCGATGTCTTCTTTACATCGATAGAATCCTAACTTTGACACCAGAAATAAGAGCTTGTTCCTCAAACGGCCCATTAATGTTTTTCCTCCCCTTCCCTTTGGAAGGGGAAAGAGAGGAAGGGTCTTACGCGACGCACCACTAAACCCTCTCCCCTTCCCTCTCCCAAAGGGAGAGGGAGATAACCCCCAGTCAACCCTGCATCCATATTTCTGCATCAACATACTGAACGTCGGAAACGATCTACTTCTCCGACGCGCTTTCAGTAACAATTAGTCTCCTCTTACGCGGTCTCCCCTCAAACTCTCTCTCGTTGTAGGAGGCCACCGCCATGAAACGCGTTTTCGTGTTCGTACTGCTCTGCCTTTTTTCAATCCAACCACAAGCTCAAACGCGACATACACGCAGGGCTACAACTCCCCGAACGACTGCACCCATAAGTTCGCCGCAATCCAGCCTGCCAATTCGTCGAGTTATTCTTTACAGCAATGGCGTTGCTTACATCGAACGCCGCGGCCTGGTCAGCAATCATGCTGAAATTGCGCTCTCGTTCAAGCAATCACAGGTAGACGATGTTCTTAAGTCGATGGTCGTACTCGATCTCGGCAAAGGCCGCATCGGCGCCGTGAGCTACAACTCGTCCGCGCCGCCTTCAGCGCGTCTGGCCGAAATTCCCTTTGCCATTGCCGCCGCGACGGAAGGCAACAACGGCGGACTCGCCGGTATCTTGAGTCAACTCCAGGGCGCGCGGGTCACGGTTGTTGCCGCCAACCGCACAGTTACCGGCTCAGTCCTTAACGTGGAAACCCACCACGCGCAGGTTGATTCAAACACGCCGCCAATCACTACCAATCGCTTGGTCATTGCTTCCGACAACGGCGCCCTGACGGCATTCGATCTCGCTGAAGTTCGTTCTGTCCAACTCGTGGATGAAGGCTCGCGGCGTGACCTCGCTGAGTTCGCGCATGCCGCCTCTTCAGCGCGGCGACGTGATGCGAAAACGATCGTAGTCACATCCGACGGCGGTAGCGAACGCGAGTTGATCGTCAGTTACACCATTGCCGCGCCAATTTGGAAAACAACTTATCGCGTGTTGTTAGACACTACCGGCAAACCATTCTTCCAGGGCTGGGCCATCGTCGACAACGTTAGCGAGGAAGACTGGAATGGCATCGACCTTTCGCTTGTCTCCGGCACACCGGTGTCGTTCATTCAACCGATTCAAAATCCTGTCTATCGTTACCGCCCGGTGGTTCCGCTGCAAGAGGATCTAAATCTCAAGCCGCAAACTTACGAGCCCGGCGAAGGCGGCGGCAGCAGCGGTTCGTTAACAGGAAGAATCACTGATCCCACCGGAGCTGTCGTGCCCAATGCCAATGTCAGCATTACCAATTCGACCACTAATCAGAGCTTCGAAGTTAGGACTGACAACGAAGGCGTCTATCGGGCGCAAAATCTTCCACCCGGGACCTACAGTCTCAAGGCGTCTGCGCCGGGTTTCCAAAACCTGGTAGCGAGTAATCTAAACGTACGGCCCGGCCTGCGCTCCAGGTTCAATGCGAACCTGGAGGTTGGAAGTGTTTCC
>DASZDU010000274.1:0-12652 GCA_035941655.1 Pyrinomonadaceae bacterium | reverse complement strand
GGTTATGTGTGTGGGTTGTGGGGGGCCCCGCCGTGCCCCCCCCACGGCTGGTTGAAGATAATTAACGCTCTGGGCGTCAAGCCGCTCAGGAATCAAAGCGCTGACAGGTCAGCGCACGCCAAAAGAGAACCGCAAGTGTTGCCCGTCTTCATGTTTTCGGCTAAAACACTTCTTTGGTAAATCAAGTTTGACTAACCATCGAGAATTGACCACCGCCCTTGTCATGACATCCAAGCTCAACTCTGTCGAGCGTGACGCGCGCGTCATGCGGCTCTGGGAAGAACTGCTGGAAATCGAACAGCGCTTAGTACCGACCGGCTTGCACATATTTGGCCGCGCTGCCGAGCTACAGGAAAAAGCAGATTTGCTGCGAATGGTTGCGTCCTTCGACCGGCCGGAGCACGGCGCGCTGGCCCTGCCGAGTCTGGTGGCAGCTGCTCTGGGCATTGAACGTTATGAAGCGTTGCTCCAGGAGAGATCCACCAGTGATACGAGACAACTGGTCGATGGAATTGTTGCCGAAGCAGTCCAACGGTTTTGCGAAGGTGGAGCGGAGACTGCGGCTAGCTGGCTGAACTCAAGAGCCGGCGTCGACAAGGAGAAGTCGCTTCCTACTTTTTCTCTGCTGACGCGTATTGCCGTGCAACTTGATTCCAATAACGAGCTGGAGTCGCTGTTGCGCGCGTTGCGCGGCGAATACATCGTGCCCGGGCCGGGGGCGGATATCGTCCAGAATCCGCTGGTACTTCCGACTGGGCGCAACACGCATGCGGTCAATCCTTACTCAGTTCCTTCACGAGTGGCCTGCTCGCGCGGGAAGGGGACCGCCGACGCTTTGCTTCGACGTCACATGGAAGAGCATGGCCGGTATCCGCGCGCGCTCGCACTCGTACTCTGGGGCCTGGACAACATCAAGACACAGGGCGAGGGTGTCGCTCAGGCGCTGTGGTTGCTCGGCGTGCGCCCCGTTCGTGATGCGCTCAATCGCGCCACTGAAGTCGAAGTGATTGCCTTGGAAGAATTGCAACGCCCGCGCATGGACGTGGTGATGACAGTCTCTGGCATCTTCCGCGACCTGTTTGCGCCCACTATGATCCTGCTTGATAAAGCTGTGCGCCGAGTTGCCGAGCTTGAGGAACCTCCGGAATTGAACTACGTGCGGCGCAATATTTCCGAAGCGACTAAGGACGGCGCTTTGGAGTTTGACGAGGCAGTGACGCGAGTCTTCTCAAATGCGCCGGGAAATTACGGCACGAATGTGAATTTCATGGTGATGGATTCGCAGTGGGAGACGGCGGAGACGCTCGGAGATTTGTTCATTACCCGTAAGTGTTTCGCGTACACACGCGATTCAAAGGGACGAACGGTAGAAGGTCGCGAAGCGCGCTATTTGATGGATGACTCGCTCGCACGCGTTGAAGCCACTTACCAGAACCTCGACTCGTTTGAAGTGGGTATCACTGACGTCGATCATTACTTCGAATATCTCGGTGGAATTTCCAGGGCAGTCGAAACCCGCACTAAATCCCGGCCGGCGATCTATTTGGGCGATTCGCTTTCACCGCAGACGAAGATCCGCTCGCTGGAAGAGACGGTTCGCCTCGAGACGCGTGCCAAGACGCTGAATCCAAAATGGTACGAAGGTATGCTGAAACACGGTTTCCGGGGTGTGGCTGAGATTGAAAATCATGTGGCGAATACGTTCGGCTGGAGCGCGACCGCGGATGCTGTCGATCCATGGATCTATACGGAGATTTCTAAAACCTTCCTGTTGGATCCGATCATGTTCAAACGGTTACTGGAGCTGAATCCACATTCTGTTCGTTCGCTCACGAACCGTCTGCTCGAGGCGCATAATCGCGGCTACTGGAATCCCGACGAGGAGATACTGGAGAAGTTGCGCGAAGTTGTTGTCGAGCTTAATGACGAGATAGCGCCGATCCGATCTGGTTAGTGTGATTTAGTATTTTTTCGTGTTCCTTCGTGGTTCATTCGTCCGAGAACCAAAAAAGCAACCACGAAGTAACACGAAAAAATACTAAATCACACGAAAAGAAATTCATGACGGAGTTGGTCTTAAAGGAAGAGGTTTACCAGATAGTCGGCGCTGCGATGGATGTTTACTACACCTTAGGTAGCGGCTTTCTGGAGCCGGTTTATCAAGAGGCACTTGAGATCGAACTGGCCCGAAGAAACATTCCTTTCGAAGCGCAAAGGTGGTTAAGAATAGAATACAAGGGCCAGAAGCTTGAGAAAGAGTATAAGGTGTCTTTGTCTGGTTCGTGAATTTCGTGGTTCGTTTTCCTTAAATGGTAACAAGAAATAACAACAACGAATTCACACGAAAACTAGACGAAGCCACACGAAGTAACCCGATCTAATAAACCGAGTATGAGAGTAACGGTTCTATACGTTGGGTCGAGTTTGCTGGCGCCGCTGAAACACGCGGAGCGCGAGCTCAATCACCAGTATGATCTCGATTTAAGGATTGCGGCGCACAACTTTGGCGCGCCACTAACCGACGACGAATGGGAAACTATTGAAAAGGACCTCCAGGCCTCGGCCGTCGTCTTTGTCATTCATGTAATCGACGGTGAAAACGCAACTAGGTTAATGGCGGCGCTCGATCGTTACAAACAAGACCACGCTGCCGTGATCGTAATCAACTGCATGCCTGATCTTATGCGCCGCACGCGCATGGGCCGGCTGAATGTGTCGCGACTCGGGGGCTTCGCAGGACGAAAAGGGGAAAAGGGGAACTGGGAAGGGGAAAAACACCAAACAGTTCATGCGCTCGAATTGCTGACGTCGACAGGTTCGTGGGTGGGTCGGCAGGTACGGCGAAACAAATCGCCGGACGAGAAGAAAAATGGCCATGGCCAGTATCTGAAATGGATTGACAAACTACCGCGCCTGCTCCGGTTTGTTCCCTCGGCGGGGGGGTTGCGCGACGTAAAAAACTATCTCCACCTCTTCTGCTATTTTCTTCAGCCGACTCCCGCGAACATTCGTTCAATGGTTCTTTTTGCGTTAAAGGAATATGTGCCGGACGAACGTCTAACGAAGACCAACGTCAAAGTTGCGCCGCCCGAGCGTCTGCCGTCAGTCGCAATTTACCATCCTGATGCGCCCACGCTATTCGAATCGTTTGCGGAATATCGGAACTGGTACACGAGTCGTCCAAGGTCCAATGTCCAATGTCCAACGTCCAACGGACAGAGTGCAAGCGATCTCAAACTCAATCCCGAGTCAACTATCGGGTTGCTATTGATGCGACCGCAAGTTGTAAGCAAAACAACCAGGCACTACGACACCCTTATCCGCGCAATCGAAGCTGAAGGGCTTAGCGTGATCCCGGCTTTGTCGACGTTGATGGATAACCGGGAAGCGGTTAGCAAGTTCTTCGTGAAAGAGGATGAGTCCAATGTCCAACGCCCAATGTCCAATGTCAAAACAAAGAGCAAAGGGCGAAGAGCAAAGGGCCAAGACTCGCGCGCTGGGAGCGCAGGCATCCTGCCTGCCTCAACGTTCGTGGCCACGGAGCTGGCAGGCAATATGCCTGCGCTCCCAGCTCACAGCGACCCGTCTCGTGTCAGCCAAATCGTTTCGTTGACCGGTTTCAGTTTTGTTGGCGGGCCGGCGATGAACGACAGCGAAGCGGCGGCGGAGTTCTTGCAAAAGCTAAATCGGCCGTACCGCTCTGCCGTGAGTCTCGACACGCAGACGATCGATTCGTGGCATTTGTCTCAAACCGGGCTCAATCCAATTCAAGCGGGGATGCAGATCGCTATTCCGGAGATCGACGGAGCGACCGAGCCTTTTATTTATGGCGGCATTCCCGCAAGCGGCGTTGAGCCAATTGCCCTTGACGACCGTTGCGCTCGCTTTGCTCGTCGACTGAGGCGTTGGAACCGCTTGCGGACCGCACCGCGAAACGAGTTAAAGCTGGCGCTGATTCTCTTCTGTTTTCCGCCGAACAAAGGGAACATCGGAACGGCCGCCGACCTCGACGTGTTTCCCGGTTTGTGGGACACGCTTAACAGCCTTAAGGCCGAAGGCTACGACACTGACGTTCCCGACTCTGCCGAGGCGTTACGAGAGATGGTAATCGGTGGCAAAGCAGAGAGCTTCGGCGCCACCGCCAACGTGGCGTATCGAATGAAAGTCGATGAGTATCGTCGCCTCTGTTCCTTTGTCGACGAAGTTGAGGAGGATTGGGGACCGGCGCCTGGCGCAGTGAATTCCTTCGGCGGCGAATTACTGATTCAGGGCGTGCAGCTTGGGAACGTTTTTGTCGGTGTGCAACCAACCTTTGGTTACGAAGGAGATCCGATGCGGTTGATGATGGCGCGAAGCGGCTCTCCGCATCACGGCTTCACGGCCTTCTACATTTATCTTTCGCAGGTGCTGAATGTTGACGCTGTGGTCCATGTCGGCACTCATGGCGCGACGGAATTCATGCCCGGCAAACAGATTGGTCTTTCGGACGAGTGCTGGCCCGACAGGTTAATTGGCGAGTTGCCGAATATCTATCTCTACAGCGTCAACAATCCTTCCGAAGGTTCGATTGCCAAGCGACGCTCGTATGCCGAGCTGATTTCCTATCTCACGCCGCCGATTGAAAACGCAGGGCTCTATCGTGAACTGGCAACCATGAAAGATTTGTTGATGTCGTACAGGCAGTCAACGAGCGAGGAGGAGCGGACGAGACTTTATGAGTCAATCGATCAATATAGGCGCGAGCTCAATTTTCCTTTTGACGAAGCTCGTACCCAAGTCACAAGTGGCGAGCTATTGCCGATTCGAACTGCTCCACCGTCAGTCTGTGTTTGAACGTCTCAATACCGTTAATGGTGATAACTGGAATGTCATGCCGGTAACGGTTGACTAGATCGGGATCGCTTTCAATGTTGATCTCATCCAGCGTATATTCGTCCGCATGTCCCGCTGCCACGATGATTTGTTTAGCTTCGTCGCAGAGATGACAGCCGGGACGGCCGTAGATGACGACCTTCGGTTTAGCTTCCATGGTTTACCGGATCATACAACGACTTTCATCACGCTCGTGTTTTTGTGATCGCGCTTAGTGTTAGTTTCCTGGTTTTCATTTGATTTGTCGAAACGAAAAAGGGAAAAGACTCTAAAGACGAGTCGCACAAAAAACTAAGGACAGCGAGGAGACGTTCATGTCAGACACTAACCTGGATCAAGCCGCAGCAGTGGCGTTGCTGAATGATATTCTCGAGACCGAACTCGCCGGCGTCGTCAGGTACACCCACTACGCGCTGATGGTATTTGGTTACAGTCGTATTCCGATTGTGAGTTGGCTTCGTAGTGAAGCGACCACCTGCCTCGCACATGCGAATGAGGCCGGGGAACTTGTGACGCATTTCGGAGAGCATCCCTCGTTGAAGATTGGCTCGCTGCTTGAAACTCACAAACACGGCATCAACGATATTCTCCTGGAATCCCTCGAGGCTGAGAAGAAAGGCCTCGAACTTTACCAGCGGTTGCTCGAGCTGGTCCGCGACCGCTCAGTACTGCTGGAAGAGTATGCGCGCAAAATGATTGCCGAAGAAGAGACACATCTCGGCGAAGTCAACAAGATGCTTCGCAAGCCGGGCGAAATAACGCAATTCCCCACAGACTAGCCGCAATGAGACTTCTGCCCAGGTTTGAACGAAGGCATCAGAAGGTCGCGCCGTTTTCGGTGTTTGCCCTGCGAATGCTGGGTGCGACGGGCCTGGCAAGCTGCATCGTGCTGGCCGTCTTGATAATTGGCATCTGCGGTTATCATTGGCTGGATGGGCTCGACTGGATTGATTCACTACTCGAAGCTTCGATGATTCTTGGCGGCATGGGACCCGTTAATCCAATCACCACAACCGGCGCAAAACTCTTCGCTTCCGGGTATGCGCTTTTTAGTGGATTAGTATTCATCGGCATCATGGGCATTTTGCTCACCCCTGTCATTCATCGAATCATGCATAAGTTTCATGTCAATTGATTTGTGAGAGCTATGATGATCGGGCCATACTCTTGCCGCCCGACGCTGAATACCCGTTATCTGTAGTCCAATCGATTAAAATTTTTCACGAGGTCTCGCAACCATGGACGATCGAAGAGCTAAACAGCGACTAAGCGTGCACCTCGACGCCATGTGGGACAGCTCTACGCAAGCTCACAGTGCGCGCATAACCAATCTATCCGAGGGTGGCTGCTTTCTGGACTCGGTTGGCGAGGTAAGGCGGGGTGAAATTGTCGGTTTCCGCGTGCTGCTACCAGACGACGACTGGCTGTATCTCGAGGGCGAGGTCAGGCATCACAGCGCTGACGGTTTCGGTGTTCAGTTTGTAGAACTCAACGAGGAACAGACAGAGAAACTGCAGTGGTTGTTGCGGCTCGCAGAAGAAGCAGGACCTGACGCTTCGCCCATGTCCGCTGATCTGGTTGAAGAGTGAAGCTGAGGTAATCATGTCGGAAGAAAATAAAGCAATCGTGCGACGTTGGTTCGAAGAGGTGTGGAACAAAGGACGAAGCGACGCCATCGACGAGATGTTTGCAGCTGATGGCATTGCGCATGGTCTCTCTGACGATCCAGAGAAGCCGATGAAGGGCCCCGTTGGTTTCAAACCTTTCCACGCTGCGTTTCGCGGCGCCTTTCCCGATGTTGAGGTCGTCGTGGAAGACCTGATCGCTGAAGCTGACAAGGTCGTGGCGCGTTGTTCGGTGCGCGGCAAGCACACTGGCGATCATCTGGGTGTGGCGGCCAGTAACGTTCCGGTTGAGTTTACCGGAATCGCCATCGTGCGGATTAGGGACGGAAAAATTGTCGAAGCCTGGAACAACTTCGATTTCCTGAAGATGAACAAACAGATTGGGGCGATTTAGAAGAACTGTTCATACGCGAAGCGAGTATCTGTCACACCGCGACGGTGTAAAAGAGACCAAGCGCAAACTACTGTGATACTACGCCTGACCCGCCTCAGCTTCCGTTGCTTTCAGCACATACAACCTGCGACGCACGGGGTGTGCGAGGTTGCGCCAACGTGAAAGCGCTTGCTCGCTGACAATTTCAAATCCAGCTGAATTGAAAACCGTGCGCCACTCGCGTTCAGCGCGAAACGTGCAACGACCGGTGCGTTTGCGCCATTTCAAATCATGTGTCCAGCACACTAAACGATCCCACCAGCATGACGGAATGTCCTCGTAAATAACAGCCAACCCACTCGCTCGCAAAACCCGCCGCAATTCTTTCAGCACCGTGCCGATATCCTGCGCGTGATGCAGCACGTAACAGAGCAACACTGAGTCAACTGATTTGTCCTCAACCGGAAAATGTTTGCCATTGAATTGCCGGTAATCAATGCCCGCCTCCGTGGTGGCCCCGAGATCGATTCCAAGGGCTTTCGCCCCGAGCATTGCCGAGAGATGATGCGCGATGAAGCCGTTGCCGCAGCCAACATCGAGCAGTCGTGAGTTCGCCGGGACAATACGCGCGATTTCAAGCGCCATATCAAAAGCACGTCCCACCTTGCGACGTCGACGTTCGCGCCGCCAGCGCCGTTGCAACCCATCGGTGAACAAGAGCCGTCTTGGGCCCACCGAATCAGGAGTGAAGCTCGCTACTGCTTCACGCTCAAAAGAAGCGGGACGCTCGGCAATAGAAAGTGATGGCTGAAACATGAAAACGCAGTTGGCAATTGCGATGCCCAAGTGGAAGCGAGAAGTTATTGAAGAAAACCGGGGCGTCGAAAAATTATGGCGCGAGATTAAAAGGACGAGTGGCTGCAAGAATCGTCGGACACGTAGTTTGCAGAATTGCGTTCGGGTATACTGCGCTCGTTTTGAAGTACATCCTGGTTGATCTTCTCTGTGCAACCACTGTGTCCTTTGTGTCTCTGTGGTAAGCGTAAAAAAAGTGGCCACCATAGAGACACAGAGGACAACTGGGTCTATCAAACGTGGTAGAAAATATATGTGGAAACAACTATTGATATTCACCATGCTGGCGTTTACTTTGAGCATCATGGCGCAATCACGCTCGCCTAAGGACATGACGAACAACTTGCCTCCGGGCTACTGGCCGGTTGAGAAGAGTCAGCCAATCATCGACAAGACGCAGACCATTCGGTTAGCGCCGGAGTTAACGCATCTGAGCGCCGGCGAACGCGCAGCCGTTGCGAAGCTTTTGCAAGTCGGCAAAATCTTTCAGGGCCTTTATGAGAAACAGCGACACCCGCAAGCTCTCGGCGCTTACAAAGATCTCCTGCAACTTGATAAGCGCCTCGGATCCGGAGTGGCAACAGAGAACCTCAAGACACTCTATCGTTTGAATCAAGGGCCAATCGCCACCACGCTGGAGAATAAGCGCGAACCGTTCCTGCCGGTCGACGGTATTGAGCCGGGCAAGAATGTCTATCCCTGGGGCGTGAAAAAGCAAACGATTGAAGCATTCCTGTCCGCGCATCCCGAAGAGCGGGAGCGTGTTTTTGATATTCGTGGCATCGTTAAAAGCTCCACGGCCCAGAATGTAAGACAAGATCTGGCCACGCTTTCCAGATACGCGGTTTTAGCAACACTGCATCCCAAACTGGAGACGCAGTTGAAAGCGGCAAGCGTGATGCGTTCGTTGCGGGAAGGGATGAGGTCGGCACAGCCCACCGGGTTCTATACCGTCCCTTATTCAGTCGCCTATGCCGAAGAGCTCATGAAAGCTTACGAGCTGCTTAATGCTGCCGCCGACGACGTGCAGAAGGACGACGAAGAGTTTGCGAAATATCTGCGCAATCGCGCGCGCGATCTTTTGTCAGACGACTACGAGTCCGGCGATGCCGCGTGGGTAACCGGACACTTCAAAAATCTCAACGCCCAGATCGGTTCGTATGAAACATACGACGACGAGCTTTATGGCGTTAAGACGTTTTTTGGTTTCAGCTTGTTATCGACGCGACAGCAGGAAACCACTGCATTACGCCAGGCGATGCGCGGCCTGCAAGCGTTGGAAGATTCGCTTCCTTACGATCACCACAAGCGTGTGCGCGAGGACATTCCGGTCGGTGTGTACGATGTGATTGCCGATTTTGGCCAAACGCGCGGCGGCAACACGGCCACAATTCTTCCAAACGAAAGCTATCTCGCACGCCGGTATGGGCGCACAATTCTACTGCGCGCCAATATCATGCGCGACCAGAATATCTTTGAGTCGAGTTCCGGAACGCTCGTCGCCGCGGTGGGCGAGGAACAGGCGAAAGCGCTCACCTCGGACGGGAATTTCTATCGCACGCTCTGGCATGAAGTCGGCCATTACCTGGGAGTGGATCGCACTAAGGACAATCGCGATCTCGATGAAGCCTTGCAGGAAGATTCAAGTGTGCTGGAGGAGATGAAAGCGGATCTCGTTTCGCTGTTCGTGGCAGAAGCGCTGCGAAAGCAGGGTTACTACACTGACGCACAATTGAAGAGTGTCTATGCGGGCGGTATCCTTCGCGTGCTGCAGACCAACAAGCCGCGCCGCGATCAGCCTTACAACACCATGCAGCTCATGCAATGGAATTTCTTTCTACAAAACGGATTGCTGTCATTTGATCCTGACAGTAAGACGCTGCGCATCAACTACGACAAATACCACGACGTCGTCGGTAAGATGCTGGCTCAGACTCTTGACGTTCAATACCAGGGAGACAAAGCTGCTGCCGATCGCTTTATCGATCAATACGCAACCTGGGATGAAAACCTGCATGGAACCATTGCCCGGAAGATTCGCGAGCAGCAACGCTATCGGTTCCGGTTGTTCAAGTATGCCGCGCTGGGCGAGTGAAGTTGATTGGGCGGCTATTAAAGTTGCCGCGCTCGACGAGTGAGGTCGATTGGAAGTGCAATCCCTTCAGTAAATTTCCGTTTGAGCTCTGACCCTGGCTCCAGCGGAGCCGAAGGTGCTCATAAACAAAGTTCTTCGCTCCGTTAGGAGCGAAATGTGAAGTTGAATAATTTCGCTCCTAACGGAGCGAAGAATAGTTATCGAGTTTCTAGTTCTATAAACATCTCGCTCCTAACGGAGCGAAGAGCATTCGCGGGTGTCATTTGCACACTGACGGCACTTGCTGTGTAGCATGAGCGAATCAAGAACACACTTGCAGGCCGGTTATGATCGCGTAGCTGAAGATTATGCGACGGAGTTTTTCCACGAACTCGATCGAAAGCCCTTCGATCGTGAGCTGCTCGATCAATTTGCTGAAGGCGTTTGTGGCAAGGGTGTTGTCTGCGAGTTGGGCTGCGGCCCGGGTCAGATCGCTCGCTACCTCAAAGATCGCGGCGTCGAAATGCGCGGAATTGACTTGTCTGCGGAGATGGTGAAAGTGGCCGGCCGTTTGAACCCGGACATTCCCTTTTCCAAGGGTAATATGTTGGCATTAGATCTTGAAGATAGTTCGATCGCCGCGATGGTTTTGTTTTATGCGATCATCCACATCAAACGGGAAGACGTGACGCGGGCATTTCAGGAGATCAGACGAGTGCTGGTTCCCGGCGGTACTTTGTTCTTCTCTTTTCACGGTGGTGAAGGCGAGCTTCATCGTGATGAATGGTACGGGCGAAAGGTTTCGATTGATTTTCGATTGTTTCAACCGGCTGAGATGGCGGCTTACCTGGCGGGTGCGGGTTTTGAAAACATCAGGACAGTTGAGCGCGATCCGTATGAGTTTGAGCATCCCACCAGGCGAGTCTATATGTTCGCGAATAATCCTCAGTGAATAAACATCTCGCCGCTATTCTCACACCGCCGTTGCTACCCGTTCTCCTTGCTCAAGGTCATTGGCTTAGAAAGACTACGCCGCGTTTGCCCGACGCCGCGGGACCGCTGGAGGGAACGGTTAAGGGACCAGGCGAACCGCTGCGATTAATTGCCTTCGGTGAATCGACAGTTGCCGGCATCGGCGCTCGCACTCATGAAAGCGCATTGACAGGCCAATTGGCGCTCGCATTGAAGAGCCACACGACTCGAACCGTCAACTGGACGGTCGTAGCTCGCTCGGGAATTAACGCCCGTAATTGCCGGGTTGAGTTAGTTCCAAAGTTACGCGGCCTTCGCGCGGACGTGGTAACTATCGTGCTAGGCGTGAATGACACGATCGAGTTTCATAGCGCACGCCGGTGGGCGTTTGATGTTGAGAGACTAATCGAGTCTGTTCGCGCCGAAGTTGGCGATGCGCTGGTGCTTCTTTCCGGTGTACCGCCGATGGATTGTTTTCCGGCGCTGCCACAACCGCTCAGTTTCGTTTTAGGCGCAAGGTCGGCAGCGCTGGAAAAAGCTACTGTAGGATTAGCGAAAAGACTGAGGCGCGTTGTGCACGTACCGTTTAAGATCGAGCGAGATCGTTGTGCCGATCTCTTTTGCGCTGATGGTTTTCATCCCAGCGAGCTTGGCTACAAATTGTGGGCCGAGCAGTTGGCAGCAGCTTTCTTGGAGTGCACTGACCGGTCAGCGCTTTAGATCGGCTGCGACCTGTCGCAGCCTTCTTTAAAGAGTCAAACACCCTCCAGCAAAGAACGGCCAAAAATTACCATGAAAGAGGCGTTGTTCTTGTCGACGTTCCCATATCGTTGAGAAGGCTGCGACAGGTCGCAGCCGGACCAAAGCGCTGACAGGCCAGCGCACTCCAAATGCTCATTTCCCAAACGCATCCCCACCTAAAAAATTCTCTCTCAAGTATGAGACGGTATCGTGAAGAGTCTCACCCGGATCGCGCGGACGGAAACCGAGTTCACGCGTTGCCTTGGCGCAGTTGAGGTACCAGAAATACTGCGCCATCTCGATCGCCACCGGTTCGACCGGAGACGCGAAGTTCCACTGCCGGAAAAGTGAGTCAACAATTTGCGAGCCTGTTACCATCACCTTTGACGGCAGGGCAAATTTTGGCGCGGCGATTTTTGTGAGCCGCTCGAGCCGTCCAAAGAACCTCTCGAACGTCCAGTTGGCCACTCCCAGAAGATAGCGCTCACCGTGACGTCCTTTCTTCATTCCCACGCGAAAGGCTTTTGCCACATCGCGCACATCGACAAAACTTAAACCACCTGTAGGCACCGCGCTGATCTTGCGCGCCATGAAATCAAGTACAACTTTGGTAGAACTCAAACGGTCGTCACCGGGTCCGAGCAGCAGACTGGGATTCATGATCACGAGCCGCAGGCCTTTACCATTGAACCGTTCCAGCGCTGCCATTTCCTGATAGGCCTTGCTGGCGTAGTAGGGCCAGCGGGCAACGATATCGAGCGGTGGCGGATATGATTCATCGGGAAGTATTTCTCCATCCTCCGTCACAGCAAGCGTGCCGCTGGTGGAGGCAAGCACGATAGTCTTCACGTCCGCTGCTTTGGCCGCATCACACAACAGCCGTGTCCCTTCCACGTGGACCTTGTACATTTCGCGGGCGTCATCGCGTTCACGCGAAACCTTGCCCGCCAGGTGATAGACCTCGCTTATCCCTTCCACGGCGCGCTTTACATCGCTCTCCCTGGTGATCGAGCCTTCTAAAGTTTCTACGCCGAGGGCGACCAGCCAGTCAGGAATAGACGTTGCCATCACCCGAATGTCCTTCGCGCCGTCCGCGATCAGTTGTCGTACCAGGTGCGAACCGAGAAAACCAGTACCGCC
>DASZDU010000273.1:0-8221 GCA_035941655.1 Pyrinomonadaceae bacterium | reverse complement strand
ACACGCTGCAAGTTTCAGTGCACGGAACAAATCTTCAGGCAGCACTCGATGGCAAGCATCTGCTTGACTACACACTGGCGGAACCTGTAGTTGGGAAAGTTGGTGTCTGGTCCAAGACCGATAGCGTTAGCTACTTTGATGATTACACAATGAGCTATTAGACAAGAAACTTTTCGGCCGGTGTGGGATGAAACCGAAAACAGGCACGGCTCTGCCGCCTGATGTGCGGAAGGCCTACGGCCTTCCGAAGGCTAGAAAAACAAATGGGGCTGTGCTCCGAGGGCGGGGCACAGCCCCAAGGGATTTGTAGAGCCTATCGGAAAGGCATAGCCTTTCCGCACATCAGGCGGCACAGCCGGTAAAGAAGCGGGCCACTTCACCGCTCACACAGATTCCAGCTACTACGAGATCTGGTAGTAACTGCTCCTCCCTCATATATTCCGTGGGTTCCAAAGGCCTCAACAATCATCTGTAGTGCCCGTCCAGCCCAATCGGCCTCTGGAACCTATCTAATCGCCTATTTCAAAACGAGGTATTCTAAAGTGACAACCAAGAACTCATTCCGCTTGCCGCTGCTCCTGATTGCTCTAGTTGCGCTCACGGCGATGCCGGTCGCGGCGCAGTCTCCCAACACGGCCACGATCGATGTAGTCGTGGTCGATCAAGCCGGCGCCGTCGTGAAGGACGCGAAGGTTTCGGTGTTGAACTCTGCGACTGGCGCCGTGCGCGAGGCTGTCTCAGCAAGCGACGGCAGCACCACTTTTTCGGCTCTGTCGCTCACAGGGACTTACACTGTCACGGTGACTAGGGAAGGATTCGGTGATGAAGAGCTCAAGAACATCGCTTTGCGCGCGGGTGAGATCGCTACGCTGAGAGTGACCCTCCTGGTTGGCTCCGAAAAAGCTGAGGTCACCGTTTTCGGTACCACCGAAGGCGTACGCTCGAATCCGCAGATCGGACTACCGCTCGACAGCCCGCGTATCGATGAGACGCCGATCCTCGGCCGTAAGATGACGACGCTCCCGCTTCTCAATTCGGCGTTCCGTCAGGGCAAAGGCACCGGAGATCTTTTCGTTAATGCAACCTACTTCATCACCGGCGTAGGTTCACGTCGTGCAACTACGTTCACACTTGACGGCGCGAACAACGACGAGGGGTGGGGCCGCCAGACTGCCATCGCCACAGTACCGATCGGCGCCATTCAGGAAATCACGATTCTCTCGAACGCTTTCTCTTCAGAATTCGGCTGGACCTCCGGACCAGCGCTGAACATAGTCACCAAGTCCGGCACAAATGACTTGCATGGCGAAGGCGTGTTACTGGTCCGTCCCGGTGGCAGCTGGCAGGCGAAGACTTTTTCGACAAAGGGTTTCTGCCCGCCGTCCGTGCCAAGTTGCGTCGCGCCCACCACGCTGCGAGCCATCAACCCGGTAGACATACCCGACGCACTGAATCAGGTCTCCGGCTCGATCGGTGGTCCAATCGTAAAAGACAAGACCTTCTTCTTCGCTACGGCTGACTACACGCGGCAAAATCGCACCACGTTTCTTTCGACCACGCTGCCGGCCTTTCTGTTGCCGGCGGACGGCCACCTTGACTACACCGGGCATTACCGCCAGTTTCTCTTCGACGGCAGGGTCGATCACAAGTTCACGTCCAGGCAGACATTGATGTTTCGAATGAACATCGATCGCTTCTTCGACGATAATCCCCAGGATGCCGTCAGCGGAACGAACGCACCCAGCGTTGCGCGCCGCTACTCGCGCCGATCATGGACCGCTCAAATCAACCACACCTCGGTCATCAGTCCGACTCTGCTTAACGAGGCGCGATTTGCTTACCTGGACGGCGATCCGATTACATTGTGGGAAGCCCAGAATCTCTCAACCACCTACACCCGAGGTGGGGCTGTGCCGTTTACCATTGGCCAGTCGCGAGCTTCCGATATCTATAGTCACCAGGTGCAATTCGGAGATACGCTGTCGTGGTCGCTTGGCAAGCACTACCTGCGCTTCGGCGGCAGTGTTATTCATCACACCTCAGGCGGTACGGGCAGCGAGCCCGGCACAGCAATCCTCGGAACCTTCACCTTCAAAAACACGAGTACGGCGCCATTCGGTTCCCTGACGCTGGCCGACGTGCAGAACTATACGCAGCCGATCAGCTTCGGGATCAGCAGTTACCGGCTTCCGCAATGGCTCTTGACCGCGTTCGTGCAGGACAGCATCCACTTGCGCCACGATCTCACCGTCGATGCCGGCCTTCGCTATGATCGCCAGACTTTGACTGACGCGACGAAAAACTTCGCGCCGCGCGTCGGGTTTGGTTGGCATCCGGGCGGTGACTCACGCACTTCAATTCGCGGCGGCTACGGCATGTATTACACGCAGGTTCGATCCAACGCCGTCGCCGGCTATCTCGTAAACGGACTGGACGGTCTGACCACGTACACTGCGACTCCCGGACAGCTCGGTTTCCCGACCTGCCTGACAGGCTCATGCCTTCCGCTGTCGTTTGATCCGAGGACGCTCTTGCCTACACAACTCCCCGCGCGCGACATCACGATCAGAGCCGGACTGCGGGACTTTTACCGAGCACAGTTTGCAAAGTATGGTCTGAACTTCGATCTGCTGCCGAATTATCCCGATGAGTTAGTCAATCCACGCAGCCAGGTCGTATCAATTGGGGCCGAGCGCGAGGTTGTAAAGGGGTTATTCGTAGGGGCGGACTACGTGCATCAACACTTGAGCAACATTGATCGCACCGTCGATCTCAACGCGCCTGCGCCCTTCGATACGCGCACCACAGCCAATCCCATTAGAAGTGTCACCGCGGCCAACAACACGCGGGCAATCGTGCCAGTTGCTGGCGGCGTACGGCAGGTCAATGTGTTGATGAACCTCGGCGTCGCCGATTACAACGGATTGCAGACGCAGATCTCTTATCGCGGAAACAAGAAGATGTATGCGTCTCTTAGCTATACGTTATCAAAGGCGACCAACACCACCGAACCGGACGGCAACGGCATCGGGCCAAACGAAAGCAATATCGCGCGTCTAGGTGAGGAAGAACGTGGGCCAAGCGTGGTCGATCAACGTCATCGCGCGGTAATTACTTTCAGCTACCGGTTCCCGTACAACTTCACCGCCGGCACCCTGACACAACTCGCCTCCGCGCGCCCGTTCAACGCGACCACCGGCATTGATAACAACGGCGACGGTGCCAACAACGATCGACCCTTCAGCAACGGCAGCGTCATGAGTAAGTCAGCATTTCGCGGTACCCCGACCTCCGACGTTGCCATCTTCGTTGAGAATCGCATCCGGCTGTCTGAACACACCAGTCTGCTACTCCGACTGGAAGGCTTCAATATCTTCAATCACGGGAACTTCCTCGGTCGCGGAGTCACGGTTTTCGGCACGGGCGAGACACCCGCATCCACGTTTGGTCAATTCACGCCGGCTAACGCGATAGGCGCAGACGGACACGCAATCCCGGCGTTTGCAAACATTGACCCGCCGCGGATGTTCCAGTTGCAAGCGCGATTTATTTTTTGAGTGGGAGAGCCGGCTGTTAGTCTGCAGGAATAACTCAAGTCTCTGTGCGATCTCCGTGTCTTCTGTGCCTTTGTGGTGGATTTATTTAAGAAAACACTCACCACAGGACGCGGAGGACGCACAGAGACAGATAGCCGGGATCTTTAACGCAGATTCCGGCTTTCATGCATCGTTGTGGGGAAAACCGCCGGTAGCTGGTCAAACGGACGGTCGAGGTCGAATTGCAATTGCTTTTTTCTACTCGAAACATAAAGCCGCATTGCCACGCCTAAAATCGTTACTGCTATCCCGATCCAGACTACGGCCCAAACCATCGCGGGAATTCCCGTCGCGTTTGCCATGTTTACCGCGTCCGTCGGCACCGACGGCGCAAACGGCGAAGACATGAAAAATACTGTTTTCAGATCGAGCAGCGCATTGAGTATGCACTGAACAGCCAACAGGCTGACGAAGAATGATGCTACGCGCGCCTTCGCATATTTCGCTATGACGACGAGCCCCACGCTAAGAATGGTTCCTGCCAGAATCGTAAATGGAAGTGCCGATGAAACCACTCCTGTCATAGCGGGTTTGACAAGTCCGTAGATAACAGTCAGCGCGAAAACCAGAGCCGCTGATCCGAGCAATACGAATCGAGCAGCAATAGCCTTGCGAATCAATACTAACAACAGGGCCCCGAAGGCCATCGAACCCAGGTAGCCCGCACTGGCCACAAACATTTGCGAAAGCGCACCGCCTTGCGACGTGTAGGTTTCACCGCTGGCGTTGGTTGCAATGCTGAGACTAGCGACGGAGTTACCGGTGAGCAAAGCAGCGAGGGCGTGGCCGCCTTCATGTATGAAGGTAACGAAGATGCGAAACGGATACGTAAGAATCTCAGCGTAGGGAATGAACCAGAGCACGATAGAAATCACAGCGGCTGTAAGTAGCACCGTTGCCTGGGGGCGCGCATCGCGGGAAATTCCGTATTTCATTTAACTCTCCGTCTCGGTTCCGAAATCTTGAGCCTCAATCTGAAATCCTGGATCTTGAACCAGAACCTAAGATCACAGCGACACATCCCTTAACGCTGCGAAAAACCCTGATGTTCCGCGTTTATGCAAGATGCCAGCGTCTGCCTTGCACAAAGAGCCAATCTTCACCTCCCCACCGAGTGGGGAGGGGTTTGGGGGTGGGATTTGTCGAGCTACTCGCTCTCCCCTATCCCTCTCCGCTTGCGGAGAGGGGGATTCAGTCTTGTCGACTGTAATCCCCTGACTTGCCCCCAGTTTTCCGTTCGAGTCGCACGTCGGAAATTGTTATCCCTTTGTCCAGCGCTTTGCACATGTCGTAAATCGTAAGCGCGGCAATTGACACGGCAGTAAGGGCTTCCATCTCCACACCAGTCTGGGCGTTGGTGGCCACGCTTGATTCAAGATAAAACCCGTACTCTGCCATGGTCGCCTGCACATCGACGTGCGTCAGCGGTAATGGATGACATAGCGGTATCAGTTCCGCGGTTCGCTTGGCAGCCATAATTCCTGCGAGGCGCGCTGCTTCAAGTGGATCGCCCTTCGGCGTTCTGTGGTCCTTTACCGCGGCGACGGTTTCCGCTGACATGAGCACCCGCGCCGAGGCAATTGCATGACGAGTTGTCGGGACCTTATCGCTGGTGTCGACCATCTTGACGCGTCCATCTTTATCGACATGAGAAAGTTGATTCATTTGCGTTAGCAAAGGCGCTTACAGAACCGAGCGCGGTAGCGCCGGATGTTAGAGTTTACGTTGCAGATAATTGTAGACGTCCAAGGCCACTTATTAATGAACTCGCTTTTAGGATCCGGCGCTACCGCGCTCGGTTCTGTACATAATCCGCTTCACTGAATTCAAACTGATCTACTACCTTGCTTTTTTGTAGCTGGACGGAATAATCTTACTATAATCTTCACCGTAAAATCCGATCCCAAGGGCAGTAACTGTAGCAAACAAGCGGGCAACCTGGACCCCGTCGCTCTGAAGTTGTAGACATTGAACTGGACCTTCGGCAACCAAGATTGAGAGCAATCAAAAATTAACTATGTCGGCGGCTTCGAATAAAAGTTTTGCACGCAACCTGTCAAAAGGTTACAGCGGTGTCGAAGAACACTCCGGGCCGCTTCATTCGTTCCTGGAACATTCAAGTCTAATGATTTTCCCCGTGGTCTTTGGGTTAAATCTGCACTGGGCCGGATCGCGACTCTATGAACTGGAACTGCTTTGGCTGGTCGCGCTGGCCATTCCGCTCGGCATAATCGGCGGCGACTTCATTTCCGGAATCGTGCACTGGGCGGCTGACACCTATGGCTCTGAAGATATGCGAGTGATTGGGCCGAGTCTGGTAAAACCATTTCGCCTGCATCACATCTACCCGCGAGACATCTGCACTCACGGTTTGGTGGAGACTACCGGCAACGTTTGCATCCTCGCAGTGCCTGCGCTCTCTGGTTGTCTTTATCTGATGTGGTTGCTGCCGGATTCGGCGTTGTTAGCGTTCGCGGTAGTTTCATTTTTGCTGATGACAGCAGCGACGGTGGCGACGAACCAATTTCATAAGTGGGCGCATCAGGAGAGTCCTTCCGCAGTTGCGCGCTGGCTGCAACGCAAGCGACTCGTATTGGAGCCCGAGCATCACAAGCTTCATCATACGCATCCGTTTAATGTGAACTACTGCATCACCAATGGTTGGCTGAATCCCGTCTTGAATAAATTGAAGTTCTTTCGCAGGTTGGAAGCAACGCTCGCTTTATTTGGAATTAAGACCACGAACGGCTCCCGCGCGTAACGCAAACTGTTAGTTTGCGATCCGTCCACTAAACTCAACCATTCCCGTGATGAACCAGATACGCAAACTAACAGTTTGCGTTACTGACCACTCCGCGCACGAGCACGTATTCCAACAACCCCATCGTGAACCCGCGATAAACCGCTATATCAAGCAACAGGCCCAACCTCGCCAGTGCGAAGCCGCGAATCCTGGTAATCGCACGGATTGACTCCGGGCGCATTTGTTCGTGGTAGTAACCGGGAATTACCGCCGCCCCAATCTCCTGAATCTCCACTTGTTCAAAGCCCGCCTCTTCCATTTTTCGCCGGTAGACTTCACCTGAATAGACATTCGCGCGCGGAACCTGCCATAACTTGCGCGCAGCTTCCGCAACAAGTTTTTCCAACGGATTTCGTGGCGGATTCTTCACGATGAAATCAGCCATGGCGATAACGCCGCCGGGCTGCAACACGCGCCGAGCTTCATGCAGAAATTTTTCCCGAGTGTCGAAATGTTCAGGACCTTCAATACTTAAGATGTGGGTAAAACTAGAGTCAGGGAAGGGAAGTTCGATCGCTGTACCATGATGAAAGCGCACTCGATCTTCCGCGCCAGCTTCGCGTGATCGTCGCCTTCCATGCTCGATATGTTTCCAGGTGACATCGAGACCGTCGATCGATTGCGGGGCAAAGTTCTTGAGCAGATAAATGTCCTGCGTCCCCATGCCTGGAGCAACGTCCAGCAGCTTACTTGTTTGGTTGAGACCAAGGAGGGTGCCCATGCGGTGCACGAGATTTTCCGCCGCCTGAACATAATCAGCGATGCCGTTTTCCCAGAGTCCGAAATTCAAGTAGCCGTCGTGCCAGTCAATGTAGTTCTCGACGCCGCCGGCGTAGAGGTTTTCTACTTTCCGTTCGTGCGCGCCTGCGCCCCAATGTTTTCGCTCGGTCTCGCTCATTCAAATTCCGTAGAAATTCTAGTCGCAGTTTAACGGGATACACCTCTTTTGGAGTGCGCTGACAGGTCAGCGCACTCCAAAGATTGCTTGACTATTGCGGCAGATGAACGACTTTCACGCGTGTACCCGCGACGACCTCACGAGTATCCGCTGGCACGTTAATCAGCGCCGTGGCTCGCACAAACCCTACAAAATCAGACGAGCCTCCCCATTTTAAAGGCGTCGCAGTTAGCGTTCCGTCCTCAGTTGTACCGAGTCGGGCCGGCAAATAACTTTCCCGCTCCATGGCTCCTTTTAGATCACTCGCCAAAACGGCCCGATCCTCAGGCAAGGTCGGAGTTGTCGCCGCTTGCATGGCGAGGATCGACGTGCGTGTGAATAAATTGAAAGTGACGGAGACTGAAACCGGATTGCCGGGAAGGCCAAAAAAAAGCGTACCGTTTGGCAGTCGCGCGAAGACGGTTGGTTTGCCAGGACGAAGGGCCACGCGTTCAAAGAAGAATTCTGCGCCGAGTTCTCTCAAGGCGGGCTTAGTGAAGTCGTAAGCGCCGACCGAAACACCGCCGGATGTAATTACCATGTCGCTCCTCTCGGCGGCTTCAGCGATCTGTCTTTTTAACAAGGCGGTATCATCGCCGGCCAATGGTAGACGTTCCACCGTTGCGCCTGCCAGCTGCGCGTAAGCCGCGATCGTAAAGTTGTTGGAGTCGCGAATCTGATCCGAACCGGGTTTCTGGTCTACCGCAACTAGCTCGCTGCCGGTAGCCAACACAGCAACTTTCGGCTGGCGCGTGACACTTACCTGCGCGCAACCAAACGAAGCCAGCACCGCCATAGTCGCAGCGCTTATCTGCTCACCCGCGACCAGCACAGTCTCGCCTTTCTTAATTTCGCTCCCACGTCGGACGATCGACTTTCCCAGTG
>DASZDU010000272.1:0-6817 GCA_035941655.1 Pyrinomonadaceae bacterium | reverse complement strand
CGATTTGCTCGAACCGGAAACCAACAGACCGAAAGTCTTTTGGCGCGGCTACGATGTTTATGATCAGCAACGAGTCGGCTTTGTATCAAGCGGCGCCGAGGCCGAGAAATCTGGTTTTCGCTACGAGACCAGCGCGGCCGGGAATTCGAACCAGGGACATGTGTGGGGCACCGATCTGTCGCCCGAAGACAAGCGAGCGCTGATCGAGTTCCTCAAAACTCTTTAGTGTGATTTCGTGGTTCGTTCTTAACCGGGGAGCACACGGTCCACTAAATAGCACGAATAGTCACGAATAAGTCGCCGTCACGGTTAGGAGGAATTGCCGATGATTAGTCCGAAGCTACGCAACTTCATTTACGTCCTGCTCGTGTTTCTTGTAATTTTGGACGTCGTGCTTTCAACCACCTGCCTGCTCTTTCCCGATAAGTGGTTCATGACCTTTCATGGCGTCCCTTATGACAACCTCGACGTGGAAGGATTACTCAAACGAACGGGCGCAGTTTGGGTGGCCTTTACTTTGTTGCAGTTGATTGCGCTGTTCCGCTGGCGCAAGGCGCCGTGGTGGCTGGTTTTGATCGCCGGCGTCCGCCTGACTGAACTTTTCTCTGATTGGGTTTACATATACGTGGCCCACTCAATGACGACCCTTGGAACGATCGGACTCTTCATCTCGCCACCAGGCAATCTCGCTTTCGGAATATTTTTGATCTGGGCCTACAAGAAGATCATGAAGTGCGGTGGCGGGCCGGTGATTGGATAGACGCCGGATTGTTTTTTAAGTAAGTCAGTCGGAACGGGTCAAGTCTCCGTGCGATCTCTGTGAACTCTGTGCATTTGTTGGGGTGGACCTTGTTTAAGCAGTAACTCACCACAGAGACACAGAGAACACGGAGGGTGCACAGAGAAAAAGATATTCATTTTCCGACAAGATTCTCAAGGTCAAACAGGTTCGTATGGCGCCCACCAAAGTCCCTTGACTTCCAGGGAGGCGAATAGCAGGGAAGTAAACATGATGAAAGATATCTACGACGTTGTGGTAATTGGTTCAGGCTTCGGCGGAGCCATTAATGCCTGCCGCCTGGCGCAGGCAGGCCGCTCCGTCTGCGTCCTCGAGCGTGGCAAGCGCTGGGGCAAAAAGGATTTTCCGCGCACCACCGGTCAGGTCGCGCGCGCGTTTTGGAATTACAAAGACTATGGACTGCTGGACTATCGAACGTTCAAAAACATCGACGTGATTCAAGCGAGCGGCGTCGGTGGTGGCTCGCTGGTTTATTTTAATGTGCACATCAGAACGCCGCCGGAAATATTTGAAAATCCTCGCTGGCCTGCCGGAGTCAAACGCGACATTTTGAATCCGTTCTACGACAAAGCGCGGGACATGCTTGAAGCTAAACCTCTGGAGCCTCCCGCTGAATACAATATGCCGAAGCGGACGCAGGCGTTCGGCGCCGCGGCGGCGGGGGCGGGACGCAAAGCAGAATTGATGGAGATTTGCGTCTATACCGGCCCGGAAAAAATTAATCGGCAGGGAATTGTCCAGGACGGGTGTGTCTACTGCGGTAACTGCATGCTCGGCTGTCACGTCCACGCCAAGAACACTTTGGATCTCAACTACATTCCACTCGCTGAACAAAACGGCGCGGAAGTATATCCGCTTCACCTGGTTGAGAAGATCGAACCTATCGTTCCGGTTGAGACCAATGGTTACCGCGTTAGCTTTCGGCAGTTTTCTCAGGACGGCGGCGAGTCGCAGACAGGTTCTGTTATCGGTCGCAAAGTGGTTATTTCTGCGGGGTCGCTGGGCTCGACTGAAATTCTTTTGCGCTGCCGCGACGTGCATCGCACCCTGCCCAATCTCAGCCCAGCCCTCGGAACAAAATTTTCCGGCAATGGCGACTTCCTGCTCGCGGGCACGCTCGAAGCGAACAGGGAAGTCGATCCAGCGTCTGGTCCCAGCATTACCGCAGGTGTCGATTTTTCTACGGCGAAGAATAGAATTCTGATTCAGGACCTTGGCTTCCCGGATCCGTTCCTCTGGTATCTCGAAAGCTCGCTTCCGGTACCCAGTCGCCTGAAGAACCTGCACATCTTTATCAAGAAATATTTCATGCGGACCGTCGGCCTCAGTCAGGCGTCAGCGTTCACCGACGGTGCGGACAAGTTGTTTCAGGGTGGCGTGACGCCGCGATTTCTGCCTTACCTGGGCATGGGAACCGACGCTGCAGACGGCCGCATGGGCCTATCCGGTGGAAACATGGAAATCAATTGGGACAGTAGCCGCAGCCGCGAGATGTTCGGAGAGATGGAGAATGCGATGAAGGAACTCAGTCGTGGTATCGGCGGCAAATACATGACAAGCATTCTGTGGGGCTGGCCGTTTCGCAAACTCTTGACCGCCCATCCGCTCGGGGGTTGCGTAATGGCAGACGATAAGAACGAAGGCGTCGTGAACGAGTTTGGCGAGGTTTGGAACTATCCAAATCTCTATGTCTCCGACGGCGCAATTATTCCAACCGCTTTGAGCGTAAATCCATCCGCAACCATCAGCGCGTTGTCCGAGAGAATCGCCGACCACCTGGCTACGTCAGGCTAAATCATAATCTTCTGAGCTGTTACAAGGTTATAATTTGCCCGCACTGATGAACCGCCAACTCCTACAGTCATGGCTCTTGAGGATTGCGGGTACCTTCGAGATACTCGCATTCATCGCTGTGTTGCTGCCGCGCTCATGGATGGAGATCTCACACTCATGGTTGGGGCTGGGCCAGATGCCAGGCGGGCCGCTCGTAATGTTCATGATTCGGCAAGCGTCTTACACTTACGGCATGCATGGCGTTTCATTGTGGGTGCTGGCCACCAATGTGAATCGGTTTCGTCCCCTGGTAAAACTTAACGGTATCGCATACTTGCTCGCCGGCCCGGTCTTCTTCGTTATCGACTATTCATCCGGAATGCCGATGTGGTGGACGATTGCGGACTCGTTTGGATGTGCGCTGATGGGTGCCGCACTCCTAATCCTTCTTCAAAGACATGAAGCCGGCGCGAACGCTGGCAATCCTAAAAAGTCCGATAAACTTTAGTTTGTCGCTCGTTGAATTCACTCAACCTACGACAAGCTAAAGCTTATCGGACAACTCACCGGCCCTGGTTTTGCCTTAAGCACTCGCGCTCACTGTGACGGAACATCTCGTCAAACTGATCCGTATCAGTGTTCAGCCGACGATACCCGCAAGCAATTCCAATAGTCCGCAGGAGAAGAAAGTGAAGTCACGATTACTACCTACCATTGCCGCGCTTTCTTTGTGTTTATTGGCTGTGTCCGCAACCTGGTCCACCAAAACAAGTGCTTCGACTTCCGACTGGCCTCAATGGCGAGGCCCGGAACGCAGTGGCATCTCGCGTGAGACCGGTTTCCTTAAACAATGGCCGAAGGAGGGACCGAAACTGCTCTGGCAAGTGAACGACATCGGCGACGGCTTTTCAGGGCCGGCGGTGGTCGGAACGCGGATTTATTTGATGAGCAATCGCGGCATGGATAATGAGTTTGTCCAGGCTCTCTCAACTCAGGATGGCAAAGTCATCTGGACAACGCACGTCGGCAATGTCGGCAACCCAAATCAAAATCCGAATTACCCCAAGGCACGGTCTACGCCGACCGTCGATGGAAACTTCATTTACGCGCTTGGCTCTGACGGTGACCTCGTCTGCCTTGAAACCAAGAGCGGCAAGATTCGCTGGCAGAAGAGCCTCCGGAAAGAGTTCGGCGGCCAGCCGCACGAATGGGCCTATGCAGAGTCTCCTTTAGTTGATGGTGACGTCGTGGTCGTAACTCCCGGTGGCGCGCAGGCAACGCTGGTGGCACTTAACAAAAAGACGGGCGCGGTCATCTGGAAGTCGGCGGTTCCCGGTGGCGATCCGGCGGGTTATGCGTCGGCGGTTGTCGTGCAGGGAGGCGGACGGAAACAGTATGTGCAATTTTTGAGCAAAGGCATCGTCGGAGTTGATGCGAAGACGGGAGAGTTCCTCTGGCGCTACAAGGAAGTTGTCAAAGGCCCGGCGCAGGTTTTCACGCCGGTCGTGCGTGACGGACTTGTGTACGCTGGTGCCCTTGGCATCGGAGGTGGACTTGTTCGTTTGAAGCCGGACGGCAAGGGCGTCGCGGCGGAACAGGTCTACTTCGAGCGCGGCCTGCCGAACGGTTTCGGCGGAGCGGTGCTGATTGGTGACTATTTTTATGGCAGTGACCCGGCGGAACAGAAGGTACTCGCGGTTGAGTTCACGACGGGAAAGGTGATGTGGAAGGCCGAGAGTCTCGGCAGGTCTTCGGTAGCCTATGCCGATGGGCACTTATATGTTCACGCCTGGAAAGGGGATGTCGGGTTGGTGGAGGCAACGCATGAAGGCTATCGGGAAAAGGGCCGATTCACTCCGCCGGATCAGCCGAAACCTGCACAGGGGGCGCCGTATTCGGACACGGCGTATGCGCATCCGGTGATTGCTAATGGAAGACTCTACATTCGTGATTCCGGGACACTATGGGTCTACGACATCAAGGCCAGGTGAAGCAGAAAAGAAGGATGAGGGATGAAGGATGAAACCATGGGAGAACATTGCCTCAGAACTCGGTCCCCATAGAAGATCGGCGATAGTTGACAACGGCTTCGCCGCCGGATGTGAGGCGCGGGCTCTGCCCCTCGACGCAAATTAGTGACTGAGAAATGGCCGTAGAACTTAGCATCATTCGATCTCGTAGTAGCTCTTGGAGGTCAAACAAGATGTATTGTTCAACTTGCGGCGTGGCTGTTACGCAGAACTTAACCTACTGTAATTATTGTGGCGCAAAGTTGGGTGGGGCGCAGGGCGAGAACGGCCCTCGATACCCTGAAGTGAAGCCGGAGTTGCTCGTTTCGGCAATGACAGGTCTCTTCATCCTTGGCCTCGCGGCTATCACAGTTTTGATAGGGGTAATAAGAACTACTCTGGATTTACCTGTGGAGCGAGTGCTCGCGGTAGCGCTTGTGCCTTTTCTGTTACTGCTTCTGATTGAAGGTGTGTTTATTCGACTGTTATTCCGTCGTCGGCGTGGCAGTGAAGAAACAGGCAATACTTCGCGAACGATCGGTCAGGCCACAAAAGAGCTTGATGCTGCACAGGCGCGAGGGCTGCCGGAGCCCATAACAAGCGTGACGGAGCACACCACCCGCGCCTTCGATCCAATCTACACTGAGCGAACATCAAAAAATCGCTCTTAAGCCAAGCCGCCCTGCATTTCCCGTGGAGAGTGGATATCGCCCACCTGTCTGAACTTACGCTACGACTGAGCGCTGGTTAATGAAGATATGCCAACCTCGAGTAACCTGCCTTGACATGTTTATTCGTTGACATTATAAGTGCGCCGCAACAGATACTGCCCTACGCGATCAACATTGGTAATTGACTCTCCACTCGAAAGGATTGAACCATGAGAAAGACCCTCCCCTTTTTCGTAATTACAGTTTTAGCACTTGCAAGTCTTTCCGCCGCTCGCGCGACTGCGCAGTCCAAACCTGCCGCGCCCGACCAAAAGATCATTGATAACTCTCGAGCCACCTGGGAGGCTTACAAGAATCGAAACATCGCGGCAATCAAAGCACTGACCGCTAAGGAATATGTGTCTTATACCCTGGCCGGTCCCTCCAACCTGCAACAGGACATCGACACCATCGCAAAGCTAACTATCGAGTCTTACACGATCGATGACCCAAAGGTTACGTGGGTGACTAAAGATGTGGCGATCCTTCGCTACAATTGCGATCTCAAAGGGTCGTACGAGGGAAAACCTTTTGGACCGGTATATTCCACCGAGGTCTGGGTAAACCGGGGAGGCAAGTGGCAAATCATTTCCTACCAGGAAACACTCAGGAGTTAGTGCTTCTCAGTAAGCAATAAGTAGTGGTCACCCGTCAGTAATCAAACCGAGCAGGCTGCGGAAAGTCCGCATGAGTTTACCTTACGATTCCGATGCGCTGCGTGGGCGCGTAGCTTTGGTCGCTGGTGCTACGCGCGGCGCCGGTAGAGGTATTGCCGCAGCTCTCGGCGAAGCAGGTGCGACTGTCATCTGCACCGGGCGAAGCAGCAGAACTAAAGCGATCGCGTCGGACTACGATCGCAGTGAGACGATCGAGGAAACCGCGGAGTTGGTGACGCGCCTGGGTGGGCAGGGACTCGCCATACCAACGGACCACCTCGTGGCTAATGAAGTAAAGACGCTTGCCGAACGAGTTCAAAAAGAATTCGGGAAAATTGACGTACTGGTAAACGACATCTGGGGTGCGGAGGTACTTAAGGGCGGCCCTTCGGAGTGGAACACGCCCGTCTGGAAACTTGATTTAGAGAAGGGCCTCCGTATTCTGCGTCTCGCAATTGATACTCACATCATTACGTCAAAATTTTTTCTGCCGTTACTCATCTCCCAGCCCGGTGGTCTTCTCGTCGAAGTTACTGATGGCACGACGACGTATAACGCTTCGCACTACCGAATTTCCGTCTACTACGATTTGGCCAAAGTCGCAGTAAACCGGCTCGCCTTCTCGCAGGGACACGAACTAGCGCCGTATGGGGCTACAGCGGTAGCGATCACGCCCGGCTGGCTGCGATCAGAGATGATGCTCGACAACTTTGGTGTTTCCGCGAGCAACTGGCGTGATGCTCTGGATCCGGCGCGTGCTGATTCCAACGCTGGCGTTGGATCCGGACCGCAAGCGTTGGAATCAGCAGTCGGTCAGTTCAGGTGAACTAGCCCGCGTGTATGGTTTCACGGACCTGGACGGCACCAGCC
>DASZDU010000271.1:0-20377 GCA_035941655.1 Pyrinomonadaceae bacterium | reverse complement strand
AGGTTAACATGCGCTGGGAGCGCAGACATCTTGTCTGCATCGCGTTTTTCGCGCTTCGCGCTCACTGCAGACAAGATGTCCGCGCTCCCAGCGAAGTGGCACTGATCTCAATGCCTCGTTTGTCGCGTCGCACGTATGTTTACTGGAATCATCGAAGAGCTGGGCCAGGTTAGCAGCGTTGAGCAGCGCGGCGAGGATTCGCGCATCGTGATTGCAGCCCACACTGTTACTGAAGACTCTCGTGACGGGGATTCCATCGCTGTTAACGGGGTTTGTCTGACGGCGCTCGAGGTACAGAAGGATTCCTTTGCCGCAGACGTATCGCGCGAAACTCTACACCGTTCTACACTCGGCCGCCTGCAACCCGGCTCACCAGTAAACCTCGAGCGGTCGGTTACTCCAGCAACGCGCCTTGGCGGTCATCTGGTCCAGGGTCATGTCGATGCGCGCGGCAAATTCCTCAGTGCTGAGGCGCACGGCGGATCGTGGACGGTCCGCATTGCCTATCCGCCAGAAGTCGCTCGTTACCTCGTTTTCAAGGGTTCGGTTGCGGTAGAAGGAATCAGCCTCACAATCGCGGAACTAACAGACGAACACTTCGCCATCGCCGTCATTCCTAAGACCTGGGAAGCAACAAATTTCTCTCACCTGCAGCCGGGCGACGAAGTGAACCTGGAAGTCGATGTGATCGCGAAATATGTTGAGCGAATCATGCTTTTCCGAAGCCAATAGTTGGGCAATTTGATGCCCTAAAGTTTCTCGGACTTTTGCAGCGGACTAACGCCACTACCCCCAGGGCGATATTCGAAAAAACCGGGTCTTTCGGTTAACATGATCCTCTGAATTTCAGATTTCAGATTCAAGATCTCAGATTAAGAACAATGGCCTTTGCTTCAATCCAGGACGCCGCCGCCGAAATTCGCGAAGGGCGCATGATCATTATTGTTGACGACGAGGATCGCGAGAACGAGGGCGACCTGGTGTGCGCGGCCGAGAAGACGACGCCCGAAATAATCAACTTCATGGCGCGTCACGCCCGGGGCTTGATTTGTCTGCCGTTGACCGAGGAGCGCTGTGATGAGTTGCACCTCACCACGCAGGTAGCCGACAACACTTCTTTTTTGGGCACAGCCTTCACGGTTTCGATCGATGCGCGCAAAGGGGTGACGACTGGTATTTCAGCAGCTGATCGCGCGACCACAATTCAGGTGGCAGTCGATCCGCAAACGCGGCCGCAGGACTTGGCGAGGCCTGGTCACATATTTCCCTTGCGCGCTAAAACCGGCGGAGTGCTGGTGCGCCCGGGACAAACAGAAGCGAGCGTTGACATAGCGCGTATCGCCGGTCTTTATCCGGCGGGCGTGATCTGCGAGATCATGAATGAAGATGGAACCATGTCGCGGCTCCCTGAGCTGAAGGAGTTTGCCCGCACCTACAAGTTGCCAATGATTACGGTCGCTGACCTGGTCAGATACCGCATCAGTAAAGAGACGTTGGTGAAACGCGCTGTCGAGACTGAGCTGCCGACTGTATATGGCCGCTTTCGCGCGATAGCCTATGAGAACATCATTAACGGCGACATGCATCTGGCGATGGTGATGGGCGAGGTTCGCACGGAAGAGCCAGTGCTGGTGCGCGTGCACACGGAGAACGTTACCTGCGACATGTTTGGGTCGCTGATCGACGATACCGGTTTTCAGTTACACACAGCGTTGGAAAAGATTTCCGCGGCGGGCCAGGGTGTGGTGCTTTACCTGCGCCAACGTGAACACAGTCTCGACCTCGTCAACCAGCTCAGGACCTATGCGCTCATGCAGACCTCAGGCATCAGCAAGCGCGAAGCGAGCCTGACAACCGGCTACGGCGTGGACCGCGATTACGGTGTCGGCGCGCAGATACTTCATGACCTGGGGCTGCGTCGTATACAATTGCTGACGAACCATCCCCCCAAAGTCGCAGCTCTTGAAGGATTTGAGCTTGAGGTCGTAGGCAACGTGCCGCTCGGGCAGCCGGCGCATCTCAAAGATTCGGCGGTTACATAGCCAGGGGTCAGAGGTCAGAGTTTCGCGCCAGCATTGCGACTGCTTCGAATCTCAAATGAGAGCTTCTGGAATCTGACTTTTGGGCATCTGACCTCTGTCATCTGGCTTCCAGGCTCATTTTTAGTTTTCGGGATTCCCTCTCCCATTATGAAATACGTAGGACAGACGTTCTTGTCTGTCGCTTATTGCGCACTTTTGGAGTGCGCTGACCTGTCAGCGCTTTGGTTTGGTTGCGACGTCTCGCGACCTGCGGTTTGATTTAGTTGAAGGAAACGTGGCGCCAGGCCGCCACGGATAAAAGCGCTGACAGGTCAGCGCACTCCAAAAAGCATGTTATGAGTGAAGAGGATCGCGATAAAGGTTCGGGCAAGGAAAAGCCCGCCACAGATTCTGCTTCCGGGAAGCCTTCTCCCCCCGTTCCCAGCGAGGATGCGAGGGATGTCCGCGAGGCGCTTCGCTCCGAGACCGATGAGCCGCTGCCACCGCTCGCCGACGCGATTGCTGAACGCGACGCTCAACGCAAACATCCGATAACACCTCAGGGCCGGCGCCGGCGCTTTCTTAATCGACGCAACCTGATCATCGCCACCACTGCCGCCGCCATTGGGGTCGTGGCGTTAATCCTGCTGATCTTTATTCTCTACCGGCTCGGCTACGTCGATCGCTACGTTGCCGGACAAATCAAGGATACTTTTGCCAAGTATGGAATTCGCGCGGAGATAAAAGAGTTCCACGCCGGCTTCCCGCCGCAGACTGTGGAGATGAACGGCCTTGAACTCTATGACTCACAAACGGGCGAGAAGTTGGGAAAGATCGATCGGCTGTTGGCGACGGTGCGCGTGGAAGACCTCTACGCGCTAAATCTGCAGAGAAACATCAATCTCAGGGACCTGACGATTGAAGGTCTCGAAGCCTGGGTCACGTTCGACGATCAGGGCCGCTCAAATTTTCGCAACATTCACATTCCTCCACCTGAACCCAATAAGCGGATCCTGTTTGCCTATTCAACTGCGCACGTTGAAATAAAGAACGGCGTTATTTACTACGGTGATGCGCTTCATGAAATTTCCGGCGAGGCGCGAAATCTGAACGCCACCGTTCAGCCGGACGACCCCTCCGCTCCGGCCGAGAGCTGGATGAATACAGTCACGCTGTCGCTTTCCAATTCTACTTTCACTTACGACGGCCGACCTGTGAACGACATATCCATTGACGTACGCGGCCGCGTGAATCAAACGCGTGCCGAGATTCAGGAACTAGTGCTGCGTTCGCCGCTCGCGGAGGCGCGCCTGCAGGGAACGATGGATGACTGGCGGGCGCTGCATTACCAGATGAACATTACCTCCTCGGTGGACCTCACTCAACTTTCCGATGTGCTCCAGGCCGGCGCTACCTTGCGCGGCACGGGCAACTTCGCAGGAACCGTTTCCGGCGAGGGCGACAAATACAAAGTTGAAGGCAGTATTAAATCCGACGCGCTGGCCGCGGACAATCTGCGCCTGCAGGGCTTAAGTGTTACAGCCCGAGGCAGCGGCCAGGGCCGGACCTATGACATCAACGGCAAAGCAGTCGCTGACCTTCTGACCGCCGGGGATTTTCAACTGAATAACGTGCAGCTGGTCGGTGGCGTGATGGGAACCGGATCAGACTTTCGCTGGGTGGGGGAATTGCGCGCTGCCGCGGAGAGAAGTTATGGAACCACGATCGCGGGACTGATACTTCACGACGCGCGCGCTGAGATGAATAACGGCGTACTCACCGCTTCATCTTCGCAGTTCAGCGCCAACAGCTTGTCGTCAGGAGGCGCGCGGGCCAATGGGATCGCAGCTTCAGACCTGCGGCTTCGCAGCGAAAACAACGTCACTACCGCCAGCGTTGCAAAAGTCAAAGCGGGCACGATCGTGGCTTCGGGCGCCAAAGTTAACGGTGTTACTGCTAACAATGTCGACATCGTGAGTCGCGACGGCGTCACGAATGTTGTCGTTAAAGACGTGCAGGTTGGCGCCACCAGCGCTTCCGGAGCAGAAATTGGGACCATCGATATTGCCGGCGTGCGACTCTCGGTGCGCGAGGGTCGCATGACGGGTTCAACTGCCGACATCAACGCAGGCACCGTCAAGCTTGCCGACGGCCAGGTGGAGAGCGTGAAGCTTACGAAACCTGTCTTCGTCGTCGAACCTTCTGGCCGCTATCGCGCCAGTGCTGACCTTAGTATCGGCGGCGGAGTCCTGGGTCAGATGAATATGGGCCAGGCGCGTGCGCAGCTGGTCGCCACCAACACTGACATTCAGCTCAACAACTTTTCAGCGGACATCTTTAAAGGCAGCGCCAGCGGGAACGCGAGAATTGCGATTGCCAAGGGCGGCAGTTCGAAGATCACCGCAACTTTCGATCAGGTTGACGTCGCTGGTCCGCTTACGGCGTTTGCCGGTGCAGCCGTGCCGCTCTCCGGCCGCGCCACCGGCAAAATCGATCTGGCATTTCCAGGCACGGATTTCAAACAGGCTTCCGGCTCGCTCACTGCAAACTTTACGGCCGACTCGCTGGACACAGATACTGGGAAGGTTCCTCTTTCGGGCGTCGTGGCGCTCCGCGCAGATCGTGGTCTATTCAACATCGAGCGCGTCGACTTGCAAACGACGGCCACGAAACTCAACGCTTCCGGACAGTTTTCATTCTCCGGCGATTCAAATCTTCAGGTCGACCTGAATTCATCCGACGCTGCCGAACTTCAGGCGGTTCTCATCTCCTCCGGCTTGTTGCCGGACCTCGAGGAGCAAATGCGGACGTATGGTTTGGAGCTAGCCGGGCAATTGGCGTTCAACGGAAATCTGCGGGGCAAACTGAGTTCACCGGACATCGACGGCCGCGTTTCGCTCAGCACACTTTTGGTGAACGGGACCGATCTGGGGTCGCTATCGGCGACGCTAAAAATGACGGCTGTTGAAATGCAAATCGCAGACGGCCGCCTGACAGAGCGAGACGGCGGCGGCATGCAGTTTACGCTTAACGCACCGCGCACCGGCAAAGACAACATCACGCTCGATGCCACGCTCGATCGAGTTAACGGCGGAAATCTGCTCGCAGCGCTGCCGCTCGGTAGTGGTTCTCGCAGTGGTCTGCCGAAATCTCTGACGACTGACACACAGTCAGATGTTTCCGGCTCCATCCATGTGAGCGGTATACCAAACGCTATGGTTGGCAAGGCCGAGTTGAACTTTGGCCCTGGTCGTTTAGGTGGCGAACCGCTTGAAAGCATGGTCGCGCGCGCAACTTTTTCCGGCTCGAAGGTGACGGTGGAGAGCGTCGATGCGCGCCTGACTGCCGGACATATTGCGGCAAGTGGGACTTATGACACGACGAGCAAAGCGTTTGATTTCCAGGGCCGGGCTGAGGGCGTGCAACTAAGCCGGCTGTTTGCGCTCACCAATCAACCAGGGTTGGCCAACGTTAGCGGCACCGGCGACTTCGACGCACACATTGTAGGAAATCTGTCGGAGTCAGACTTCTCGGCTTACAACATTACGTTTGATGGGCAGGGGAACAATGTGGTCATAAACGGTCGTCCTGCCGGCACGCTCGCGCTGACAGGCAGAACCGAGAACAAGCAACTGAACATTACGCTCACCACCGGCATCTTTGGTTCTAATCCACAGGTAGTTGCGGCGCAAATCAATCTTGGTAGTGAACATTTGGCTGCCTCCGTCGAAACCACGCTCAACAATGCCGACCTGACGAGCCTGCTGAAGATGCTGCTCCCGCAAGCGAACGTCGAAATTTCGGGACTGGCAACCGGAACACTTAAGGCCAGCGGCAATCTTCTCGATGAGGATGGTTATTTCTCGGCCAGTGGACTACAAGGCACGGCCAACTTTACTAGTCTTAGTTTTCGCGTCGCGGACGTTCAGCTTAACGCGACGTCGCCGCTAATCGTGCGCTTCTCACCCACTGAAATAACCTTTGAGCAAACTCAGTTCACCGGGCCGGGAACAAACATCGTGCTCGGTGGAACGCTTGCGGTTGGTCCTGACGGCCGTCAAAACATGACTGCGGACGGCCAGCTCAACCTGAGAGTATTGAATGGGCTGAGTCCCGACGCATTTCTGTCAGGCACGGCTGAAGTTGCGGTTAGAGTCACCGGCACATATGAGCGGCCACGCCTTAACGGGACCGCTTCTGTCAACGGCGGATCATTTTCTCTGCTGGTTGAAGATCAACGTTGGACCATCGCCAACGTGAAGGCCCTGGTGAGATTCACAGCCAATCAGGCGCAGATTGATTCCATGACCGGCACGCTCGGTGGTGGCCACGTGTCGGCTACCGGCGGCGCTTTGCTTGAAGGTTTCACGCTCGCCCGCTTTCTCTTTAATGTTCACGGCGACAATGTCACCGCTCCGTATCCGACAGACTTCCGCACCACCGCCGACATCGATCTGGAAATCAAAGGGACGGCGCGCGAACAACTGATCGGCGGCGCCGTGAATGTGAAGCGCGCGGAATATACTGAAGACATCGAGCTCGCCGATCTAATTAATTTCAAACAGAAAGAGTCGATCGAAGAAGGCGCCGAGATTGAGTTAGCGCGTAGAGCTTTTTTTAGCGATCTACGCGTAGAAGGCCGGAACGCCCTGGTCGTCAGAAACAATCTCGCGGATTTGGTTGGCTCAATCTCGCTGCAGATAAATGGTCCGGTGAAGGATCCGCTCGTCTCCGGCAGAATAACCGCGACCAGCGGCACGCTTAATTTCCGCAACGATCGTTACGAGATCACCCGTGCTCTGGTCGACTTGCCCCCGCAGCGACAGGCGGACCCGCTGATAAATATTCAGGGCGAGTCACAAATTCGCGGCTATCGCGTCACCGTCGGGCTCACCGGGCCACTCTCGCAGCCACAGGCAATTATTAGTTCAGAACCCGCTCTGCCGCAGGCTGATGTGGTTTCGCTGATTACGACCGGCCAACTGGCGACCGGCGATACGAGTTCATCGATACTCTCTCAATCCGGTTTAGGAACTGCGACGAGTCTGTTGACTGACGCCCTGATCAATGCTCCGGCGCAACGCGCGACCAGCAAGCTTTTCGGCTTGAGCCGTTTTGAGATTAATCCGGTAATTGGCGGCACCGGGTCCACGCCCGCCGCGCGCTTAACGGTGGGGAAGAGAATCAACAAGGACTTGTCCGTCACCTACTCAACCAACGTCACTTCAGATCCTAACCAAATACTCGCGGTCGAGTATCGGGTTTCCGACCGGCTGTTTTTCATCGCGCAGTATGAACAGGCATCGACACGAAGATTGACCGCGCGTAACAACAATTTCAGTTTTGAGATTAGGTTCAGAAGAAGGTTTTAAAGCGGGTGCTGCTGCAACGGTTTCTTTGGGCAATTTGTGTGACGTGGCTGATTCTGCTCGGCTTCGCGAGCGTGCGCGCCGGCGTGACCTTTGAAGAATATGAAGGTCGAACCGTGAGTGCGGTCGAAATCGCATTTGAGGGTTCACCTGCCGATCCAGCGGCCGAAGCAGAGTTTCTCTCCATCATCAGGGTCGTTCCCAACACACCATTCTCGGCTGTCACAGTCCGCGACTCGCTGCAAGCTTTGTTTGATTCTGACCGAGTGGCGAATGCGCGCGTGGAAGTGTTCGAATCAGGAGCTGCGCGGACCGGCTCGCTCCGCCTGCGTTTTGTTATTCAAAGACAAGTGCAGATTGGTGATGTAGCTTTTGAACTTTCGCCCGCCACCGGCACTCCCATCTCCGAAGACGAATTGCGGGCGCGCGTCAATCTGACGCAGCCGGGCACGCGACTCTCCAAACAGATCGTCTCGCATAACGCAAATGAGCTTCAGGTCTTCCTGCGCGATCGTGGTTACTTTAATGCAACGGTTGAGGGGCATGAGCAGCTTGACCCATCCGGAACGCGAGCCACCGTTACCTATCGCATCGTGCCCGGCGAGCAGGCGCGAATCGAGTCGTTCAACATAAACATCGCTGGCTTTGATCCCGCTGCCGTAAAGCCGACGCTGCAGCTCCAGCCCGGCGCTCCTTTCACGCGCGAGGCACTTGGGACTGACACGAACAAGATTCGCCAGGCCCTAATCGATCAGAATTTTCTTGCGCCTTTGCTTGACGACGCGAGAGTGGAGCGCGATCCGGAAAAAAACACGATCGTGGTGAACTTAACCGGGACGGTTGGCCCAAAAGTCACGGTCAGCGTCCCTAATTTTCCGATGAGCGACAAAACGGCGCGCGAGCTTTTGCCGGTAAAGCGTGAAGGAAACATCGATCAATCGGCTATCGTCGAGGGTGGCCGTCGTTTGCGCAATAAACTCCAGGAGCAGGGCTATTTCTTCACCGAAGTAACTCCGGTCTGCACGGTTACGCCTCCGACACCGGAGTTGGGTCCAAATGGTGAAGCCGGAACCTGTGAAACCCTGAATCCTGAAACCCTGACCGGACGCAGCGTCGAGATACGTTATGACATAGAACGCGGACGCCGTTTTAAGTTGACCGATATTCGCATCACTGGCACCAACAAACTCAGCTATGAAGACGTCGCGGCTGACCTCCGTACTCAGAAAGCGAGTGCGCTCGGATTGATTCCGCTGCTCGGCTATGGGCGTGGCTACACCAGTCTCACCTTACTCGAACAAGATAAGCGAACGATCAGAAACTACATGCGCGACCTTGGCTATCGTCGCGCGGACGTCGACGTGCTTCAGGGCGTGTCGATTAACGGCGAAAGCCTGATCATCACGTTCCAGGTGACTGAAGGACCATTAACGCGAATAGCGGGAGTGGAATTGCGCGGCAATAAGATCTATACCGACCAGCGACTGCGCGACGAGCTGAAGACTGTGATCGGTGCTCCTTACTCGCGTTCTCAGGCGCGCGCGGACGGCGAACGCATGATTGCGTTGTATGCGCGCAATGGATACCTGAACGCGCAGATGGACTATTCGCTGGTTGAGCTGCCAAGAAAGGGAGACGAGGAACAGGTTAGGCTTATCTATTCGCTAACGAACGAGGGCGATAAGGTCTTCATCAACCGAATTGTCATTAACGGCGTGACCGGCAGCGCGAAAACGCAAAGCACTAAACGCGAAGCGATCATGCGAGTGATTCCTATTGCCGACGGCGACGTGCTGCGATCGGATAGAATCGCCGACAGCGAGCGAGAGCTTTACCTGACAGACGCTTATCGCCAGGTCATCATTCGCACAGAACCTGCAGGCGAAACCACCTCCGGCTACAAACGTAGAGATGTCATCATCGATGTGGAAGAAAAGAAACCACGTGTGATGGACTACGGCGGCGGCTTCTCGACGGACACTGGTCCGCTGGGATTGCTCGAGCTCAGCAACGTCAACTTCATGAACAAGCTGCGACAGGCCGCGATGCGGCTGCGCGTAAGCAGCCAGCAACAGCGTCTCAGGTTGGAATATCTTGATCCGCGCTTCAAGAAATACGGCGAAAAAAGCTTTGCGCCACTCGGTATATCGCTCGAGTACCAACGGGATTCCACTGTTACCCGATTTTTCCGATCGGCGATCGATCGCGGCACCATGGGAATTGTTCAGCGACTCGATGACGAAGGAAATGCGCTCGACGATTTTGGCAGACGAGTTAAAGAGCCGACCATCAATCGCTTCACTGCCGCCATCGAGACGCAGCGTGTGCTCAATCCGAAAACGCATTCAGCGGTGTTCCTGCGTTATAGCTATGAAGATGTGAGGCTCTTTAATCTTCAGAGCCTGTTGATCAAGCCCGTGCTGCAACCCGATCGGGCCGTGCGGATGTCGCGCCTCGGCGCGTCTTATGTGCGGGATACGCGCGAACGATGCGAGCGAGGTTTGCTGGGGACGGTGCGCAATCCTGACGAGGAGACGGGAGCGCCAGGTGAAATTTGCCGCTACAACCAGCTGGATGCGACGCGCGGTGATTTCTTCAACGTTGACTACGCCGTCGCCTTACGGCAGTTGGGCGGAAATGTTTCCTTCAACAGACTGCAGGCGAGTTATCGTCGTTATTACAAGATGAACGCGTTTCGCGGCACGGTCTTCGCCGGAAATGCGACATTGGGACTCGCCAATCTCTTCAACCCCCGCGACCGCGGCGGCGCACCAGGAATAGATGAAATCGATCTTACGCTGCCAATCAGCGAACGATTTTTTTCGGGCGGTTCGACCACGCTTCGGGGCTTCAATTTTGAGGAAGCCGGTCCGCGGCAGGCGATCACTCCCATCGGTACCTTCATCGATCAAAATAAAGATCCGGTGGTCTTGAATCCGTTTACAGTGCCGGTCGGCGGCAACGCGCTCGCTATCGTCAATCTTGAGGCGCGCGTGCCTGTGTCGCGAACGTTGCAGGTAGTTCCTTTCTACGACGGCGGCAACGTGTTTCGCCGCGTTGGAGATTTGTTTGGCAAAGAGGACAAAACGCCCTTGCCCCCCGGTGATGTGATAGCCGCGATCAATCGGGCGAACCTGCGCGCGCATTGGACCAACACAGTGGGTTTGGGCTTCAGAATTCAGACGCCGTTTGGCGGCGCGCTGGCTGTGGATTATGGTTTCCTGCTAAACCCGCCGGAGTTCCTGGTTCCACAACGCGGCCCAACCAACGCACCGGACGATTTTAACGGCACGCCGGCGGTCTATCGGTTGAAGCGCACGCAATTGCATTTCAGATTTACGCAGACGTTCTGAGAAAGTGAGCAGTGAGCAGTGAGCAGAAAGAGATAGTTCTTCTACCGTGGGTCAAAGAAGTCAGAACCGGGAGCGGTAGCGACCGGGTTCCAGGAAAGTGAGCAGTGAGCAGTGAGCATTGAGCAGGAAGAGATAATTCTTCTACCGTGGGTCGAAGAAGTCAGAACCGGGAGCAGTAGCGACCGGGTTCCAGGAAAGTGAGCAGTGAGCAATGAGCAGTAAGCAGAAAGATAAAGTTCTTCTATCGTGGGTCGAAGAAGTCAGAACCCCGACGCCTCGGGGTAGCGACCGGGTTCGTGCTTCGGTGGCGAGGCTTACAGTTTGTCGACTGTTGCCCGCGTTTCTACTGCTCACTGCTCACTGCATACTGCTCACTTTGACTTGCGCACTGCTCACTCGCGAGGCGCGCGGCCAGCAAGTCGTCGACAAAATGGTTGCCACCGTCAACGCCGGCGTATTGCCCGAGTGTCGGCAGATCTGTCTGATCACCTATTCTGATCTGCTTTGGCAGTTGGCGTTGCAACCAAACACGCAGCTTGATAACCCTTCTTCAGCTGACCTCAACCGCGCTCTGCGTCTGGTGACTGACCAGAGATTGATTCTTCAGGAAGCTGAGAAGCTGCCGTCCATCGCGCCAACTACGGAAGAGCTCAAGAGCGCGCGCGATGAATTGGTTAAGGCATTTCCTTCAGCCGCGGAATTTCAACTGCGACTTCAGCGCGTAGGACTAACGTCAGAGAAACTTGATGAGATTCTTGAGCAGCGCGTCAGGATCGAAAAGTACCTCGACTTCCGTTTTCGCAACTTCGTAGTGATCACGCAGAAAGAGATTGGTGATTACTACAAGGACGTCTATGTACCGCGCTTGCGCGCCCGTGCACCGGGTCAGATTGTGCCGACGCTGGAACAAGCTCGAGCCGAAATTGAACGTATCTTGACTGAAGCGAAAATAGAATCAGACACTGACACGTTTCTCGATAGCGCTCGCGAACGTGCGGAGATCGTAATACTGAATCCAGTGTGAAACGAAGCTTACGTCAGGAACGCCTGCGCGTTTCAGTAGCGTCGCAATTTGAAATTAGAATTGAAGTTGTGGCCCGCCAATTATATACTCTCGCCCGCTATGGAACGCCGCGCAATTCAAATTGCAGTGCTCATCTTCACCCTTATAGTTTTGTTTTCTGTATTTGTGGAAACCGGCTCAATTATTGACTGGTGCTTCCCCGACAACGACGCTACGTCCTCAGTCGAAGACTCCTAATACCCTTTTATTTCTCGGTGGCAACTCGAAAGCGTTTCACTTATCCAACCGGAGAGTGTTGTGATCGCTCGGCTTCACCGCCTTTGAAAACAGTTTCAGTTCAGCCTCAGTAAAGTGCACAAGTAAGCATTTGTGGCCGGTCGCTACCGCTCCCGGTTCTGATATAAGTAGAGCCTTTCTGTGCAAGGCTGTTCACCCAACGCTCACTGTTTTTTCCTTCCACTAACCTCCTAAATCAAAACCCACAATCTTGTTCCTTCTGCGGTTGGAATTCGCTCGGGCGCCGGGCTTTTTTGGACCGATGGAAATCCGAGCCGAAGACCTCTTCGAAACGAAACAAAGCCCACTCACGCAGTTTCAATGAATGTTTGTTGCGCCCGAGAATTCAAAAAATTTGATTGCAAACCAACTGTAATCAAGCCACAAGATCCGCGCCACGAAGCTCAAGAATTTCTCAACCATGCCGGCTAAGCTGGGCCCATCGATTTAAACAGAACCGCACTGACAATTAGCGCCAAAGAGGTGCTCCCCGGTCTTGAAAGGAGGCCGTACCCATGAAGAAAATAACTCAGGTACTTACCATCGCTGCAATTGCAGCGCTTTTTGCCCCGGCAAGTGCTCTCGCCCAGAGCAGCGGCAATTTCACCGCCACAGTGCAGACGACGCAATGCAGGATGAACACAACGCCCGGGTTGCCGATTTCCGGCGGCTTAAATAACAACAATGGAGGCACGGTGCTCGAGACCTCCATTCAAACGCCGAACTCTAAATTCACGACGTTGCTCATCAGGCCTTCGCTGGTGACGGGCCTATTCACGAACACGGGCGCGAACACTGACGAGTACTCTGGGAACTCGGCTGCAGTGAAGGTTTATGTGACGCTCGACGGTAACCCAGTGGCCCCCGCCACATCGGGCGAACCGGGCATCATTTATGACCAGCGTTTCCAACAGCTCAGCCTCGCTGATGCGACTAACATGTCTACCTGCACCGCGAATAACAACTGCGACGTGGATCTTGTTATGAGCACCCTCGCAGCGCACAGTTTCGACTTCGTTGCGCCGAACGTCGGCGGCGGTAACCATAAACTCAAAGTCGAGTGGTTCTTTGAGTGCACCGATAACACGGGTGCTGTCGTTGCCTGCCAGACGGCATACACGGCAAACACCGCGGGCGCCTGTGCCGGACCGGGGACGGTCACCGTTACGCAGGTCAAGAACTTCAGTCAGACGGCCCCAATCGTTATCGCACCGTAGACGCGGACGATCTTTACTCTGGTTCCTCTCCCGCGAAAGAAAAGCGGGAGAGGGAAGAGAGCTGGAATTCGCTGGCCCAGGGGATCTCCCTTACGGCATTTGATTGCCTTCAATACTTAAATTCTTAACTTTCCCTGTTGGGGTCGGCTGAAGTTCGGCCCCAATCGTTTAGGCACTACTCTTGATTGCTGTTGGAAAGCGCAGTAATGGAAGAAGGCCAAGTTAGGCAGGACGGCGCAGATATGATCGCAATTGAGGAGGCGTAGCTTTGCGAACCAGCGCGGCCTTCGCTTTCCATTCCATCGTGCGAGAGAGTTCGACCAGGAAGCGCGACTCGCCAGACTCCAGCACCGTAATCGGCTCGCCGTTGCGATAAAGAATGCGATTGGAAGTGTGGGCCGTGAGGCGACCTCCGGGCGTGATGATACCAACCAGATTCAAAGGATCCGCAGCGCTTACTGAAATCAAACTTTCAGTCTCGGTACCTGTCAGATCCGATCCCGGCTGAATGCCGACCGCCAGCGAGCTGGCTTCAGTCTCGCGCGCGGGCGAACGGAAACCAAAGTCCATTGCCCCGGTGCGCGTCCGCCGAATAGCGCGTAACATGCCAACAGCTTCCGGCAGCGCAAATTGTTCGCCGGAAATTCCCGCCACGAAGCGTCCACCACGAATCTCGCCGCGCGCTTCCAGACGGTGATAGATGCGAAGCAAAACACGCCAGGGCAGAGCGATGCCTTCGCGTTCCAGCAGACGCTTGAAGACCACGCCATAGCGCTTGAGCATAATGCGTGCGATTTTTTCGGCGGTCTCTGGGTCCACAGAGCCCTCCCTTACGGTCGGGCTACTGCCCCGGGTAACCGCAACAGCAGACAGGATGTCTGCGCTCCCAGCGTTCGGGCTCCCAGCCGCGCGGTTCAGCAGCGACCAGCGTCCAGCGCTCGACATTTCATAAGCAGGCTGCCGCTGCTTACGTCTTGCCGCCGCCTGGGTCTTGCGGCTCGCTGGAGTCAACAAAGCACGCAAGCCGGCGAAGCTGTCCGAAATCACCAAGCCATTCGCCACCAGCTCGGCGAGTCCTTCCTCAACCTGCGCGCGCAAGAGTCTCGTGCCGTCGACGATGTCAGTAAAAAAAGAAGCGCCCCGTGTGGCCAGATAGTCATGCACCGCGCGTGTAGTTGTTGAGAACTCGACTTCACTCAACGACGGTTCCGGAAAGACTGAATTCCAGATCGCAAAATTCTTGCGCTGAAGCAGCGCGATGGGCGTGTTGCGAACCGGAGCCGCGCCGCGCGCGCGCTCGTTCCCCGGTTCGGTAGTGGCAACACGTGATGTTGTCGGCGGAGTTAACCTGGCCCAGACCACTTCACCCGAGAGACACAAAGCGTCGAGCCATGCCGGATCGTATTCCACCAAACGGCTCGGCAGTAGCTCTCCTTCCCAGGCGGCGGCGGGCGCTTCAAAACCTTCCAACTGTTCAATGATTGCGCGAACGCTTTCAGGTCCTTCCATCTGATGGTCCGGCGCAACTTTTTGCCACGCGAGCAGATAGCGCATAAAGTCGGCGGTCGAGACCGGCTCGATTTCCTGCCGCAGACGATTAAGCGTGTAGCTATGAATGCGTGCCAGCAGACGGCGCGCGCACCATTCAGTTTCAGTGCCTCCGGGAGTGAACTGTCCGCGAATGACAAAGCCTTCTGCTTCGAGTTTGAGCAGGCCCAGATCAATGTCGCTGGCGCTTAGCCCGGAAGAACCGGCGAGGGTTGCCACAGTTACCGGCCCAAGCCCTTCCAATCGTCCGCGCAGAACCTCGACCAGAGCACTTTCAAAATCCCACGAAGCCTGCGCAAAACTTTCCGGCGCCGCGATAGTGGGTTTGAGCAACGCACCGGGATAAACCTTTTCGAGCTGTGGCAATCGCTCGGCAGCGACCCATAACGCTGCTACTGCTGGGAGCGCAGACATCTTGTCTGCGGCCGCTTTTTCGCGCTGCGCGCTCATTGCAGACAGGATGTCTGCGCTCCCAGCTTGCAGCACGGCGGCGCGGCGATCGTTTTTCAGTTCTGTGAAAAACTCCTGCCATTCGGACCCTTCAGCCTCAGTTATGAATCCCAACTCCACCAGCGCATCGTGAAGTTCATCGGCATTCTCCACACGCGGCCAGGCTTCATCACGCACGCGATCAATCGCTGCCTGATCTAGCTTGCCCATGTCCTTTGCCGTTTGCGGATCCAGCCAGCGTCGCTGTTGCACCGCACGCGTGCGACGCTCTTCAAGCGGAGCATCGTCAAGATAGGCATACGGCCGGGCGTTAAGGATTTCCTGGGCCAGCGGTGAAGCCTCGATTACGTCGCGTGCGAACAGGTTCTTTTCATTGCGTTCGATCGCCGTCAGCAGCCGCTCGAGACTGTCGATATCCATGGCTTCTTCGAGACAGTCTTTTACAGTTTGATCGACCAGCGGATGAATGGGAATTTCGCGTTCGCCGCCGCCAAGATTTTCCTGACACGCCAACTGATCGGGAAAAATCGCCGTCAACAAATCCTCCGCATCCATTCGCTGCAGCTGCGCCGGGATTTTCCTGCCGCCGCGCCGTCGCAAGACCGCCAGCGACCGCGTCACGTTCCAGCGCCAACGAATGTTCCACATCGGTGCGTCCAAAAGCGCCTGACACAAAAGCTGGCGCACAGTTTTGGAGTTTAGATAATGAAAAACTTCGTCCAAGGGAAAACTGTGTGTCGGTCCCAGCGACAGTACCACCGCATCTTCAGTAGCGGCCGCCTGCAACTCAAAATTGAACTTGCGACAAAAACGCTTACGCAACGCCAGACCCCAGGCGCGATTCAGACGACTACCAAAAGGCGAATGCACCACCAGCTGCATGCTGCCGCTGTCATCAAAGAAACGTTCGAGGACCAGGTTTTCCTGCGAAGGCATCACGCCAAGCACCATCTTCGCGCCGGCCAGATACTCGACAATCTGTTCGGCAGCCGCGCGCGAAATGCCGACGTCGTCAACGAGATAATTAATCGCGGGCTCGAGATTGATCGACGGCGCCAGACCACGATCATCCTCAGCACTAGTCATCTTTGCATGACCATTGTCGTCGTTGGATGTGAGGTCAGTACCGCCTGTGATAGCGGGCGGGTCTTCGGCAACCCCCCCGCTACCGCAGGGGGTACTGACTTCGATCCGGTCGGCGACCTCTTCGCGCAGTCTTGAAACCGACACGGAAAGCTCATGCGTACGAGCCGGAGCTTCACCCAGCCAGAAGGGAATTGACGGTGGCTGACCGGCTGCATCTTCCACACGCACCTTCCCCTGCTCGACTCTGAGCACGCGCCAGGAAGTGTTTCCCAGTTGAAAGATGTCGCCCTGCAAACTTTCGATTGCAAAATCTTCGTTAACTGAACCAATCACAAGTTCACTCGGCTCAAGCACGACAGCATAATCCGCGGTGTCGGGAATCGCACCGCCGGAAGTTATTGCCGAAATCCTGGCATTGCGTCGCCCGCGAATGCGTTGATTGACGGCGTCGTGATGGAGATACGCGGAGCGCCGGCCGCGCTTGGTGGAAAAGCCTTCAGCCAGCATCCGAATTACTGAATCAAACTGCTCGCGCGTTAAATTGCGATAGGGGTAGGCTCGCCGCACCATCTGAAACAGCGCATCTTCCGTCCATTCTTCTGCGGCGGATGCGGCCACTATCTGCTGCGCCAGAATGTCGAGCGGCAGTTCCGGAAGTTCCAGCCGATCGAGTTCGCCTCGTCGCACGGAGTCAACAATCGCCGCACACTCCACCAATTCGTCCCGCGATAGCGGGAAAATTCTTCCTTTGGGAAAACCGGCGACAGTGTGATTCGATCGCCCTACGCGCTGCAGAAAACTGGCTATGGAACGAGTGGAGCCAAGCTGGCAAACCAAATTAACGTCGCCAATGTCGATGCCCAGCTCCAGCGAAGCAGTAGCGACGAGAGCGCTCAGCTCGCCCGCTTTCAGGCGTTGCTCTGCAGCGAGACGCTGTTCTCGCGCCAGACTGCCATGATGTGCGGCGATGTTTTCATCGCCCAGACGTTCGCCCAGATGACGCGAAACACGTTCGGCCAATCTTCGCGTGTTTACAAAAACAAGCGTGGTGTGGTGTTGCCGAATCAGCTGCGCCAGCCGGTCGTAAACTTCCTCCCAAACTTCGCCGGACATGACCGCCTGCAAAGGCGATTCAGGGAGTTCAATGCCAAGATCCAGACGACGTGCGTGGCCGCTATCGATGATGGTGCAATTGGGTGAACCGTCGGCGTTGAGGTTCGCAGTGCCGACGAGAAAGCGCGCGACTTCTTCGATAGGACGTTGCGTGGCGGAAAGTCCGATGCGGACTAATCGACGGCTGACCGATGACAGCCGACCTGATTCCGACTCCTGATCCGCCTCGTTAACACGATGCTGGTGAACAAGCTCTTCCAGGCGCTCCATTGAAAGCGCGAGGTGGGAGCCGCGTTTGTCGCCAACTACCGCGTGAATCTCGTCGAGAATAATCGTGCGCGTCGTTTGCAGCATGCGACGTCCGCCGTCGCTGGTGAGCAAAATGTAAAGGGACTCGGGTGTGGTGACCACGATGTGCGGAGGCCGCTTGGTCATCGCGCTTCGCTCACCCGCCGGGGTGTCACCTGTCCGCACAAAGGTCCGGATATTTACTTCCGGCAGACCCGACTCGCGCAGTTCTTCCTGAATACCTGCCAGCGGAATTTGCAGGTTGCGTTGAATGTCGTTGCTGAGAGCTTTAAGTGGAGAGACGTAAACTACGTGCGTGGTGTCGTCGAGATTGCCGTCAACGCCGAGACGCACCAGGTCGTCAATTGCCGCGAGGAAAGCAGCGAGCGTCTTACCGGAACCGGTGGGCGCGGCGATCAAAGTGTTCCGGTGTTCTTTGATGGCCGGCCAGGCTTGTTCCTGCGGCGGCGTCGCTTCGGGAAAGCTCTTCGCAAACCAGCGTGCGACTGCTGGATGAAAGATTTCGAGATTCATAGGGAGGAAAATTATAACTCAGAGAAGTTAAGATTGCACAAATGAAACAATGGCCTAGGGATGGAAAACGCTCCTTTTTTGGAGTGCGCGGACCTGTCAGCGCTTTACTCATCTGCGACCTGTCGCAGATGTTTTGCGATAGTCTTCGGCGAGGCGCGGCGACAGGCCGCCGCTGAACCAAAGCGCTGACAGGTCAGCGCACTCCAAAATGATCATTCGAACTGCTTTTTGAAGCCTTCGAATTGTTCGCGAAGTTTATCCATCTCAATTTTCAGAGCTTCCACTTCGCTTTCAAGTCTTGAAACTTTATCAGATTGGCTGGAACGAACAGACGCTTCACGCGAATGTCCGCTTGCGGAAACTGCTTCGGCAGAAGGCACTCCGGAAAGCAGATGCGCGAAGCGAACTTCTTTTTGGCCGGTCTGGCGCGGCAGACGCGTCACCAGTGGATCAGGCTCGCGAGCAATCAACGAATTCAGAGTAGATTCAACCTCTTCCAGACCGGCAAACTCATGCAGGCGAAAAGCGCGGGTTGCCAGTTCGCCAGTGGTTTGCGGACCTCTGAGCAGCAGCACGCACATCAACGCCAACTCCGGCGCGCTCAAATGCATAACTTCCGGGAGGACGTGCTTATATTTCGGCACGCGGCTGGTGCTGCCGTAGAAGACGTAGGCAAGGTTCTTCTCGCGCAGCGTTTCCAGCGCTTGCGCTACTGTTGTTTCATCGTAGGAAGTGACCGGAGTGCGGTTATTTTTCTGATTGCACGCCAGCATGAGTGCATTGAGCGTCAGCGGATAATACTCCGGGGTGGTCACTTGTTTTTCGACCAGAGATCCGAGCACGCGCGTTTCGACGTCGTTTAGTATTGTTGCCAATCTTTCGTTTCCTCAGCCGCCGTTCTGTCCGCGCCGGAATCGTAACGCAAACTGTTAGTTTGCGGAAACGTTGGAAATCTTGCATCGGAAAAAAAGGCGTCACCGCGACAAACGCTTGCGTCCTCTAGTAGGCCCGGTCAATCTCCCGGGGATGGCATGAAAAAGTTTACCGGTTGGATGCGTTTACGATAATGGCGAACCACGTACATACCGTCCTGAAGCCACTGCCAATCAGCGGAGTTGACGGTGCGCAGTCGTCATCTGGAACTTTGAGAGGCTACGGGCAAGGCGATGATATCGCTTACCACTCGCTGGCGGAGATAATGCAGTCGCTGAAAGGTTACACTGTTTTCACATGTAACCAACTTCTTGGTCGGAAGGGACAATTTTGGGCACACGAAAGCTACGACCATTGGATTCGCGACGGCGATGAGTGGCAGCGAATAATTTCTTACGTTCTGAACAACCCCTTAAAAGCTGGTTACGTCAAGTGCTGGAAGGATTGGAAGTGGAGCTATCGGCGAGCGTAAAGCAAACTGTTGGTTTGGTTGGTTTTTCGGTATCGTTGCAGTTGAACGGCGTCGCACGCACGCAAACTAACAGTTTGCGTTACAGCGACGCAAACTAACAGTTTGCTTTACAACCACGCAAACTAACAGTTTGCGTTGCAACCACGCAAACTAACAGTTTGCTTTACATATCTTTGGCACAACGGAAGCCGGAGACCATCCAGCGCTCATGGGCGTGAAAGAAGTTGCGGTAGGTCGAGCGGATGTGCGATTGCGGCGTGGCGTATGAACCGCCGCGTAAAACTTTCTGGTTAACAAACCACTTGTCGTTGTACTCATCAAACTCGGATTTGAACCCCGGATAGGGAACGTAATCCGAGGTCGTCCATTCCCAAACGTCACCAATCATTTGGTGACAGCCGTAAGCGTTTTCTCCGGCTGGGAATGATCCGATTGAAGCTGGCGCCCAAAGACCGTTCTCAAAGAGATTAGCTTTCGTTTCATTGATCGCGTCGTCCCGCCAGGGAAACTGTTGCCGCGCGCCCGTTCCAGGATTAAACGTCGCGGCTTTTTCCCACTCCGCTTCAGTAGGCAAACGCTTGCCTGCCCATTTTGCGAACGCCGACGCTTCGAAGTAACTGGCGTGGCAGACAGGTTCATCGGCTTTGCTTTCGGCTGGGTGTAGACCCGCGAAGTCGCGAATCATCCACTGAC
>DASZDU010000270.1:0-11264 GCA_035941655.1 Pyrinomonadaceae bacterium | reverse complement strand
TCGACTTACAGTTAGCAGCAATCACAATATCGTTCAAGGTGCTGCCGTCGGCTCCGAGAGGATTGTCTTCAGGCTCATCGCTGCTGATGCTGGCAATCACGATACTGCTCGTCAGATCACCGTCGCAGCCAGAGGCACTCGCGCCAAAGTCCGCAGCAGTGAACGTGTGATAAGCGTGGTTCGGTGGCCACATGTTTATGTTGCTGGTAGTCAGTGTGATTACCGGAGGTGAACCCACCGTCAGCGTTGCGCTCTGTGAAGCGCTGCCGCACGTACCGCTCGTCGTTACGGCAACTGTGTGTGGTCCAGAACTCAGGGAACCAGTCGGCACGCTGATGCTGGCGCTGTCACCATTAAACGGCACGCCGTCCAGGGTCCATGCGTAGTGGAAGGGACCGGTTCCGGAAGCCGTGGTTGAGAAGTTGGCAGTCGCCCCCTTACAAACGGTCTGGTCCATCGGGTCGGTGGTGGCCGTGGGCGCTTGCACCGTCAGGGTCGCGCTCTGCGAAGCGCTACCGCAGGCGCCGGTGGTGGTGACGGCCACGGTGTGATTGCCGACGCTCAATGAGCCGGTTGGCACGTTGATGCTCGGGCTGTTGCCGTTGAATGGCGAGCCGTCCAAAGTCCACGCGTAGCTAAAGGGACCGGTGCCGCCAGCCGTTGTCGAGAAGTTAGCTGTTGCACCCTGGCAAACCGCGACATCAGCCGGATCGCTGGTAGTAGTGGTCGGTTGCACCGTCAGCGTCGCGCTCTGCGAAGCGCTGCCACAGCCGCCGGTGGTGGTGACCGCCACGGTGTGATTGCCAACGCTCAGTGAGCCAGTCGGCACGTTGATGCTCGGGCTATTACCGTTGAATGGCGAGCCGTCCAAAGTCCAGGCGTAGCTAAAGGGACCGGTGCCGCTCGCGGTGGTCGAGAAACTGGCGGTAGCGCCCTGGCAGACGGTGGCGTCCGCCGGATCAGTTGTCGACGTGCCTTCTTGCACCGTCAGCGTTGCGCTTTGCGAAGCGCTACCGCAGGCGCCGGTCGTGGTTACCGCTACTGTGTGGTTGCCAACGCTCAGCGAGCCGGTCGGCACGTTGATGCTCGGGCTGTTGCCGTTGAATGGCGAACCGTCCAACGTCCAAGCGTAGCTAAACGGACCGGTGCCGCCAGCCGTTGTCGAGAAGTTTGCTGTTGCACCCTGGCAAACTGTGGCGTCCGCCGGATCGGTTGTGGTGGTCGGTGGATTTATGCTCAGTGTCGCGGTCTGCGTGGCAGTACTGCAGGCACCTGTGGCCTCGACCGTATAAGTGTCGGCGTCACTCGCTTGAACGTTACTGATACTAAGCGTGCTCGTATTGCTGCCACTGGTGATCGTGACTCGTCCGCCGAGATCGCCGTTGTTCAAAACAGTAGCGCCCTTCTTCCAAACGTAGGTGAAAGGACCGGGGCCGGAAGAATTGGTAGTGAAATTCGCTGTAGCGCCTTCACAGACCATCTGATCCGCCGGGTCGGTGGTGGCGTTCGACCCTACAGTAACCGTAGCGGTAACTGTTTGATTGTCCGCGATGACGTCAATGTTCGCCGTGCCGGTCGCAGTGCCGGTGAAGGTGGCTGACGCTGCGCCATCTACAAAATTGGCACTCACGCCGGAGAGCGTACCCACCGCCGGCGTAGTGTTAATAAACGTAGCTGGGAAGGGCGGCAGGCCGTTTAGCTCAACGGTCAAATCCGGGCCAGCGTTTCTCTTTTTGATGTCTGCGTTGATGGTAGACGTACCACCCACGCAAATCGTATTCGGATTAGCACTCGCTTGAAGTTGCAGATAAGTAGTCGGGAAGATGGAACCCGAGGCGCTGCGAATATCATTGGCAGTTGGGCCGGTGTTGATTCCCCACCAGTTATCGTCGGCGGTCAATAAACCTGGGCCCTTGAAAATAGTAAGCCCGTTAGTAGGCACTGGAACCGTATTCCCCACAAATCGAGAGTACCGGATGGTTGACACACCGGCATTTGAGAAAATGGCGCCGCCGGAGGTTCCGGCACTATTAGTGGCGAAGGAACTTGTGCTGACCGTAAGTGGCCCACCGCTTTCAACCAGGATGGCGCCGCCATTTCCAGTTGTAGCTGTGTTGTTATTGAATGAAGAACCGGTAATGTTATAAGTGCCAGTGCCAAGATTGAAGTCGAACAAGTCGAGCGCACCGCCGCCACCGCCGGCCGCGCTATTACTGGAGAACGTCGAGTTCGTTACAGACAACACACCGGGCGAGGGCGTTCTCCCAAGCAGGTCGCCCGCGGAATAAACTATGCCGCCGCCACTGCCGCTGGTCGAGTTACCACTGACAGTGGTGCCACTCAAGGTCAGACTCCCACCGGTAAAACAAATCCCGCCCCCACCGAAAGTGCCTGCCCCTGTCGCTGAGTTACCGGAGATTACAGAATTAGATACAGTCAAGGCGTTACCGATGGAACCCGCGACGATCCCGCCGCCGCAAGCGGCTGTGGTTTCTTTACCTCCAGTCACAGTAACGCCTGAAATACTGGACACGAATCCAGCGTCGAGAAATGGATTAACTTCGATTACGCGGTCATTTAGCTGCGTCTGTTGGATGATTGTAGTTCCGGCGCCGGCGCCGACGATGGCTGTGTTGGTGGCTGTGATATCGAGATCGCCGATTGAATTGTCACCAGCGAAGCCTTCGCTGCTGCCATCAATGGTTAGTTGATAAGTTCCGGCCGGAACGTTAATGGTGGTTGCGGGCGCGAGATTCGCGAAATCCACGGCGCCTCGCAGACTGCAATCATTGGGCAAAGCCGTGCAAGCGGAAGCTGAGGGAGCATCGTCCGTTCTATCGACGGTAATAGTGACGAGTAGTGGTGCGGCTAAGAGAGGCGTGGTGCGCAAACTGCCGCTCGCTGGTCGCATGCTGATTCGGTGCTTCGTACGCAGCGCCGATTCTCCTAAACGGTTCGGCCCGCCGGAATGAGACGACACAGACACTACGAATAATGTCGCCGCACTAACGGCGAAGAGCGCGAGGATCGACAAAACCCTGTAGCTTTGGCGCGCGGTTCGAGAGTTGGCTCTTCGGGTCTGAGAATCGAACATTAGCGACCTCCTCAACTTATGCGACTTAGTAGAAATGTAAGTCTGTCCAAAATCAGGAATACCGCTGGGCAAATTCAGAGTTCAAGTAGCTGCGAATTTCGTTCTGCGAAGGATGAAACTATCTAACAAGGTTTCTCCGCGCAGAGGCCAGAAACAGAAAAGCGTTTCTGGCCTTTGCATCGTTTAGTTCGCTAGCTCTATCCCCTCTGATCCACCCATTGCGTTTTAGTTACGCGGCGGGAAAACGCCTTGCAATGCAATGCAGAAATTAAGCGTCAAATAAGGCTGCAAATTGTTGTGTGGCAGGCCGCCCCCCGCGAGAGCCAGGGAATTCGGATTCACCGCGCCGGTTGCGGGCGATGAATAAATGTTCACGAACCCGCCGCGACCCGCTGGTGACTGGGCCCAGAGACCGGCTACCGCACTTTGCGAATTGCCAGCACCGTTGAAAGCCCCACCAACCACATGGCTGTGTACCGGGATTTCACTAAGCAGCAAGGTCACAGTTTCCACGCCGCTCATCTCACCTAAGAAACGATTGCTCAGGCCCTGTCCCTGACCCTGATGCATCGACCCTCTACCCTGAAAGTCGGGCAACGCAAAGGTACTCTTGCCATCACCACCGTAGAAGGTGCCGAGCAGCGAAAAGAGCGCGGTGTTCTGGCTGATGGGCAGCAGTTGCCCGTTGCACTGGGCCCAGCCGGTCGGCGCAAAGTTGCAAGCAAAGATTCTAATTTCAGCCACAAAAGGACTCGCCATGATTATTCTCCTTAGTTGCGGGACGGGAAAGCGCCTAATAGGGCGATACAGAAACTGATCACCAGGTACGGCGATAGGTTGGTGTGCGGCTGGCTGCCGCCGATATTCGTAACCGTCCCCGGCGACATCGCAGAGTTAGGTTGGCCGGTGGCAAAAACGTTCTTGCCTTGATTGGCCCAAAAATTACCGGTCGGTGTAGCGGCAGTAGAGTTGTTGCTAGCGCCCACCACGGCAGTATTGCCGGTTATCGAATGGGTGTGCGTCGGGAGTTGCTGAATATTCAGCGTTACCGCCTCCGAGCCGGCAGCCTGTCCCTCGTTAAAGCCAGCGCCCATATGAAATGGAGTGCGACCGCGCAAATCAGGCAGCGCAAACGTCGTCTGACCATTGCCTCCGTAGGTCGTCCCGAGTAAAGAGAACAACGCCTGATTCTGATTGATTGGCAAAAATTGCCCGTTGCATAGCGCCCAGCCCTTGGGCGGGAAAATAAAGCTAAACATTTTGATTTCGGACAGGAATGGTGTACCCATATCTCTCGCTCCTTTTAATCCTGACTCATGGTTTCAATTGAGGTGGCACCTAAACAACCACTTAGTTTTGCGACGGAAAGGTTCCGAACAGAGAAATGATGAACGTGACCACCAGATAAGGAGTCATGTTATCGTGCGGCTGAGAGCCTCCCATCGGTGTCGTCGGCATACTGGCCATGTTGGTATTAGGGGAGCCACCCGTCAGGTACTGGGTAGTGTCGGAGGTGGCCCAAACACCGCCGGCGGGATCTGAACCGGTACCGGCCACGCTGCTGCACATCGCTGGATGGGTATGGATCGGTATTTGTTGAGTGGTAAGCGTTACACTTTCGACGCCGGCAGCTTCTCCGAGTATGTAGTTATTCGAAATTCCCGGACCTTGGCCCTGATGAACTGGGAACCGGCTCTGCAAGTTGGGCAGGGCGAAGGTCTCCTGACCATCTCCACCGTAAGTAGTTCCGATTAATGTGAAGAGGGCGTCATTCTCAGAAATGGGGATTAGTTGCCCGTTACACATCGCCCAGCCTGCCGGCGCAAAGCTTCCGCCAAACATTCTAATTTCACCAATATAAGGTTGTGACATGATCTACTCCTTTTTCAAAGGAAGCATTCCGGCCTGGCAAGCTGTCATCAGCGACGTCGATACTGAGGCCGTGATGGACGGCGGTGTCACGTGCGTCATTGCGTGGCTCGCGTGAGACCCAGGCAGTGAAATGAGTTGAAAACTAATCAGGCGTGCTCGTGGAAGCCATCGCTCTTTTTCCGTGCAGGAGGAGGTTCAAACAAGCCACCGAGAAAGCCGAAGTAAAGTGCGAGGCGGAATATATATTGAACTGGATCTCAAATACAAGATATTTTTTATCTTTGATATTTTTTTGTTGCAACTTTGGTAAAGAAGCAATAGACTGCCCGCCTTTGAAGCCTCGCTTTGCGCTTTTCAAACCATTCCCATCTTAAGGAGTACGGTTCAATGTCAACTTCGCGTCGAGATTTCCTAAAAAAAGGTTCTTTGGTTGCGCTTGCTGCTGGAATTCCCTTGACCGTGGCGGAAAAGGTTATTGGGAAAGAAGCTCTCGCTTCTTCAAATGGGTTGGGATCTCTAGGCTTATCAAAGGCTGCGTTCAAAGCGCAGTTAAATACAGAATTTCTTGTTAATGACGGAACCGCGAAACGAAAAGTTAGATTGTTAGCCGTTGAAGACCTGTCTCAATCAAATAAATTTGGCAATGGGAAAGAGGGTTTCACCCTGTTGTTCCGCGGCGACCAAACATCCAAGCTGGTGCAGAACACTTATTTTATCGAACACGCTCGGCTCGGCAGCTTTTCATTTTTGCTGGTGCCGATTCTGGCCCGGGACAAGAGCGCAACCCAATACGAAGCAATCATTAATCACCTCCATCCGTAATCCCACATCGCAATCACCCCTCACAGAAGTTTATATTTGACTTCAGCCCGGCTTCCTCAGCCGGCCGGCATGCGTTTTATACCCACAGCCTGAACTCTGTTTGATTACTGCGAGGGCGGCGGGCGGTTGGGAACCCAGGCCATAAGCAGCATAAAGCCATCTTCTTCTACAGCTTTGAAGCCCAGTCGTTCAAAGAGGCGAAGGGAAGGATTGAAGTTCTCGACATAGATTCTCAGTGGTCTCGAGCTCTCCGCTTCTTTCATCAAGTCTCTGATTAAGCTACTGCCAATACCCCCGTTTCGTTCCTGTGGCAGCACTGTAATGTCCATAATCTCGATGTGCTCTTTCGTTCGCGCCACATAAAGTCGTCCTACGGGACGACCGTTTGACATAATAATGTCGTGATTGGCATCGGGCTGTATCTTCTTATAGTGCGCTAGCTGGGCGTCGAATTGCATCCTCACGAATGCTTCTTGCTGTTCCCGGGTCCATGGCACCATCGCCATCTCTGCCGCTCGGGTGCTTGCATAAAGCTCCAACAACAGTGGCTCGTCCGCCGCGACCACGGGGCGCAAAGTAATTGCTGAAGACGCATTCACAGTTTGGTTGTGATCGTTCATTTCCGTAGTCGATTGAAAACCGATTCGTAGTAGAAGCCATTGTCGTCCTGACTGATCGGAACCAGAAATAGCGAGAAGTCGCCCATTTTGTCGTGCTCGAAAGGGCGTATGCCTTGCCCCAAAAACACCTCCCGGGGCCCTCGAAAAATAACTGAGAATTGCTCCTGCCTGGCAGACGTTTTGAGTTCCCCAACTTCCGTCAAGAACAGTTCTACTGCATTGGTCTCATCAAGCTTCACGCTAAATTTCGTATTCACCTGCGGAACAAAGTCCTCGTGCTGAGGTAAATCGCCCATAATCTCTCCTTTCACCGACTCCAATAAAAATGCACTCCATCCAAATTTATTACTTTGGCTTAGTCATGATGGCTACCATGAAATCATTGATTCTGGGTCCATAATGAAACCCATTCGCCAGTGGCGAAAACGAGACGCCCGTAAGACTAATGTGATCCACGAGTTCCTTAAACAATTTCTGAAACTCGTTCTGCGATATCAATGCGAACGGGAGTGAAGAGCCGTGCTTTTGAAAGACATGATTCAAACAGCGGATATGTTCCTCTTGTCCGTCGAGCATCGGTAGTTGATCATCCAGTCTCAGAAAATCTTTCAGGAAAATGAGCCGGCATTCAAAGCCCACCTTGCGGGCGCACGTTTGCACGTGGCCGAAATGAATTGAAAACTCTTCGTGGTTAAGGTGGTAACTCTGAATAGGAAAAGTGTCAACACCTCCATATTCAGACATGATCACGACTCCCCCAGGAGTTAAATGTTGCCACGCTTGCTCAATGAAACGAAAGACACCTTTATTTACCAGAAACGCATCTGCGTTTGCCAATGCGTCTAGATCATATCTCTCAAGTTCGACGGCGCCTTCACCTTCCCACTGATGTGATGAATCGTTGCTCCCCTTACGCGCCCGTCTTACCCAGGCAACAGGAAAATCCGCAATGACTTCGTTAGCGATGATTAAGTCAAATTTTCGCCCGACAAGATTGAAACTGGTAGCGTCTTGTTGATAGTGCGTCACGGGCGGAACCACGCCAGCGAGCTTCTGCTGCTGACTCTGAATCAGAGACGGTGACAAATCCAGAATTTGATAGTTGATCTCGACGGGCCCGCCTGCCGGCGTTCTTAAGCTCATCGCCTGATCGATAAATGATCGCGCAAAGCTGCCTGTGCCTCCGCCGACTTCCAGCACCTGAAGCGGATTGCCTTCGCTCAGCTTTGGAAGCACTTTGGGATTCAGTGTTGCCAGGCAAAACCGCGCGCCATAGTTGAGGCCTCCCAATGCCTCGCTGGGAAAGCGAAAGGCGTGATTTACTGTTGGCTCGATCAGATCAAACTCCCAAGCGGCGTCTTCAATTCCCTCCACGTGAAAATCAACTATCGATGGCGGCGCGCTGTCAGGCGTAAGCTGGCCCCATTTCGCCTCATGATAGAAATTGCGCGGCACTCGATTGCAAGGCTTGTAGGGGTCGCGCAAGTCTTCCGCGTCTGATGTGAATTTGATTAGCTGGCGTTTAGGGTGTGTCAGGTACTCGATTGTTTCCCGGCAACTTTTATCTTCCAAACAATTTGCGATTCCCTCACTTGCGAATATTTCGCCGAGTGTTCTGCTGCCATCGGCCTTTAAAAACACGTTCGCAGCATCGGCCGGCATGGTCTCTTCAACAACTGGGAGCAACTCGTCTCGCCTCGGTGAGTAGATTCGCTGCGCCATCGAGAAGCGCACCAGTTTTGTCTCTCCACTGTGATCGCGATAGACGATTGCCGGGTTTTGTACCGGCCGCACAACAAACTGCTCGAGAAGCGATGGGAACGAATCGAACGGATCTGCCTCGCTGGGGATCAGAAATTTCTGGCCTATCAGTTCTCTTACTTGCCCGCCATCGCCTCCCAAATTATCCAAATCGTCAGCGTCTAGTGAAATATTGTTTCCCATCCGCGCAGCGAGCAGCAAACCTCTCACGCTTTCGCGCGGCTCGATCACGTAGCCGGTCAATTGATGGAAGATTCCGTAGTGAACGGTACCCGGAATTAAGCGGCTCTCGATGGTGTGCGCGTGCGGGCTGATTTTGTAGAGGGTCATTAGGACCAATCGTGGCTAACAGTCTGTGGTGAGAACCATTGGCGATCAAGCTCTGTCTTCGCCGGGTGTCCATTTCATTTCGCGATAAATTCCGTCCTCATTAACCATTTTAAAGCCCATCCGTTCATACAACCGGGCCGCACGATTGGTGCGCAAGACATGCAGCACTACACTTTTTTGAGCGGCTGTGGCTTCCTGCTGCAGCAATTCAATCAACCTGGTGCCAATGTTTTGATTTTGATACTCGGGCAACAGTGCAATATCCAGAAACGTAAAATCCGGACCCGCTCTATCAAACATCATGCGTCCTATCGGACGACCGTTTAGGAGAACAACGCTGTCGTCTGCCTGAGGATAAGAAAGGTTATATTGATCATTCTTGGCGCGCCACTGCAGCTCCAGGAAGCCACGCTTTTGATTGTCATCCCAACCCCACAAACTCATCTCTTCTTCGCGTGAGCTGGCGTAAACACCAAACAGAAACTCTTGATCTTCCGGCAACGCGGAACGAAGAGTAATGGAACGTTCCATAAAGTATTAGTCTCCTTGCTACAATAACCGAAGAGAGATTCAGGCTGAGCGGTCAACGATTCTCACATCAGTAGTCGCGATATTGCAATCAGGTGTCACCGAAGATGATCAGTAGTTTCAAACTACCCTTCAATTTCGACTCTGAAGCACTGCGTTCCGATCTCGATCGGATTTCTCCCGATGAATGGGTAGCACACTTCAACCGAGACTACTTTGAAGGAGAATGGAGTGGAGTAGCACTGCGCTCCTCGAGCGGTGATTCCAGTCAACTGTATTCGGGAACAACACCGGAATTTTCGTTCACGGACACGCCGCTCCTGCAGCGTTGTATGTATGTGCGGGAGCTCCTGTCCACATTTCAATGTCCGCTGCAGTCAGTAAGATTTTTGAAACTGGCAGCAGGCTCGCAGATTAGGGAACATCGTGATCACGATCTCGGCTTTGCGGAGGGACAGTTGCGCCTGCACATCCCGATTACCACAAATCCGGAGGTGCAGTTCTTTCTTGATGCGCACCGCCTTGATTTGAAAGCCGGAGAGTGTTGGTATCTGGATCTAAGCCTGCCGCATTGGGTTGAAAACCGCGGCGCGACTGATAGGATTCATCTGGTCATTGATTGCAAACTCAACGAATGGCTCCGCAGCTTGCTTCCCCCGGACGAATCTATCGAGAGTGAATCCAACCAGGATGGCCATGACTCTTCATCACCCGAAGAGTTGCATCTATTCCGGCAGACAGTCCTGAACAATTTGAACCTGCAACGGCGTTTGCGCGAGACCGACGACCGGGAGAGTTTTATCAGGCTAGTGGTCGACCTGGGCCGGCAGCTCGGGTTTCGTTTCAACGCCGCCGATGCGGAGAATGCCTTACGTGCGGAACAACAAGCCTGGATCGAGAGATGGATCGACTGAGGGACGTCGCACAACTTGAGGGCTGGGTGCCGACACGCTTTTATTGGCGTGAAGGGAAACCAGTAGTGGACTGGTGTTATCTCGGCAGGCAGCGTTTCGAGGCGGCATTCTTCGAACAAACCATCAACAAATGTATGGCCCGGCCATTCAACTTGTTATTCCGACGGCAAACGCCAATCGAAGTTCTCGGCGAATGGCACCAGCTGAGGCCCGGTCTAGAACCAACCGGATTTGTCTTCCACATGTCTCGCTGTGGTTCAACCCTGGTGTCGCAGATGCTGGCGGCTGTTCCGACAAACGTGGTGATTTCGGAAGCGCGTCCGATCGATTCAACCTTGCGGGCGCAGTTCAACTCACCGGAAGCCAGCGACGATCAACGAATCATCTGGCTGCGCTGGATGGTGAGCGCGCTGGGCAAACGCTGGCTGGGCGGAGAGCAGCATTTGTTTGTTAAGTTTGATGCCTGGAATACTCTGGAATTGCCTTTGATTCGCCGAGCTTTTCCCGAGGTGCCCTGGATTTTTCTTTATCGTGATCCGGTTGAGGTGCTAGTTTCACACTTTGATAATCGGGGCGCTCACATGATTCCAGGCGTATTGACCCCGAGCTTGTTCGGCATGGACTTGCAAACCGCTTTTTCTGTCCAACCCGAAGACTATTGCGCGAAAGTTCTGGCAACTATCTGCACCGCGGCTTTCCAGCATTGTCCGTACGGTGGGCGTCTGGTTAGCTATCGACAACTGCCGGAAGTTGTGCCTGATTCGCTGCTGAAATTTTTTAATTTGCGTTACTCCGACGAGGAGATCGCCAGACTTCGCGCGGCGGCGAAACGTGACGCTAAGAATCCATCGGCTTCTTTCCAAAACGATAGCCAGAAGAAGAGAGACAAAGCTACCAAGTCAATTCGCGACGCCGCTGACAAATGGCTCTACCCAATCTATGAAAAGCTTGAGGCAGCTCGCTGCGAACAACCGGCCATTAAATGAATCTCAATCTTCCGAAACCAAAACAAGCGGCTAATGACATTAGAGTTGCGATAGTAATCAGGGACGCAATATGGGGAAAGGGCGTCACCACCTAAACGGTCGGTGACGCCCTCTCCCAGGGTGAGCGTAGCAAGACGTCTTATACACTCAAATCGTCCGTAACGCCATAGTCGAAGCAAGAATTCTTGTAGGCAACGGAGCGGGCCGATAAGCAATGGGGCGGTTATTTTCTCAACTGATCTTTCAAGTTCAGGTTGCGAATCAAGCGGTGCAGGTAGTTAGGATGCACGCCGAGAATCTTTGCGGCTTCGGTGTAACTACCTTTCGCTTGCTGCAT
>DASZDU010000269.1:0-25894 GCA_035941655.1 Pyrinomonadaceae bacterium | reverse complement strand
CGTCGCGACCGGTCGCGACCAGTGTTGGCCAAAGCAACCGAGAGAGTAGGGCGTCAAGCCGCCCTGGACCAAAGCGCTGACAGGTCAGCGCACTCCAAATAGGGGGAGTCACAATGCTCAGACTAATGCACGACTTGCGCTACGCGGTTCGCACCCTGTTGAAGAAACCCGGCTTCGCACTGATTGCAGTGATGACGCTTGCTCTCGGGATTGGTGGCAGCACGGCAATATTTACCGTCGTCAATGCAGCGCTACTGCGCGGACTTCCTTATAACTCGCCGGACCGCCTCTATCACCTTTGGGAGAGCACACCGCAAAAAGAGTTTTCCCAGCGCGAGTTTTCTTATCCCGACTATCAGGACTATCAACAGAACCAGGTGCTCGAAGGACTCGCCGCCTACACCGGCGGCGGCGGAATTCTTAGCGGCCGCGGCGAACCCGAGCGCGTTTTCGCTCCGTCAGCGTCAGCTAATTTCTTTTCAGTGCTGGGCGTGGATCCAATTCTCGGCCGCACTTTTCAGCCGGGCGAAGACAAACCGGGCGCGCCTCGCACGTTGGTGTTGACCTACGGGATGTGGCAGCGGCGATTTGGCGGTGATCCCGGCATCGTGGGCCAGGCGCTGACTTTGAACGGCGACAGTTACACAGTGATTGGCGTGTTGCCTGCAGGCTTTCAGTTCGCACTTCGAAATGCCGATCTTTGGCGTCCGTATCAACCTACCGAAGCGCAATTGACCCGCCGCTTCATGCACGGCACGAATCTTATTGGACGTCTCAAGCCGGGAGTCAGCGTCGCGCAAGCTCAAACAGAATTGAGCTTGATTGCGAAGCGCATCGAACAAGAGCACAACCAATCGCACGCGGGAACGGGTTTGAAGCTGATCCCTCTGCAGGAACAAGTCGTGGGCCAGGTCAAGCCAATCCTAATCGTTTTGCTCGCCGCCGTTGGATTCGTGTTGTTGATTGCCTGCGCAAACGTAGCGAGTCTGCTGCTTACACGTTCGCTGGCCCGCCAAAAAGAGGTGGCCATTCGCTCCGCGCTCGGCGCTAGTCGTTGGCGCGTAATTCGACAACTGCTAACTGAGTCGCTGCTGCTGTCATTTGCCGGCGGTGTCGCAGGTTTGCTTGTCGCGTATTGGGGTATACATGGACTGGTCGCAGTGCTGCCGGACGCGCAGCTTAGCGCGCTGCCGTTTCTCAAGTCACTTCGCATTGACACAAGCATCCTCCTTTTTTCATTTGGATTGTCAGTGCTTACCGGCGTGATATTCGGTCTTGCCCCGGCACTGCAGTCCTCGCGTCCCGATCTAAACGAAGTGCTTAAGGAAGGTGGCAGGAATACGGCCGGCGGCGCCGGGCACAGACTGCGCAGCGCTTTGGTAGTCGCTGAGATCGCGATGGCCGTAGTACTGCTGGTCGGCGCCGGACTGATGATGAAGAGTCTGCTGCAGTTGTTGCAAGCGAACATCGGATTCAATCCTCAAAACGTACTAACGATGACCGTCGTCTTGCCGCCCGGCAAGTATGGCGACGCCAATCGCCAGGTGAATTTTTTCGATCAACTGAATGAGCGCGTACAAACGCTTCCAGGCGTAAGCGGTGCGGGAACAGTAGACAAGTTGCCGTTGCAGGGCGGAAACACCACTCGCTTCAACATCGAAGGCGATCCCATTCCCCCGCCCGGACAGGAGATCGAAGCTAACTCGCGCGTTGTCAACGAAAGCTATTTTCAAACGCTCGGCGTTCCACTTATCGCCGGGCGTATGTTTGATGAACGCGATAAGGCCGATGCTCCGGGCGTCGTTATTATCGGCAAGAGTGGGGCCGACAAAATTTTTGCCGGTCGCAATCCAGTTGGCCGACGAATCGCTTACACCGCCGGTCAGTCGACGCCAGACTTGATTGTCGGTGTGGTCGGCGATGTGAAGATTGGGGGCTTGGACGATGCGATCAGACCCGTCGTCTATTATCCATACCGGCAAAACCCAACGCTGGCAACAAATCTGGTTGTTCGCACCAACGCTGACCCCGCGGCTTTGGCCGGTGCAATTCGCAGCGAGATCCGCACGCTCGAACCAGATGTGGCGCTCTTCAACGTCAGCCCGATGGAGCAATTAATCTCCGACTCTCCGGCGGCATTCATGCGGCGTTTCCCTGCGTTGCTCATGAGCATTTTTGCAGGCGTAGCGTTGTTGCTGGCGTCGATCGGGATTTACGGCGTGGTTTCATATTCCGTCAGCCAGCAGACTCACCACATCGGCGTGCGCATGGCGCTCGGGGCGCGGACGTCTGACATTTTAAAGATGGTGTTGAGGCAAGGTCTTACGCTGGCGATTGCCGGCATGGCTGTGGGTCTTGTCGCCGCGCTCGCTCTAACACGCCTGCTGAGGAGCTTGCTTTTTGAAGTGCAGACCACTGATCCGACAACTTTTGCCGTAGTGTTAAGCACGCTGTTCGTCGTCGCATTGCTGGCCTGTTATCTACCGGCGCGGCGCGCAACAAAGGTCGATCCGCTGGTGGCGTTGCGATACGAATGACTTTGGAGTGCGCTGACCTGTCAACGCACTCCATATACTAACGGAGAAATAAAATGGAAATGTTCTGGCAGGACCTTCGCTACGGATTACGAATGTTGCTCAAGGCGCCCAGCGTCAGCATCGTTGCGACTATCGCTCTAGCGCTCGGAATTGGCGCCAACACCGCGATTTTTAGCGTGGTGAACGCAGTGCTGTTGCGTCCGCTGCCATTCGCGAATTCTGAAAGCTTGATGAACATTTGGGAGACTGACTCCACTCGAGGCTATAAGCGCGGATCAGCATCGTACCCAAACTTTGTCGACTGGCGCGATCAGAATCATGTGTTCGAGCACATGTCCACATATCACACCAACGACTTCATCCTGACCGGCCGAGGCGATTCTTCCCGGCTGCAGGGCGCGGTTGTCAATGCCGATCTGTTTCCCTTGTTGGGCGTGGCGCCGATGATCGGACGCGGATTTCGGCCTGAAGAAGATAATCCGGGCGAGAGTGGCCGGGTAGCAATCTTAAGTCAGCAATTATTTCAACAGCGATTCAACTCCGATCCGAACATCGTCGGCCAGTCGCTGGTGCTTGATGGAAAGCACTTTACCATCGTTGGTGTGATGCCACGCTCGTTTCAATTTCCGATTCAAAACGACCCGGTCGAGTTATGGACCACGGTGGCGATTGAGCGCGAAGGTGATAGTAACATCACCACTGAACGGGGCGCTCACTACATGAACGTGATCGCACGGCTTAAACCCGGCGTGTCGAACACACAGGCCCAAGCCGAGATGACTACCATCGCTGCGCGACTCGAGCAGCAATATCCCGACAAGAACCTGCACAAGAGCATTGGGGTAGAACCGACGCTCGAGGCCCTGGTTGGCGACATTCGCCCGGCCTTGTTGATCCTGTTGGGTGCCGTCGGCTGTGTCCTTTTGATCGCATGCGCAAACGTTGCCAACCTGCTGCTGGCGCGGGCCATGTCGCGACATAAGGAGATGGCTATTCGCGCCGCTCTCGGCGCCAGCCGCCTGCGAGTAGTACGGCAGTTATTAACCGAGAGCGTAGTGCTTTCGTTGACTGGCGGCGCGCTCGGACTATTCCTCGCCGTGTGGTGGTCCGACCTTTTGGTCGCGCTGGGAAAGCAAAACATTCCGCGCGCGCTGCAGGTTGGGCTGGATTGGCGCGTGCTCACATTTACGCTCGCGGTTTCGGTTTTGACTGGAGTTGTATTTGGTTTAGTTCCGGCGCTCCACTCATCTAAAACTGAGCTAACGGAAGCGCTGAAGGAAGGCGGTCGTGCGACTGGTGAAGGCGCGCGTCGCAATCGCACGCGCGGGATTCTGGTTGTTGCCGAGCTCGCAATCGCAGTCGTATTGCTGGTGGGCGCTGGATTGTTAATCCAGAGTCTATGGCGTTTACGAAATGTAAGTCCCGGCTTTCCGTCTCAAAACCTGCTCACCTTCGTGGTGGGAATACCTGAAGTCAAATACCCGGTTGAGCGGCAGGACCAGTTTTATCGCGACCTGGTAGCGCGTTTACAGGCGGTGCCGGGCGTGACTTCTGCAGGATCAGTCATACCGTTGCCGCTCAGCGGCAACGCGTTCAGCATTTCCTTTGAGACTGAAGGCAGACCCGAGGCAAAGGGTAATCAACCTTCCGCGGATTTCTTCTCCATCACCGATGACTATTTCAAGACGCTTGGTGTGCCAATAATAAAAGGACGGGGATTTACACAGCGCGATGGGGCCAAGGCGCCGGGCGTGGTTATCGTCAACCAGGCGTTTGCTAAGAAATTCTTTCCTAATGAAGATCCGGTGGGCAAGCGAATCAAGCCGGGAATCTCAACCCTTACAGACGAAACCCAGTGGCGTGAGATCGTCGGCATAGTAGGAGACGTCAGAAATCGCAACCTCAGTTCCGACTTGAGGGCCGGCTATTTCGTGCCGCACGCGCAAGTGCCGTTCAATCAAATGACGATGGTAGTAAGGACCACGAACGATCCCCATACGCTCATGACGACGGTGCAAAACGAAGTGCATGCGATGGATCAGGAGGTGCCCGTCTTCGACGTCAAGACGATGGATGAGTACATCTCAAATACTGTTGCTGCGCCGCGCTTCAATGCCACGCTGCTGATGATTTTCGCTGTCGTTGCGCTGATCCTGACGATTGTTGGCTTGTATGGCGTGATGAGTTATTCGGTGGCTCAGCGCACCAATGAAATCGGCATTCGCATGGCGCTGGGCGCACAAACCCGCGACGTGGTGCTGATGATCGTTTCGCAGGGTTTCAAGCTGGTGTTACTCGGATTGGTCATCGGTCTGGCCGGCGCGTTTGCACTGACGCGCGTGATTGCGAGCCTGCTCTTCGGGGTAACAGCCAAGGATCCGATTACGTTTGCTTCAGTAGCAGTGCTGCTCGGACTTGTGGCGCTGCTCGCCTGCTACATACCGGCACGTCGCGCGACGCGCCTCGATCCACTCCAGGCTTTGCGTTATGAATGAGGAGAAGCAATGAACAACCTTTTTCAGGATTTGCGCTATGGCTTACGCGGTCTGTTGCGCCAGCCCGCTTTCTCGATCGTGGCGGTGTGTTCACTCGCGCTGGGTATCGGCGCTAACACTGCAATCTTTTCGGTGGTCAACGGCGTATTGCTCAACCCGCTTCCATATCCGCAGCCGGATCAGTTGGTGACACTCCATCAAAGCAAACCCAATTTTGAAATGGGCGCCATGCCTTATCCGAATTTTCGGGACCTGCAAAAACAGAATCAGACGTTCTCGGCCATGGCCATTTCGCGCGCATTCGCCTTCAGTTTGATAGGCGCGGGCGAGCCGGAGCGTGTTAACGCGCGCCTGGTAACAGCCGACTACTTTTCGGTTCTCGGTGTGAACCCCGCGCTGGGAAGGACGTTCGTGGCCGGAGAGGATGAGGCTAATTCAGGACCTGTCGCTCTTATCAGCGAAGATCTGTGGCAGCGGAAATTCGGCAGCGCGCCGAGTGTAATTGGGAAGGGGATTACGCTCGACGACAAGAGCTATTCAGTCGTTGGCGTGATTCCCGCAAGCTTTACGCTGATGCGCCGTGTGGATGTGTATGTGCCGCTCGGTCAGTGGAATGGTCCGGCGTTGAAGAGCCGTACTGCCGCCTTAGGGCTACACGGAATTGGGCGGCTCAAACCTGGTGTCACTATTGATCAGGCGCGTTCCGATCTTAACCGGGTGATGGCCGACCTGGCCAACATCTATCCCGAGACTAATCGTGGAAATGGGGCGACCATCGTCCCGCTCAAGGAACAGGTGGTCGGTAACATTCGGTCTACGCTGTTCATGTTGCTCGGCGCTGTCGGCTTCGTGCTGCTGATCGGCTGCGTGAATGTCAGCAACTTGATGCTCGCGCGATCAACCAGCCGGTCACGCGAATTTGCAATTCGCTCCGCGCTGGGCGCGGGCCGTTGGCGCTTGCTGCGCCAATTGCTCACCGAAAGCACTGTGCTCGGATTAGCCGGCGGCGCACTTGGGTTAATCGTTGCAGCCTGGGGGACCAAGCTCGCGTTGGCGGCGTTGCCCACCGCATTGCCACGCGCCGAAGAGGTTGGCCTGGATGGACGCGTTCTATTGTTCACAGTTGCCATTTCTTTACTCACCGGAATCCTGTCCGGTTTCGTTCCCGCTCTCAAGATTTCACGCGGGCGTGTCTCTGAAGCTCTCAAGGAAGGTGGACGGGGAGCCAGAGGCGGACGAGTGCGTGCTCAGGGCGTCTTCGTAGCCGTTGAAATGGCGCTGGCCCTTATTCTGCTCATTGGCGCGGGATTAATGATCCGCAGCCTGGCGGCTCTATGGAAAGTTGATCCGGGCTTTCGCCCCGATAACCTGCTGACGTTTTCACTCACTCTTTCACCGGCAATGGGCAACGCCAGCCCCGAAGCGCTGCGCGCCACCCTGCGTGACCTCAGCGAGAAAATCAGCACCACCCCAGGTGTTAACTCAGCATCATTTTCTATCGGCGCATCGCCTTTGCAGGGCGAAGACGATCTATTCTTCTGGCTGGAGGGTCAGCCCAAACCGGCAAATACCAGCGAGATGAGTATGGCGCTCTTTTATGGCGTTGAACCAGATTATTTGACGGCGATGGGCATTCCGCTTAAACAAGGCCGCTTCTTTAATCGGCAAGACGACGAGCGCTCAATGCACGTTGCGGTGATTGATGAGACTTTTGCGCATAAATATTTCCGCGCCGAAAACCCAATCGGTAAGCGACTGTATATTGGAGACGATGACCCCTGGCAGATCGTGGGCGTAGTCGGCCACGTGAAGCAGTGGAGCCTCGATTCGAATGATGGCCAGTCCCTTCAGGCTCAACTCTACCTGCCGTTCAGGGCCATGCCGGATGACAATCTGCCAACCAACTTCGGCGTGGTCGTGCGTCCCATTGGCGCTTCAGCCGCCGGTGGACCAGGGCTCTACAACTCGATACGCGGCGTCGTGGAAAGCCAAGGCGCGCAGAATGTAGTCTCTAATCCACAGACGATGAACCAGGTTATTGCCGGCACACTGGCGCAGAGGCGATTCTCTATGATCCTGCTGGGCGCCTTTGCCGCGGTAGCCCTGCTACTGGCGAGTCTCGGTATTTACGGCGTGATCTCCTACCTGGTGGGCCAGCGTACGCACGAGCTCGGAATTCGCATCGCGCTCGGTGCGAAGCGCTGGGATGTTTTGCGTCTGGTCTTGAATCACGGAATGAAGATGGCGCTCGGCGGAGTGGCGCTTGGTTTGCTCATCGCGTTGGCTCTCACGCGCGTCTTGGCAAAGATGGTGTACGGCGTGAGCCCCACCGACCCCGCAACGTTTTTCGGTCTCACATTGCTGTTGCTGACGGTCGCACTACTGGCCTGCTCTGTTCCCGCGTGGCGTGCGTCGCAGGTCGATCCGCTGACGGCGCTGCGTGACGAGTAAAAAAATTAGCTTTGGAAATAATTTTGTTTTTACGCCCCTCTCTGCGAGCGGAGAGGGGAAGGGAGAGAGGTAGGCGCGCGAGAACCCCAGCCCCCACCCCCGCCCCGCTTGCGGGGAGGGGAGAAGAAGGCCTTCCTTGTGATAGTTTCACTAAGCGCGATTTCTTCCTGAGGTATCTTGTAGTCCAAGATGGCAAGAATTCTTATTGCAGATGACCAAACAGATGTGCTGGCCGCCCTGCGTCTGTTGTTAAAGGCTAATCGATTCGACATCGAAACTGCTGCTTCACCGGCAGGTGTGCTGGAAGCTATCGATTCGAAAGAGCTTGATGTAGTTCTCATGGACCTCAACTATGCGCGCGACACTACGTCGGGCAGCGAAGGCCTCGATCTCGTAACGCGAATTCAGGCGATCGACCCAACGCTTCCGGTGGTTGTAATGACCGCCTGGGGCAGTGTGGATCTGGCGGTTGAAGCGATGCGGCGAGGTGCGCGCGATTTCATTCAAAAGCCCTGGGACAACGCGCGCTTGCTGGCTGTGGTGCGGACGCAGATTGAGTTAGCTGCGGCGTTGCGACGCGGACAGCGTTTGGAGGCAGAGAACCTGACGTTGCGCGACAGCGCTGCCGGCGAGGGCGCCAAGCAACCCAACATCGTCGCTGAGTCGCCCGCGATGAAGTCGGTTTTGAAAATTGTCGAACGTATTGGGCCGGCCGACGCCAACGTTTTGATCACGGGCGAGAATGGCGTCGGCAAGGGCGTGATTGCACAGGCCCTGCACCGCACCTCTTCGCGATCGGCCAACCCGCTGGTATCCCTCAACGCCGGCGCTCTCGCTGAAGGCGTGTTTGAGAGTGAACTGTTTGGCCACGTGCGCGGCGCGTTTACTGACGCTCGAGCGGATCGAGTGGGCAGGTTTGAATTAGCGGATGGTGGAACCTTATTTCTCGACGAGATTGCAAACGTGCCGCTCACGCTGCAACCAAAACTACTGCGGGTCTTGGAAACTGGAGAATTCGAACGGGTGGGCTCGTCAAAGACGCGCAAGGTCGACGTCCGCGTCCTTTCTGCTACCAATGCCGACTTGCACGTCGAAGTCTCAGAGGGACGGTTTCGTCAGGATCTGCTGTTTCGTCTCAATACCGTTGAGATTCATATTCCGCCCTTGCGCGAGCGACGTGAAGACATCGGGCCGCTGGCTGAGTATTTCCTGCGGCAACACAGCGAACGTTACCGGCGCGGTAGCATGACCCTTACGCCGCAGGCGCTTGATGCCTTGCGCGCGCATGCGTGGCCAGGCAACGTGCGTGAATTGGATCACGTGGTTGAGCGTGCGTTGCTGATGAGCTCGAGTAATGTCGTCACGGCTTTCGATTTGGCGTTGCAATCAAAGCCTGACGCTCGTCTCTCCTCGCGGCTCGAGGAAATGAGCCTGGAGGAGGCCGAACGTATTCTGATCACGAAGGCGTTGGCGCGATTTGAAGGCAACGCCAATCGCGCCGCCGAAGCACTCGGCCTGAGCCGTAGCGCCCTCTATCGACGTCTGCAGAAGTACGGGCTGTCGTCGTAGTTTTTGGAGTGCGCTGACCTGTCAGCGCTTTGGTCGGTCGCGACCTGTCGCGACCATCGCTGGTTGAAGTTACTGAACGCTCTGGGCGTCAAGCCGCCCAGGACTAAAGCGCTGACAGGTCAGCGCACTCCAAAATACAGGAGTTATCATAGCCAGCGTGGAAACCTCAATTAAAACTCAGAAACACGTCTCGCATATCACGACTCTTGATCCGGCGCTTACACATGGCAACCGGTTGAAATTCGAGAGACGGGTGACTGTCCTGGCTCTTGCCGCCGGCTTTCCGGCCGTAGCACTGTGCGTTTTCCTGCTGTGGTATGACAACTACACCCCGCGTGTGCAGTGGACGATAGATCTGTTCCTCGTAATCTTCTGGTTGAGCATTGCTTTCAACCTCAAACAGCGGATTATCCGCCCGTTGCAAACGCTTTCAAATATTCTCGCCGCGCTCCGCGAAGGCGATTATTCGATACGTGGACGCCGCGCATCAATAGGCGACGCTCTTGGCGAGGTAATGATCGAAGTGAACGACCTGGGCCAGACACTGCGTGAGCAGCGGATAGGCGCACTGGAGGCGACCGCGTTGTTGCGAACCGTGATGGCGGAAATCGATGTGGCTGTGTTTGCCTTTGATGGCGAACAGCATCTGCAGTTGGTCAACAGAGCCGGCGAGAGACTGTTGGCCCAACCTGCCACCAGGTTGCTGGGGCGAACCAGCACGGAACTGGGCCTGGCCGTCTGCTTCAATCGCGCGGAAGGCGAAATCTCACACACTATGCAGATGGTTTTCCCCGGTGGGTTTGGGCGCTGGGACGTTCGCCGCAGCACCTTTCGCGAGGGCGGCGCGCAACATCAGTTGCTGGTGTTGACGGACCTGAGCAAGACCTTGCGCGAAGAAGAGCGTACTGCCTGGCAGAGATTGTTGCGCGTGTTGGGCCACGAGTTGAATAACTCGCTCGCGCCGATCAAGTCGGTAGCCGGCAGTTTGGCTGACTTGCTTACACGCGAACCGCGTCCGGCCGATTGGGGCGATGATATGCATCGCGGCCTCGAGGTAATTTCTTCCCGCGCCGATTCGCTCGCGCGTTTCGTAGAGTCGTATTCAAAGTTGGCGCGCCTGCCACAACCGCGTTTTGAGCCGCTTGACATCGGCGCGCTTGTCCGGCGGGTTGCCAGTCTTGAAACGCGTCTGCAGGTAAATGTCGCCGCGGGGCCGGAGGTAGTAATTCGGGGCGACGATGTGCAACTGGAACAGTTATTGATAAACCTGATCAGAAATGCGGTCGACGCTTCGATGGAAACGAATGGGTCAGTTGGAGTTGGTTGGGCTCACAATAATGGTCACGTGGAAGTCTGGATCGACGATGAAGGGCCGGGGCTCGCGAATACGGCGAATCTATTTGTGCCGTTCTTTACAACGAAGGCGAGTGGCTCGGGTATCGGCCTGGTGCTTTCGCGACAGATAGCGGAAGCCCACGGCGGCACATTGATATTGGAAAATCGCGCCGACCGGCGTGGTTGCGAAGCACTGTTGAGGTTGCCGCTTTAGGTCTACCGTCGGCTCATAGCATGGCACGGGCTCAGCGGCTTCGCCGCCTTCCGTGCGGAAAGGCTATGCCTTTCCGTCGGTTTTGTTTTTATGTTGAGGCTGCGCCTCTGGTTTCAAACTGTGGAGGCGTAGCCTCCAATAGTTTAGGTGACCACGGAAAGGCGGAGCCTTTCCGCACGGAAGGCGGCAAAGCCGCGAGCAGAAAATCACGGAACCTAATGCGTGATTGAAAACGCCAGCATTCGATTTCCCGCCGACACAAACATCAACCCGAGCGCCTCATCCGCGATAAAACGTTCATCCAAATCGCGTAACCTAATCTGGCGCTCCGTTCTTCCGGTGTGGATGTTCACTCCTGCCAAACCGTTTCCGTCCTGGCCTTTCAAGTCAGTGTAAAAATACATCCAGTTACCACGAAGAGCTGCCAGGCGATCGCGGTGCCATAAAAAGCGTGACAAGCGGTCCAGCTGATGGGCCGGATCGATTCGATCCAACAATCGTTCGTCGACATCACTGGTACGACGTCGCACGAGATCAGCCGACGAAGGAGCAGACGGCATGGAAGGCGCGCCCGCCGCTATGCGCTGCCGCACTTGCGAGATCACACCAAACCGCCTCAGGCGTGCGGCTGCATATGAGCGCGCATAGTTGCGTGCGGAGTTTGTCGCCAGCGCCTGAAGGTTCGAAACCGAACCACGAGCGGCCAACCCCGACCAGCTGAGGCCGCCTACCGTGCGCGCAATCTGCACGCCTCTGAATGCGGTTACCGCAGTGCCACCGTAGCGAAAGTAGAGTGAGGCAGCGCGCGCTGCTACTGCTGCGACGGTGCGGAAAATGCCGCGGCCCGGTGGCGTGTGACGCGCTCGCCAGAGTTCACGCGGGTTGCTCGAACTCAAATCAAATGCGGCAAGTTCCGATTGTCCGCCGACCACAACGGCACCGCCTTCATTCAACAGCCCAAACGACGCCCTTTCGATTCCGTGCCTCACGCGCGAGCGCCGTTTGCCCGTCTGCGAATCAACGACAATCAGGTCGTCACGATCCGCGATGACGATGCTCGACGCATCGGGAAGTACGAGGTTGGTGATGCCCTTGTCGGCGCCTTTGTAACGCCAGAGGACTTTACCGTTGCGCGTGTCGATGGCGCTCACCCCGTATGGTCCGCGCTCTACAATTTCGCCGTTTTTAAAACGCGTGAACTGGCCCCCGGTCCGAACGTACAAAACTTCGCCGGCCAAAATCATCTCCGGTGTCAGTCCCAGGTCTTTGGCTTCCCATTCGGTGTCGCCCGTCTCTCGCGAAATCGCGCGAACGTGGCCGCGGCCGGAACTGTAAATCCTGGCTTCATCGAAAATTGGCGCCGCTTCCGTGAGCGCCAGCCCGCTTTCGTTCACGCGATACTTTTCCCGCAGTCGTGACTTGCCGGTGCGAGCGTCAAAGGAGGTGAGGCCGTCGTAAAAGGTATAAATTCTGTCACCGACAAATACCGGCGCGTAGTAGTTGTCGAAAGTGAAGTCCACCTCATCGCCTCCGTTTTCGGGCCAGCGTGACGGCATCATTTCAACTTCGCTTATTTCGTTCTTCCAAATCTCTTCGCCAGTAACAAGGTCAAGCATATGCAGTAGCGGATGACGTTTGAAGCCGTCGTCCGCATGGGCTTTTGCGTCTTTCGCCAGGACGACCGCAAGCAAATTGGCCGCGGGGTCGACTGCCATTTGCATCACCGCACCGCGAAGTTTGTTGCTCCGCCAAATGCTGTCGCCCGACAGCAGGTCGACTGCTTCAAGCCTGGTGCGCTCGCCTTTTTCAAAACTCAGCAAGAGCAAATCCGATCCGGGAACTGGCGCTACGTCAGTTTCATCGAGAGAAACATCCTTGCGGCGCCATAAGGTCTCACCGGTTTGACCGTCGATTGCGTAAAGAGACTTCTCCGTGCCGGCGAGTACCACGCCGAGGTCGGTGCTTTGATAAAAACGAACTGTCTTGTCGAGCTTGGCCGTCCAGCCCTGGGCGTTGCTCTCCGCTGCTGGAACCAGGAAAACAGTCAAAAGCAATGCAATCAAGAATGCAGTGCAAGATCGTTTCATGCTGTAAAGGATAGCAGAAGTATCGGTGGTCTTCCTGCTGGCGAGTAAGCGTTCACGTTTCATAATGCTGAAGTAGCTCAGAGTTCAAACTTTAGTTTGCGTTGTGGAGCGACAACCAAACCGCGCCTAAAGGCTGAACTCTGAACTGCAGGCCTGAATGCGCCACTAGCCCTTTGGCGTAAGCGCATGCGATTCCCACTGAAAATTGATATTCTTACGACACTTAGTTATCGGGTGACTGCAAGCGTAGTCACTTCCTATTACCAATCCACTTTAATCGCTTGACGTTTTTCAACGGGATGACTTTTCGAGCAAAACAATTCGCGCGCTTTTCCTTCTGGTACGGTTTGTTGCTCATTTCTTTCGCCAGCGTTGCCCAGGGCCAATCGATAGATGTTGCGTGGCCTTCACCGGTGCGGTCAACTGAGATTCGAGCAACAATTCCAGCCAGGGATCTTGGCGATCCTCGCCTCACAGATCATTATTACGCGTTTACCGGAGTGCCCGGAGATGTGCTGATTACGGTCGACAGCAGCAATTTTAACGGTGACATTGATGTGTTCACTTTCTCTGGGTTGCGGCCCCTCTTGAAGTTTACCGTCTATGCCGGCAACTCATCGCCGATTACGAAGGGAATTTATTTACGACAACGCGAGGATCTTATCCTGCGCGTCGAGGGCCGCACGCCTAACGACGATGAGGCCTCGTATCGAATTCATTTCTCGGGCGCGTTTGAACCAATAACCTCGGGACCACTGGCGGAACACGAAGACGCGCTGCAGCCGGCGACGGAGGCGCAAGCGTCAAACAAGACCGGGAGGCGCGTCTCGTCTGTAGGAGCTCGAATTGATGAGCCGCGTACTGAGGTGGCGGAAACGCCGGCGCCCGAGCCGACTCCAACGGTTGCACCCGAACCCGAACCCGAACCTAAAGCACCTGCAACGAGATCGACGACGCGGAACAATCGGCGGCGTGTTCCAGCCTCGCGACGACGACCTGCTGCGTCTGCAACGTCAACCAAGCCCGAGGCAACCGCTGAAAAGAAAGAGACAGAAGACAACGCGAGTGCTGAAACAACTGAGACTGCGACTGCGCCTCCACCAAAACGACCGGCCAGGACCACCGGCAGAAATAGGGCGCGTAAGCGTGCCGCGCCTGCCGAGGTTACTGAGTCGGATTCAAGTGGACCACGTTTGATTATTGAGACAAGCGACGGAACGCTTGTCGATCGCTTTATGGGAAGCGTGCGGCGCGTGACAGTGGAGAATGGTCAGGTGATCGTGATCGGAAGGGACGGAACGATTCAGCGCATTCCACTGGCGTCGGTCGTGCGCATGACGATTGCGCCGTAAGAGCAGTGGGCAGTGGTCAGTGGCCAGTGGCCAGCAAAAATATTGTTAGAGCGCGTTTTACTGGTCACTGGCCACTGGCCACTGGCCACTGGTCACTGCCCACTACTGCTTCAAACCTGCCAGTCTCTCTTTGAACCGCGGCAGGTCCTCACTGGTCGGATCAACCTTCTCGAGATTTGCAATTGCCTGTGCGGCAGCTTTGGCATCACCTTTTCCAAGCGTGGCCGCTGCCAGACCTGAAAGCGTCACCACATCGTCACTCTTCTTCATCAGCGCGGCCTTGTACCACTTCTCCGAAACGTCGTAATGACCGGCATCAAGGTTAACGAGTCCAAGCGCCACCAGTGTCTGATAGTCGTCAGGCTTCAATTGATTAGCTCTTAAGAGTAATTCAATAGCCGGATCGAATCGTTGGATTTGGTAGTAGAGTTCAGCCGCCTTTATCTGCGCTTCGAAATTGTTCGGCTCCTTGCGCGCCTTTTCGATTTGCGCCGAAACCTCCGCTTGCATATTTCCCGAAGCAGGGGCACCCGGACCAACCGGTGGATGGTCGCTCGGCAAGGCGTTGCTCTCTGAAACAGCGGGAGCCCCAGGTCCATAGCGTTGGTTCATCGTACTGGCAAACAGGAAGCCGACGATGAAACCAAACAACACTCCAATGATCGCGAACAGCAAATTATCTCGTGTCATGTTTGTTTAGCGATTATCAGCAATGATAACTCGGGCAGGTAACTGGTCCGAGAGCCCTTCCTTAACAGTCGGGCTACTGCCGCTGCTGCGCTTACGCAGTCGCATCTTTCAAAAGGGTTCGTATCTGCTCGCGCAGTTCAGGGGAATTTGTATGTCCATGGGCGGTAACGGCATGTTGAGTTGCCGCTTCCAGCACTTCTTCTTCGGTGCCCTCAATCCTCAGGGTGCAGCCTTTTTCGCTTGGGTAGAGCCTGCAATCAACGGCCTTCCTATTTTCGTCCGACATTACACGTATCTCCTCGTTGCTGAATTTGGATGTAGTAGTTTCACTTAGCGGTCGCGCCCGCCAACGCCTTAGCTTCATTGATCCTTTCCGAGATAGTTTGCGTTAACTCGGAATCACCGGAGCTTTTTTCAAGTAGCTTCTGCCAGTGAACAATCGCCTGTTTATAGTTCTTCGCCTCGAACTCGGCACTACCAGCGAGTTCGAGTGCCCGCGGATTTTCCGGAGCTATTTGCAGCGCCTTCCTCACCAGCTCAGTGGGCTGTCCCTGCAGTTGACGCCCGTTTGCCATGGCTAAGGCGAAGGCATACTCAACCAGGATATCGGCATCCTGGGTTTTCAAGGCAGACGCCTTAGCGTAGGCGTCGCTTGCTTCGCGATACTTCTCGAGGTTGATGTAAGACCGCCCCAACATGGTCCAACCCTCGGCGTTGTTGGGGTTTTGTTCCAGACGTTTCGCCAACGCCGCAACGTTTGCTTCGATTCCTTGTTGCGTCATCTGCGCTGCATTCGAATTCGCCCGCGTTGCAGCCTGCGGAGGCACGCCGGAAAGTGCTGCAGAGGTCCCTACCAGCAGATACAAAACCAGTGCGCCTACCGGCATACCGAAGGCGACCGCATAAACCACGGCGCGATCGGAAGTAGCGTTGGCCGATGTCTTCCCGGCTTCAGTAGCGTCGGCGACGTCGTCGAGCAAACGCCGTTCGATTTCATCGCGATCCTGGCGATACTGTTCGGGACTGACAATGCCGTTGGCCAAATCTGCTTCAAGCTCGCGAAGCTGATCGCGATAAATTTCAACGTTCGCTTCTGTCTTGTTTTCATTAACCTCGGCGGGGCGTTGCAGCAACGTGGGGAGCACGAATGCCAGCGCAATGGCCGCCAGACCGGCGCAGATTAGCCAAAAAAGTATCATGCGGTTTCTTTCTTCGGTTGAACTCGCAGGAGAGACTCAGCTCGCTGGCGGTCCTCGGCGGAGAGTGGCTCGTCGACAATCAGTTCGCGGCGCCGTTTCAAATAACGAAAGAGTACTGCCAGTCCCGACAGCAACAACGCGAACGGCCCGAACCATAGCAGGTATGTAGTTGGGTCGATCGGCGGGTTGTAAAGAATAAATTTTCCGTAACGCTGCGTCAGGTACGCGATGATTTCCTTGTCGCTCTTGCCCGCCTGCATTTGTTCGCGAATTTGACCGCGCAGGTCGACTGCTAAATCGGCCCGAGAGTCTGCGAGGGTTTCGTTTTGGCAAACGAGGCAGCGCAGCTCTTTGGAGAGCTTCATCACCCGCTCTTCCAACACCGGATCGGCCGCCGATGGCTCTGCTTCTTTTGCGAAGGCAGAAACCGATAACGTCAATAGCAGAAGTACTAAAAATGTTCTGAACTTCATTCCTGTGTTACCCGGTGTCAAACGGAGAGTGGCCCTACTTCCGATTCTTCTCTGTGCAATCTCAGTGTTTCTCCGTGACTCTGTGGTGTAAGTTTGAAGCAACAGCAACCCCAGAGACACAGAGGACACCAAGGGTGCACAGAGAAGTTCAAATTACGAACTGTGCGGCGAACGATTTTGCAAAACCAGACGTTTGTCAGAAGTACTTTATCTGTTCAATTCCTTAACTAACGGAAGCACTTCCTTTTCCCAAATGTCAGGGGTCACCGGACCGACATGCTTAAACCGAATAACGCCGTTACGATCTATTAGATAAGTTTCAGGCGCTCCATAGACTCCATAGTCGATTCCTACGCGGCCATCGAAGTCGGATGCGCTCAACACGTAAGGGTCGCCCAGGTCGCCCAGCCACGCGAGCGCATCTTCGCGTTTGTCCTTGTAGTTCAATCCATATATGGGCACTGCTTTCGAGCGCGCATACTCCAACAGCAGCGGATGCTCGTCGCGACAGGTGACACACCAGGAAGCCCATACATTCAACAGCCATACTTTCCCGCGCATTTCCTCTGCGCTGAAAACTTTTGCAGGATCCTTGAGTTGAGCAAGGCGAAATACGGGAGCCGGTTTGTTGATCAACGGAGACGGGACTTCGTGTGGATCATGTCTTAAACCGATTGCGAGAAAGACGACCAGGACGACGAAAAGGCCCAGCGGTATTAAAAATCTGCTCATACTTCTTTAGTGGCCATTGCCACAACCGGAACCGGCTGCTGAGCTTTTTGTGCGAGCGCTTCGCGCTGCTTCCTGGCAGCCAGCGCATACCGGCGATCGCTCAACGCCAACCCGCCGCCCAAAGCCATGATAATTGCGCCTCCCCAAATCCAGGAGACGAAAGGTTTGTAATAAACACGCACGCTCCAGGCGCCGCCACTGACAGGCTCGCCGAGTGAAATATAGAGATCGCGAAACAGGCCGCTGTCAATTGCCGTTTCAGTCATTACGTTTCCCGAAGCCGTATAAGACCTCTTTTCAGGATACATGGTATTGACGATGAGGCCATTTTTCGTGACTACTAATTCTGCACGCGCGGCTTCGTAGTTAGGTCCGGCCGTTCTGGTGACGCCATTGAAACGAAATGTGTAACCGCCGGCGCTTACGGTGTCTCCCACGTCCATCCGCACGTCCTGCTCTGATTGGTAACTGGTCACGAGCGTCACACCGACAATGAAAACTGCGACGCCGAGATGGGCCAGATGCATGCCGTAATAGCTACGGGTCTGCATGCGGAGCTTCTGGAACACGTTGAATTGGCCGGAGGTAGTCTTCACACGCTCAAAGAGATTGGTAATTGCCGTCGCCAGTATCCAAAGTGCCAGCATTAAACCGAGGCTTGCCAGCGGCTTCCATTGACCAATTACAAAAGGAAGAATGAGGGCGGTCACCGCGCTGGCGACGAATGCCCAGCGTAGTCTTACCGCCAATTCCGGAAGACTTGCTTTCTTCCAACGCGCGATTGGGCCAATGCCCATCAGGAACACCGCCGGCACCATCAACGGCACAAACACGCTATTGAAGTAAGGTGGACCCACTGATAGTTTGCCCAGGCCCAGGGCATCAATAATTAAGGGGTAGAGCGTCCCCAGCAAGACTGAGCCTGCGGCTACAACCAGGAGGACGTTGTTGGACAGCAGCAGCGATTCGCGCGAGATCACTTCAAACCTTCCGCCCAGGCCAACCTGCTTTGCGCGCCAGGCGTAAAGCAATAATGAACCACCGATAACGAAAACGAGGAAAGCCAATATGAAGATGCCGCGTTTGGGATCGGTAGCGAAGGCATGCACTGAGGTCAAAACACCAGAGCGTACCAGGAAGGTGCCGAGCAAACTTAAGGAGAAGGCTCCGATAGCCAGCAGCACAGTCCAACTTTTAAAGCCGCCGCGCTTCTCGGTGACAGCGAGTGAGTGAATCAACGCCGTGCCAACCAGCCAGGGCATGAACGAAGCATTTTCTACCGGATCCCAAAACCACCAACCGCCCCAGCCGAGCTCGTAGTAAGCCCACCAGCTTCCGAGCGCGATGCCAACGGTAAGAAACATCCACGCGACTGTGGTCCAGGGCCGCGACCAGCGCGCCCAGGTCGCATCGAGACGACCGCTAATCAACGCCGAAATCGCAAACGCAAATGCTACCGAGAAACCGACGTAGCCCATGTAAAGCATCGGTGGATGCGCAACCATTGCCGGGTCCTGCAGCAGCGGGTTGAGATCCCGCCCATCGATTGGCGCCGGAATTAACCGCGCGAAAGGATTCGACGTCAACAACATGAACAGCAGGAACCCAACGCTGACAATACCCATCACACTCAAGACGCGAGCAACCATTTCATCAGGGAGGTGACGACTGAACAGCGAGACGGCAACCGTCCATAGTCCTAACATGAAGGTCCAGAGCAAGAGCGAACCTTCATGCGATCCCCAGGTGGCCGCGAGGCGGTAATGAAGCGGGAGTCGTGAATTTGAATTGGTGGCGACGTTTAAAACCGAGAAGTCGTTGGTAATAAATGAATAGCCGAGACAGCAAATCGCAATGGCAACGAAAATGAATTGCGCCTGGCCGGCCGGAACCGCAAGGGCGATCCACGAACGGTTGCCACGGGCGGCGCCTATTAACGGCAACGTCGCCTGCGTGAGCGCCAGAAGTAGCGCCAGGATTAACGCGAATTGTCCGACTTCAGGAACCATGAACTAATACTCTTCAGCGAAGCCGAAGCCCAGGGAATTGAACGCTGAACGCCCGGCATTTCGACGCAGTTCAGAGTTCAAGCTATAGCTTGTGTCGCGATGAACAGCAACACCGCAGCCTAAAGGCTGAACTCTGAACTACCGCATCGTCTCCTAGTAGATCACTGTCTTCGCCGCTTCTTTTTCGTGCTTGGCGCTGTCGATCGCCTGGCCCGCTTCCGGAGGCATGTAGTTTTCGTCGTGCTTAGCGAGTACCTGGTCGGCATAAAAAACGCCGTCGGCTCCGATGCGACCCTGGGCCACACAGCCTTTGCCTTCCTTAAACAAGTCGGGAAGAATTCCTTTATACACAACTGGAATACTCTTGGCGGTGTCCGTCACAGTGAACCGGACGGTTAAGCCGTCGTTGTCTCGCTGTAGCGTCCCGTTCTGCACCAAGCCGCCAACCCTGAAGGTTTTGTTGACTGGCGCTTCTTTTGCCGCAACCTGTGAAGGGCTGAAGAAGAAGACCAGATTGTTTTGAAACGCGCTGAGCACGAGGCCGGCAGCGACCGCCAGCGCCGCCAGCGCAACAACTATGAAAGCTATTCGTTTATGACGTCGTTTCATGATTTTTATGACTTCGCTGCAAATGTCCGACAAACTAGTTTGTCGCCGTACGCCGAGCTAAAAGCTTTATCGGACCAAGATGAACCCTACGTTTCACGCGAATTGCGCTTGCGCAAAGATTTCTTGCGCTTCATAAGTAACACAACTTCTCCACCCAATAAAATGAGTGTCGTTATGTACGAGCCCCAAACATAGAGGCCGTAACCGCCCATCGAAAAAAACTCTGACCACTTCATTTCAAGCCGCTCCTTCAGCCAGCCAGGCTGCGGTCTGTTCTCTTTCCAAAATGATGCAGCGCAGTCGAATCAGAACAACCGCAATCGAATAGAGCCAGCACGCTGCCAGCATTATCAGCATGGCCGCGAGCATCGGCGGCGCGATCGACGGCTTGCCAAGAATTCTAATAGTGGCGCCCTGGTGAAGCGTGTTCCACCATTGCACTGAAAAATAAATGATAGGGACATTAATGACTCCCACTAATGCGAGCACTGCGCCCGCGCGATCTGCGCGCCGGTGGTCATCAATTGCAGACTGCAAAGAGATGAAACCGACATAAAGGAAAAGCAAAATCAGCGTCGACGTCATGCGGGCGTCCCAAACCCACCAGGTGCCCCAGGTAGGCTTGCCCCAAAAGGCCCCGGTGACCAGCGAAATCAATGTGAACAACGCGCCTGTAATCGCGAGTGAGGAAGCCATCATCGATGCCAACCTGGCGTTGAACGCCCAGCCAATACCCGCATAAAAAGCCATCAAGACGTATAAGAACATTCCCATCCAGGCCGCCGGCACGTGGATAAACATTATGCGGTAAGCGTCGCCCTGCTGAAAATCAGTAGGTGCTACGAAAAAGCCGACATACAGACCTACGGCAAACAAGATCGTAGCCGGAATAGCAAACCAGGGAATTAATTTTCCCGCTAGTGGATAGAAGGCTGCAGGCGATGCGTATTTGTATAGGTTCATTTTAGGAATAATGCTTTTGAACTTTCTATTCCAGGGATATCCGCAGCGCGGCTGAAGTTGCCCATGGCGCAAAAACCAGCGACACGACTAAAAACGCCCCGAGCAAAAGAAGATGTGCCTGCGCACTCATGCCAGTGATGTTGGCAGCAACTGCGCCTGCACCGAAAATCAACACGGGAACATAGAGCGGCAAAATCAATAAAGCTATAAGCACGCCGCCTCCGCGTAGTCCTAATGTTAGTCCCGCTCCGATTGCTCCAATCAAACTCAGGATTGGCGTGCCAATCAGCAGCGAGATAAAAAGAACTAGTAGCGTGTCGGGCTCGAGATCAAACTGCAAACCAATCAGCGGAGCTATTAACACTAAGGGAACTTCAGACACGAGCCACTGTGCAAAAATCTTTCCCAGTATTACCAGATACAAAGGTTGCGGTGTCAGTAACATCTGCTCGAGCGTGCCGTCGTGATAGTCGTTCTGAAAAACGCGGCCGAGTGACAGCATCGATGCAAGCAACGCGGCAACCCAGACCACGCCCGGCGCAATCGATTTCAGCAACTGTGACTCGGGCCCGATCCCAAGCGGGAAGAGACTAACCACAATCACAAAAAAGAACAGCGTCGATAAAACGTCGGCGCGCCGCCGCCACGCCAAAGTAAGATCGCGGGCGACGATCCAGCGAAACATTGAAAAGGTGGAGGAAGCGCTCACGCAGGCAATCCCAACGGAGCTGCATTGCCGACCACGCTTGACTCGAGTTCGAGCCGCTGAAATGAACTTGCGGAAATGTGCAGTTCATGATGCGTCGCGACGATCGCCATTCCACCCTTGCTGAGGTGTTCACCGATTATCGATTCAATCAGCGCGGTGGCTGCGTGATCAAGCGACGCCAGCACCTCATCAAGGATCCAAAGCGCTGTATTGCAAGTGATAAGCCGCGAGACTGCCGAGCGCCGTCGCTGTCCCTCAGAAAGGAAACGCGCCGGCAAGTTTTCACGACCTGCCAGACCGACGCGCGCGAGCGCTTGCTGTGCCTGATTGGGTGTTAGTTCACAGCCGGCGAGTCCGCTGGAGATGCGAAGATTCTCCAGCGAGCTCAACTCTTCCTTCACCGCATTACGATGCCCGAGATACGTAATGATTCGGGAATATTCCTCACCCAGTGAGCGAATGTGCGCACCTTGCCACCGTACCTCACCGCGTTCAGGCGTCAGCAATCCGCAGAGGATACGCAGGAGACTTGTCTTGCCGCTGCCATTCGGGCCGGTAAGTTGAATGAAGCCGCCCGGATTTAAGGCGAAGCTGATGTCGCTGAAAAGCAGTCGCTCGCCGCGCACACATGTCAGGTTGTTGACTTCTAGAATAGTCGCTGCTCCTACAGTCTTCGGTTGCGGTAGTCATTGTATGGAAATTTTTGCTGAAAAGCATTTCAGCGCCAAAGGCGCGAAATGGAAAAGCCTGGGCCACCGGCCCAGGTTGGAGGCCTGGAGGCTTCTGAGCGCTGAAAGCGCGAAATGCTGATTGAAAAATTTTTACCACCGGGCCGGGGATAGCGATCAACATATCGCGCTTTCAGCGCTTCAACGTTCGGGCTCGTTTACCCTGGGGCGTTGCCCCAGGCTTTTACATTTCGCGCCTTTGGCGCTTTGGAAATTCCCATTACATAACTTTCGCCAGCGGCTCGACCTGGCCATTCATTTTTTTCCAGGCCACCCATCCTCCCTTCAAGACCCGCACACGCGTGAAGCCGGCGTCAGTTAATACTTGAGCCGCATGGATACTTGACTCATCATTCGGACAAGCACAATAAGTTACAACTTCTCTATTTCGCGGCACGTCTTTCAGCGGTGGTAACCCCAGTCGGGATTTCAGCCGTCGCAGCTTTACATAAACCGCGCCCTTGATTTTGTTATCCGCTTCGAGGAGCCCGCTGGATGACCTGACGTCAATAATCGCTATCGTTTCATTGTTGGAAATTTTTGATTTCAGTTCTTCGGCGCTGATGAATTGAACATCCGCAGGCTTTGGCTGAATGACATTTCCTGCCGCGGCGGCATTCAGATCAGCCACTGTCAGACACATCAACACCAAAGCACTGATGCAAACTCCTCGTGCCTTCGAGATCATTGGTATCCTCCTTATTTGGAGTGCGCTGACGTGAGCACCCCAGCGCGGCTGCCGCGCCGGGGACCCCGCCTGTCAGCGCTTTGGTCGGTTGCGACCTGTCGCAACCTGTTTTCATTTGAATTTACCGTCTGAACGCGGCGTCAAGCCGCCGCGGACCAAAGCGTTGACAGGTCAGCGCACTCCAAAAGTTCATTGCTGCACCTTCTGATCGCCATGTCCGCGTCGCATTGGCGGTTCCCCAGTGAAAGTCTTGGGGTCGTACCACGCGTAAGTCGCATCGGCAAAATATAGGTAACCGGTTTTCTCGTTGATCGATTCTGCCAAAAGATCGCCACGCAGTCGCGGCAGTTTCTTGCTCTGATTCGCCGCGACAAACTCCTTCAACGAGCGTGTCTCCAAAGCCGAGCCGGCTGCATTCTTCAACAGGAATGTTTGCGTGGCCTGCGGGTCACGCCAGCCTTCCGTTCCGTATCCATGAATTATCGCCAACAAGACATCGTCTACGGCGATACGAAGCCGTGGACTTCTCGCCTTCACCGATCCGAAAGGGTCTCGCAACATCCAGGCTGGATATTCCTCATTCATCTCGGCCAGCCTTTGCGCATCGGGCTTCACGAAAACTGCAATGTCCTGCGAGAGATCGCCATTGAAGTCTCCAGCAACGAAACCGCGATCGCGCGTTGTATCTACGACGGCGGAGTTCTTGAACACGCGTTTCACCGCTTCCTTAACCGCGTTGAGCTCCGGCGGCGGCAAGTTTTTAGTTGGGGCTTTTGATTCGTTCGCCGCAGTGACAGGCGCTGCCGGCGCACCTTCGACGAGGGTCTTATTGGTATTCGAGCATCCAAACAAGGCTGCAGCCATTAGTAAGGACAGGCTGATTGCCAAACCAACCGAGACACTGGCGCCAACTTTACGCAGTCGCATGGTTGATGCTCCAGAAAAATTGGTGTTTGCGATCACTCTGAGGGTGGGGAAGAAGCTCGCCAGCCAATCAAGTCTGGCGAGCTTCAGGTTAAGTGTTTGAATTAGCTGCTGCGCTATAGCGACAATACAAACGCGATCAGGTCTGCTCGCTGACCGGCGGTCAACGCGTTGTTGAAATTGTTACGCGCCGCCGTCGCCTGGCCGGCATGTAACTGAATGGAGTCGAATATCGTGACGTTCAGCCCCTGATGCATGAGCCGGTTGCGAGCACGAATGCCCCAAAGCGGCGCCGTGCGCATCTGGTTCGCCGATGATTGACCGGCATTCTGAACAATGCCGTCACCGGTGCCGATGTCGTGCAAAGCAAAATCGCTAAACGGGTGGATTATTTTGTTGCCCAAAGCCGTCGGCACTGAGAACGCGCCACCATTGATTGACGTTCCAGGAGCCGCGGTTTGGAAGGTGCGGGTATGACAAACGGCGCAGCCAACTGAAGTGAACAGGGAATCACCCCGTGTGGCAGCGGCGGGGATTGGATTTTGTCTGCCGGGCGCGCGTGTCGCCGCCATAAAATCTGCAAACGCGAGCACGTCGTTACCGTCATCTTCCGGATCCGCCACCGGATCAAAGGGCGGGCCAGTGCAATTGATGACGCCTTCCGCAGTGCTGCATGGATTTTCGGTTGTCCCTGCAGCGGGGTTCGAAGAACTCCTGCCTGCGTTACCGTCGAATTTATTGGTTATGCCCATCTCGTTGAGGTAAGCGTCGCCGGCAAAAGACACCAGGCTGGCGTGCTGAGATTTCCAGCCAAAACGCCCAATGCGCAGCTGGTTGTTGGCCTCTGTTACGGGCACTGCTGTTAAAGTGCCGCGCTGTGCAGCTGGCTGAGCAGCCACATTATTTTGCAGCACGGTGTTTGAAATACACTCGACGAACCCGTCGCCAAGTGTGCTGGTAACAACTCTAAACGCCTTAACTGTTTCGGCGGTGGAGATGTGTTCGACGATGTCGGAATCGGTGCCGCGCGCATGGACGAGTTGCCCTCCCGGCGCGTCGACAAAAGCACCATTGGTTATGTGGCCGGCTCTGAATTCCATTTGCTGGCCAAAGGCGCCAACGTCAACTGATTGATGACACTCAACGCAGCCAACGTCGTTATAGGTGGGTCCGAGTCCATCGGCCACTGTCTCGCGTTCGCTGAAGATGAACTTGTTGTCTTCGAACCTGCCGTTGCCGCGCGCAGTTGGCGGTTCAGGTTCTGCTACGCATTCATCTATTGGAGTGCCCAGTGCGCCAAAACCATTGAATAGATCGTTGGGGGTTTTAGCATCCATGTCTGTTGTAAGAGCTTCAGTTCCGGCCTGACCTTCGACGGAGCTCGCCAGCCACATCGGCAAAGCAAGCGCCGTCGCAAATAGAACCAACGCGAAAACCTTCATGAGTTTCAACATTTCTATCCCCCTCCCAGGAGCTTTGAAGGTGATGGTGTGAGACGGGAACGACGAATTTGCCCAAAAGGCAAACTCCCCGAATTCCTCTATACGTTGGAAATCCCCTGAAAACCCAGGTGTTCGTAAGGGCTGGCCGAAACGAGGTAGGTGGCGCCTGTTTCATCGCGACCAGACGGAAACTAGTGGAAGCCAACTGAGAAGCCGGCAAAGGACGGCATCTCTTCCTTAGTTACGCAAGATCAATACTGGGCAAGATTCAAGTCGGGAGTGAATTCTGGTCGGGAGTGAATTCTGGGTCGGGATTGAATTCTGGGTCGGGAGCTAAAATGAGGTGAGCGAAATCTAGTACGAAATGTCTTCGCTGTCAATGAAAAATTTTGACATGAAAATAGGCCAATTGTTTTGGAGTGCGCTGACCTGTCAGCGCTTTGATTCCTGAGCGGCTTGACGCCCAGAGCGTTAATTATCTTCAACCAGCCGTGATCGCGACAGGTCGCGACCGACCAAAGCGCTGAAAGGTCAGCGCACCCCAAAAGAGAAGCGCGCGGTGTTGCCCGTCTTCATTTTTTCCGCTAAAACACTTCTCTGGTAAATCAAGTTGTCTAACCATCAAGAATTGACCAACGCCCTTGCCATGACATCCAAGCTCAATTCTGCCGAGCGTGACCTGCGCGTC
>DASZDU010000268.1:0-11911 GCA_035941655.1 Pyrinomonadaceae bacterium | reverse complement strand
GACGGGAAGAGTGGAACGCGGCAAGGTGAAGGTGAACGAGACGGTGGAGATAGTGGGCATCAAGGAGACGCGCACCACGGTGTGCACGGGCGTGGAGATGTTCAAGAAGCTGCTGGACGAAGGGCAGGCGGGCGACAACGTTGGCTTGTTGCTGCGCGGCGTTGAACGTAAGGACATCGAGCGCGGGCAGGTGATAGCGAAGCCGGGTTCGATTACGCCGCACACGAAGTTCAAGGCGGAAGCTTATGTGTTGACGAAGGAAGAAGGTGGACGGCATACGCCGTTCTTCACCGGCTATCGACCGCAGTTTTATTTCCGCACCACGGACGTGACGGGAGTGGCGCATCTGCCGGAAGGCGTGGAGATGGTAATGCCTGGCGACAACGTGGCGATGGAGATTGAGTTGATAGCTCCGATTGCGATGGAGAAGGGGCTGCGCTTTGCAATTCGTGAAGGCGGCCGCACGGTAGGCGCCGGCACAGTTTCGGAAGTAGTGGAGTAGTAATTAGTAATCAGCAGTCAGCCGTCAGCAGGATCTGGCGACACTTGATTTGCTGAAAGCTGATTGCTGAAAGCTGAGAGCTAAAAAATGCTGAACGAAAAAATCAGAATCAGACTGAAGGCCTACGATCACCGCGTGTTGGATCAATCCACCGCAGAGATCGTGGAAACGGCGAAGCGCACGGGGGCACGCGTGGCGGGGCCGATTCCCCTGCCCACGGTCAAGAACAAGTGGACGGTGCTTCGGTCGCCTCACGTCGACAAGAAATCGCGTGAGCAGTTTGAGATCAGAACGCACAAGCGTCTGATGGACATTCTCGATCCGACACCGCAGACGGTGGACGCGTTGATGAAGCTGGATCTTCCGGCCGGTGTCGACGTGGAGATTAAGGCTTTCGGCCGGCAATAAGGACATTGCCGATTTCCAATTGCCAATTTCCGATTGGCCTTTTGGAAACGGAATGCGGGATAACGATGCTGTCTGATTGAAAATCGGCAATCGGCAATTGGCACTCGGAAATAAACAAATGATTAACGGAATCATCGGAAGAAAAATCGGCATGACTCAGATATTTGCGGCTGACGGCAGAGTTACCCCCGTCACCGTAATTAAAGCTGGTCCGTGCGTGGTGGTGCAGAAGAAAAGTTCAGCCGGCGCTGATGGCTACAACGCAGTGCAGGTCGGACTGGTTGACGAGCGCCCGCCGAAGTTGAAGAACGTTACCAAGCCGATGCGGGGACACTTTGAAAAGACTGGAGGCGGAATCCCGCCGACCCGAATTCTCAAGGAGTTTCGACTGGACGCCGCCGCCAGCGATCTGAGCGATATGCAAGTGGGCGACAAGATTCTGGTCGATCAGTTTACTGATGGCGACGTCGTGGACGTGGTCGGCAAATCGAAGGGCCGCGGTTTCGCCGGCACTGTGAAGCGCCACAACTTCAATCGTGGACCTGAGTCACACGGGTCGATGAACGTCCGCGCGCCGGGTTCCATTGGCGCTTCGGCGTATCCGTCACGAGTTATCAAGGGCACGCGGTCGTCAGGCCACATGGGCGACGAGCGCGTCACGATCAAAGGGCTCACGGTCGCGAGCGTCGACACAGAGAATAACCTGCTGATGATTCGCGGGGCCGTTCCCGGTGCGAATGGCAGCGTGGTGGTAGTACAGAAGGCGGATAGACAGCGAAAGAAGTGAAGAGTGAAAAGTGAAGAGTAACTGGAACTTCATTTTTGCTCAGTCTTCGCCACAAACATTTTACTTTTCACTTTTCACGGTTCACTTTTTACTGGAGTTTGAATATGCCTACCGTTAAGGTGCGCAACTTAAAAAACGAAGAGGTTGGCGAAGTAGAATTGTCCGACGCAGTATTTGGCGCGCCGCTCAATGAGGGCTTGATTCACGCGGCCGTTAGAAACTTCATGGCCAATGCGCGCCAGGGTACGTCGGCTACGAAAACGCGTGGAGACGTGTCCGGGTCGGGCCGCAAGCTTTGGAAGCAGAAAGGCACAGGTCGCGCTCGTATCGCTTCGCTTCGTTCACCGCTTTGGAAAGGCGGCGGTAATGTTCACGGACCACAGCCGCGCGACTGGTCATACAACATGCCGAAGAAAATGCGACAGGGAGCATTGCGCTCCGCGCTTTCTGAGCGTGTTCGCGAAGGCAAAGTGACGTTGGTTAATGGCTGGTCCTTCGATAAGCCGAAGACAAAAGATTTTGTTGACTCACTCAGGACGCTCGGCCACGAGGGAAAGACGCTGATAGTCGACTCGCTGGAAAACGAAAACCTGATCCTTTCAACGAGAAACGTGCGCAGCACGAAAGTAGTTAATAGCTTCGCGTTGAATATTTATGATCTGCTTTATCACGAGCGGCTGATTATTTCCGAAGCAGCCGTCCAGGAGCTAGAGCAGTTGCTTGGTCCGAAGAAGGAAGCGGAAGCTGCGGAAGCCCCGGCGACCGAAGAAAAATTGGCAGCGGCTCCGGTGGTTAATGACGAGCCCGTCAAGCCTAAGCGTACACGCAAGGCCCCCGCGAAGAAGACTGAAGCTGCAGCTGAAGGCGAGGAGGCGACTGAGAAATGAGAACGGTTTGGGACATCATCAAGTCGCCGGTGATTACTGAAAAGGCGCTGGTCGCGAAAGAAGAATCGCAGGATACCGCACAGCTGTTGACGTTTCGCGTCGATCGGCGTGCGACAAAGCCCGAAATCAAATCAGCTGTTGAGTCTATTTTCCAGGTGAAGGTAGACCGCGTGCGCACCATCAACTTTATGGGCAAGACAGCCCGCCGCGGACGTTTCGAAGGACGCAAGCCATCGTGGAAAAAAGCTTACGTGACCTTGAAGCACGGTGAGAAACCTGTGGATTACGGTGAAAGCATTTAGTTTCAAGTTTCAAGTTCCAGGTTTCAAGTCAGGAAAGACTCGAAATCTGTAACTTGAAACCTGAAACTTGAAATTTGAAACTTTTCAAAGTTATGGGAATAAAGAAACTAACCCCAACATCTCCGGCGCGCCGGTACCAAACGTATCTGACGCGAGATGAGTTAACCGTCGGCGCGGTTCCTGAGAAGTCGCTGCTCGAACCGAAGAAGCGAATCTCCGGACGCAATAACGACGGTCGCATAACCGTGCGGCGCCGCGGCGGCGGTCACAAACGTTTCTATCGCATCGTCGATTTCAAACGCGACAAGGAAGGCGTGGCCGGGCGAGTAACGCAGATTGAATACGATCCGAACCGTTCGGCGCACATCGCACTGATCACATATCTTGATGGCGAGAAGCGTTACATCATCGCGCCCAACGGTATCGAAGTGGGCAAGACAATCATGAGCGGCGCGGAGGCTGATATCTTGCCGGGCAACTCTCTGCCGCTGATTAACATTCCGCTGGGCACGCAGATTCACAACATTGAGTTGCGTCCGGGAAAAGGCGGGCAGATGGCCCGTTCGGCCGGCGCGTTTGCCCAGTTGGTCGCGAAGGAAGGCGATTACGCGCAGCTGCGCATGCCTTCCGGCGAGACGCGGCGTGTGCCGCTGGTTTGCCGGGCTACGATTGGCCAGGTTGGCAATATCGAACATGAAAACGTTTCGTTTGGTAAGGCCGGAAGGTCTCGTTGGAAAGGCATCCGTCCGCACGTGCGCGGTGTGGCCATGAATCCGGTCGACCACCCGCACGGCGGCGGTGAAGGCAAGACGTCTGGTGGACGCAACCCGGTAACACCCTGGGGCCAACCGACTCGTGGCTATAAGACGAGAAGCAACAAACGAACGCAGCGGATGATTTTGAAGGACAGAAGAACGAAATGAGTTTCAAGTTCCAAGTTTCAAGTTCCAAAGTTAGGAACAAACCTGAAACTTGAAACTTGAAACTGAGTTGAGCAAAGCGAAACGAATATGGCACGTTCAGTAAAAAAGGGACCGTTCATTGATGAGCACGTCCAAAAAGCTGTGGATCGCATTCGTGCGAGCGGCAACCGGCCACCGGTAATCAAGACGTGGTCGCGACGTTCGACAATTTCACCGGACATGGTTGGCTTGACCTTCGGCGTACACAACGGCAAACGTCACCTGCCGATCTATGTTACGGAAAACATGGTGGGCCATAAGCTCGGCGAGTTTGCGCCGACGCGTACGTTCAAAGGTCACTCCGGCACCAAGGTAGAAAAAGCGACCAAGGTCGCGCCCGGCGCAAAATAAATCTGAGTTCCAGGTTTCAAGTTCCAAGTTTCAAAACCGCTGAACTTGAAACTTGAAACTTGAAACTTGAAACTTGGAACTTAAGGAATTCAGTATGGAAGCGATAGCAAGTGCAAAATATCTTCGCGGGTCGGCGCAAAAGGCGCGGCTGGTCGTAGATATGATTCGCGGCAAAGACGTCAACAAGGCTTTGGCGATTCTGCGATATTCGAGCAAGCGCGCCTCGACTTTAATCGAGAAGTGCGTGCGTTCGGCCATCGCCAACGCTAACGAAGCGGCGGAAAAGGCGAACGTAGCGATTGACCCGGATGATCTTTGGGTAAAGACCGCGTTTGTCGATCGCGGACCAACCAAGGGCCGGCGCCGCGTGCGTCCAGCGCCGCAGGGCAGAGCTTATCGCGAGCAGCGCCACTTTTGTCACGTGACAATTTTGCTTTCAAATGATGAGCGTCCCGAGCCCAAAGCGGCACGGCATGGTGACGGCAAGGCGATCGAAGCAAAGCCCGCGAAACTGGCAGAAAGCAAAGGCCGCAAACGCGGCGGAGCAGCGGCCGCACCGCGCGCGAAACGTGTCGCCCCAAAGACTGAAGCTTCCCAGCGGGTAGCCGCAGCGGACAAAGCGGAAGGCGAAAAGAAAGCGACCAAGCGTGCTGCTAAAAAGAAGGCGAAGGCAGACGAGTAGAAATTGACGGTTAAACTGATCTGAGATTTGAAATTTCAAATTTCAAATTCCAAAACTCAGATCTCAGATCTCAGATTTGAAATTCGGATTTCAGATCGCAGATTGAACGCAAAGAACTGGAGAAGATTGTGGGTCAGAAAGTTCATCCCTACGGATTCCGCCTCGGCTACAACAAAGACTGGCATTCGCACTGGTTCGCGAAGAAGCAGTATGGCGAGTACCTGTTGGAAGATCTGCGGCTGAAGCGCGATCTGAAGCAGCGGTTTGCTGGTGCCGGCGTTTCACACGTCGACATCGAGCGGGCCGCAAACAGATTGAAGATCATTATCTACACCTCGCGGCCGGGAATCATCATCGGTCGCAAAGGCGCGGAAATTGACAAGCTGAAGACCGATCTTTCGGCGAAGACGGGGCGTGAAGTTCTGGTTTCAATTCAGGAGATTCATAAGCCGGAATTGAATGCGCAGTTGCAGGCGGAAAAAATTGCGGCACAGCTCGAGAAGCGCATTGCGTTTCGGAGGGCGATGCGCAAGGCAGTGGAAGAGTCGCTGCGATTCGGCGCGCAGGGAATTAAGGTGAAGGTGAGCGGACGCCTTAACGGCGCGGAAATCGCGCGCAGTGAGTGGCATCTTCAGGGTCAGCTTCCGCTGCATACCTTGCGAGCGGACGTGGATTACGGTTTGGCTGAAGCGCGCACGACCTTTGGCCAGATAGGCGTAAAGGTTTGGATCTACCGCGGCGAGATTCTGGATGCGAAAGCAGCGATGGCTCGCGGTACCGGATCGGATCCGATTAACGAGACCCGCATGGGTGAACGCGAACGCCGTCCGCGCACTCGTCGCGAGCGCGAAGGTGCAGGCGGCTCGGATGGCAGGCGACCGCGTGGGGAAAACGGATAAGACGGTGAATAGTAAATCGTAAATGGTAAATGGTAATAAGAGCGGTTGATCCTCGAACAAAGACTACGACTATTCACGATTTACGATTGACGATTTACGGGGTTGTTTCATTATGTTGATGCCGAAAAAAGTTAAGCACCGAAAGCAGATGCGCGGACGCATGTCTGGCACCGCGACTCGGGGCAGCGAGATCAGCTTCGGTGAATTCGGGCTGAAGTGTTTAGAGCCGGCGTGGATTACGGATCGCCAGATTGAAGCCGCGCGTATTGCGATGACTCGACACATCAAGCGCGGCGGCAAAATATGGATTCGGATGTTTCCCGACAAGCCTGTCACGAAGAAGCCGGCAGAAACGCGTATGGGAAAAGGCAAGGGCGCGCCGGAGTACTGGGTGGCCGTGGTTAAGCCAGGCCGAATTTTGTACGAAATTGAAGGAGTTGATGAGAAGACCGCTCGCGACGCGATGCGCCTGGCCGCTCAGAAACTGCCGATCAAAACGAAGTTTGTTACCCGCGCGGACCAGGAAGGGGGCGCAATTTAGTTATGAAACGGCGCGAAGAGTTGGATAAGTATTACGATCTTTCGGAAGAAGAGTTGCGAGCGGAGACTGCCCGTATAAAGGAATCGCTCTTCCGTTTGAAGTTCAAGCTGGCGCTGGGAGAGGTGGACGCAGTTAAACGCATTCGCGAGGAGAAAAGATCACTGGCGCGTTTGCACACGATTGCGCGACAACGCCAGCCACAGCCCAACAGTTAAAAGTCGAGACGCGCTCACGGTTGCGCGTTGGAAAGCAAGAACCGCCGGATCGCCGGCCAGTGAGTGAGAAGCATGGCAGAAGAGAATCAAGAAGAAATGAATGGCGCAGTTGAGAGCGGCCGCGAAGCTACTGCAGCCGGGCAGACCGAAAACGGCGCGAGCGCAACTAAAACGGCGACGCGCGCGCATCGTTCGCAAAAAGTTGGGGCAGTAGTCTCCGACAAGATGCAGAAGACCGTGGTGGTTCGCGTCGATCGTCTGGTGCGGCATACAAAATATCGTCGCTATGTGCGACGCACGTCAAAGTTCATGGCTCATGACGAGCTGGGTGCGACCATCGGCGACAAGGTGCGAATTGTGGAAACTCGCCCCATGTCCGCGCGCAAGCGTTGGCGCGTAATTGAAATTGTGCAGAAGGCTGCGAAGTAAAAGCGGTAAATGGTGAATCGTAAATGGTGAATAGAAAGAGACCGGGTCGTCCTATTTACCATTTACCATTCACCATTCACGAGGTGTAGCAATGATTCAGATGCAGACCTCTCTGGAGGTCGCCGACAATTCAGGCGCAAGACGGGTTGAGATGATTATGCCCATCGGCGGATCGACGGGGAAAATTGCCAGCCTGGGTGATCGCATCAAGGTCACGGTCAAGGAAGCGTCGCCCGACGGCACGATCAAAAAGGGTACCGTGCAGGACGCGGTCATCGTGCGCACGCGCAAAGAGGTCCGGCGTAAGGACGGAACTTATATCCGTTTCGATCAGAATGCGGCGGTGCTTATTAAGGAAGACGGGACGCCGATTGGCACGCGCGTGTTCGGTCCCGTGGCGCGCGAACTGCGGGATAAGAATTTCATGAAAATCGTGTCACTCGCACCGGAGGTTATCTAAGAAATTATGGCCGGAACAAAGCGTTCAAAAATTAAGAAGAATGATCAGGTGGTGATCATCGCGGGCAGGGACAAAGGTAAGCGCGGACGCGTGCTCGAAGTGGCTCCGGTCACCAGCAAGATCAAAATCGAAGGCGTCGGGGTAATCAAGCGGCATCAGCGTGCGAATCCGCAAAGCAATCGCGGCGGCGGGATCATAGAGAAAGAAGCGTTCATCAATATTTCAAATGTTCAGCTGATCGATCCACAGTCAGGCAAGCCGACGCGTGTGAAGTACCAGGTAGAAGGCGACGGTTCCAAGATTCGCGTGGCCGCCGGCAGCGGACAGTCGCTGGAAAAATAAGAGTGTCCGACAAACTTTAGTTTGTCGAAACTGGCAACGACAAACTGAAGTTTGTCGGACAAGTGAGAAGAAGAAATGGCAGCAAGGTTAAAAGAGCGGTATCAAAAGGAAGTTGCTCCCGCGATTGCGAAAGAGTTTGGCATCACCAACCCCATGGCGATCCCGCGCGTTCAGAAAGTAGTTCTGAATATGGGGATGGGCGAGGCCATTGCCAATGCCAAAATTCTCGATACAGCGGCGGACGAGCTGCGCTCGATCACCGGTCAGAAGCCGGTAATTACGAAAGCGAAAAAGTCTATCGCTTCGTTCAAACTTCGCCAGGGTATGCCCATCGGTGTGATGGTTACGTTGCGCGGCGATCGTATGTATGAATTTCTCGACCGGCTCGTGTCAATCGCATTGCCGCGAGTAAGAGACTTCCGCGGAGTGTCGCCGAAAGCCTTTGACGGGCGCGGCAACTACACCATCGGCGTGCGCGAGCAGCTTATTTTCCCTGAGATCGATTTCAACAAAGTCGACAAACTGCGTGGCATGAACATTTCGATTATCACGACCGCACGAGACGATGAGCAGGCTCGTGCACTTTTGAAAGGGCTGGGAATGCCTTTCAGAGCGTAACAGAGGTAAATGGTAAATCGTGAATGGTAAATAGTTGACTGCAACTAAGACTCACGAAATTACTATTTACTATCCACCATTTACCATTTACGAATTTTATGGCTAAGAAATCACTAATTGCGAAATCGCAGCGAAAACCGAAATTTGCGGTGCGTGCATACACACGGTGCAAACGGTGTGGCCGGGCGCGCGGCTATCTGCGCAAGTTTAATTTGTGCCGCATCTGTTTTCGCCAGTTGGCGCTTGAGGGGCAAATTCCCGGCGTCGTTAAGTCTAGTTGGTAACAAGGTAGATGTCAGATGTGAGATGTCAGATGTTAGTTCTGACCTCTGACCTCTGGCATCTGACATCTGATATCTAGTTCTGGAGTTTGTATGACTGATCCTATCGCCGACATGTTGACGCGAATCCGCAATGCTATTGCGGCCAAGCATTCGCGCGCGGATATTCCGGCTTCAAAGCTGAAACTTGAAATTGCCCGCATTCTCAAGGAAGAGGGTTATATCAATAACTTTGTGCTCAAAGGCGAAGGCCTGAAGCGCAGTATTCGTATTTTCCTTCGCTACGATGCGCGCGGCACTTCGTCGATCACACATCTCGAGAGAGTTTCGCGACCTGGCAGGCGTGTGTATGTCGGCTCGAGTGAGATTCCAAAGGTGCTCGGTGGTTACGGTGTGAATATTGTTTCTACTTCCAAGGGTCTGATGAGCGGAAAAGCGGCGCGCCGCGAAAACATTGGCGGAGAATTGTTGGCACAGATTTATTAAGGAAGTGAAGAGTGAAAGGTGAAAAGTGAAGAGTAAGAAACCGAACCGTTCTTTTCCGGCTTATCACTTTTCACTTGTCACTCTTCACTGAGGTTTAATTATGTCGCGCATAGGCAAGAAGTTGATTACGTTGCCGAAGGGTGTCTCGGTGACTATTGGCGAGCAGGAGCTCGAAGTGAAGGGACCGAAAGGCAGTTTGAAGACTCCGATCCCCGCAGGAATTCGTTTCAAGCTGGAAGGTGATCAACTTCAAGCCGAACGCCAGTCGGACGATCTGGCCCCGCTGCATGGCCTGGCCCGCGCGTTAGCGAACAATGCCATCGTCGGTGTGACCGAGGGTTTCTCACGCCAGATGGATGTGGTGGGCGTTGGTTACAAGGCAGACGTGCAGGCCAAGCGAATAGTTTTTTCACTTGGTTATTCGCATCCGATCGATTTTCCTTTACCGGAAGGTGTCGAGGCCAAAGCCGAACGCATGACTACCAAGGGTAGCATTCAGCAGTATCAGACGACGCTAACGCTGACAAGCATCGATAAGCAGAAGCTGGGACAGGTTGCAGCGGAGATGCATAAGCTGCGTAAGCCGGATGCTTACAAAGGCAAGGGCATTCGTTATGCCGACGTGCCCATCAAGTTGAAGCCGGGAAAAACCGGTAAATAGTAAATCGTAAATAGTAAATGGTGCGTTCTTCCATTCACCATTCACCATTTACCATTCACGGATAAATAAATGGCAAATACGAGCAGAGCAACAGTTCGCGAGGCAATTCACAGGAGAATTCGCCGCAAGGTTAAAGGCAGTGGGGAGCGGCCGCGACTGGCCGTCTATCGCAGTCTGAATCATATCTACGCGCAGGTCGTTGATGACCAGCTTGGCCAGACGATAGTGTCTGCGTCAACTACCGAGAAAGAGCTGCGTGGAACGACCGGCGGCAATCTGGATGCTGCCCGGCGGGTCGGCAAAACCATTGCCGAGCGCGCGCTGGCAAAGGGAATTGAAAGCGTCGTTTTCGATCGTGGCGGCTACCTGTACCACGGCCGAATCAAGGCACTGACCGATGCGGCTCGCGAAGCTGGTCTGAATAAGAATGAACTGGCGGCCCAGGCAGAAGCTGCCGCTAAACAGGCGGAAGAACCCGCGGCGCAAGTGGAAGAGAAGCCACAAAAAAAGAAAACTAAAAAGCAATGAGACAACCTAAGCAGCGCATTTCGTCCCAGGGCCTGGATCTAAAGGACCAGGTCATTTCCATCAACCGCGTGACCAAGGTAGTAAAGGGCGGCAAGAACATGTCGTTCGCAGCCTTGGTTGTCGTTGGCGACGAAGGTGGCCATGTAGGCTTTGGAACGGGTAAGGCGCGCGAAGTGCCTTTGGCGATCAAGAAGGCCATTGAGGCCGCCAAGAAAAGTTTGATTCGCGTGCCGTTAATCCAAAACACCGTGCCGCATCAGTTGATTGGAAAATTCGGCGCCGGACGAGTTTTGGTGAAGCCGGCATCCCAGGGTACTGGGGTCATCGCGGGTGGCGCAGTGCGTGCGGTGATGCAGGCAGTCGGTGTACACGATGTGCGCACGAAAGTGCTCGGGTCGACAAATCCGCACAACGTGGTGCGTGCAACTTTCGACGCGCTATTGCGGATGAAGGATCCGATGGAGCTGGCGCGGCTTCGAGGTAAGCAGGTTGAAGAGATCTAAAGAGAGTGAAGGGTGAATGGTAAATAGGAAATACGATTTTCCGTTTATCATTTGTCATTTATCATTTTCCATTGAAGAGGTGTTATGCCGAGAAAAACAATAGGTCCTGCGGCAAAAGCGAGTCGCCAGCGCAAAGCGCAGAGTGCTGTCGCGGGCACGATCCGGATCCAGTATTACCGGAGTTTTATTGCCACGCCCAAAACTCACAAAACCATTGTGCGCAGTTTGGGTTTGACTAAGCTGAACCAAATAGTTGAACGGCCTGACAACGCCTCGATGCGCGGCGTGGTTGCGAAGGTTCCGCATCTGATACGAATCGTGGAATAGCGTCCGACAAACTTTAGTTTGTCGATGTGACATTCAGGGCAGCGACAAACTGAAGTTTGTCGGACATAAGTACAAAGTTAAAAAAAATCATGGTATTAAGTCTCAACAATCTAAAGCCAACCAAGGGTTCGATACACAAAAAGAAACGTGTGGGCCGCGGGCCGGGATCCGGTTTGGGAAAGACCGCCGGGCGGGGCGAGAAGGGCCAGAAGTCGCGGTCAGGCTATTCGGCCAAGATAGGCTTTGAAGGCGGCCAGATGCCGCTGCATCGCCGTCTACCGAAACGCGGATTCACAAATATTTTCAAGAAGCGCTGGCTCGAGGTTAGTCTCGGCGCACTTGATAAAAGCTTTGCTGCCAACGAAGAAATAACACCCGAGCTATTACACACTCGCGGAATTATCAAGAAGGCCAAACACGACGTAGTGGTGCTTGGCAACGGCGAGTTGTCGAAGCCGCTGCGCATTTCCGCGCATCGCTTCACTAAGAGCGCGCGCGAGAAGATTGAAAAAGCCGGTGGAGCCGTAACAGAGATCGGCAAGTAGTACCCAAAGGAGCACTAGCGAAAGGACGCTGATGGATAAGTTTTTTGCTGCTGTTCGTAATATGTTCAATGTGCCGGATCTTCGCCGGCGCATTTTGTTTACGCTTGGCATGCTCGCGGTCTATCGCCTGGGAGCGCATATCGGCGCGCCCGGAATCAATAAAGATCGTCTCGATCAGGTTTGGCACGACGTAGC
>DASZDU010000267.1:0-7748 GCA_035941655.1 Pyrinomonadaceae bacterium | reverse complement strand
AAGAGTCCCAGGACGTGGACGACAACTGAAACCAAAAGGAACGCCAGCAGGCCGGCGGCTGCACTTACTCCGACTGTAACCAGGAATTCCATTCCTCCGTCAACATTCTTCCGCGCGATCATAGGGAGAGCCTCCATAATCTTTAGCTAATTACCTGTGGTTCAGAGTTCAGCCTTTAGGTTGCGGGTTTATTCGCGACTCAAGGCGCAAGCTACAGCTTGAACTCTAAACTGCTTGTATGCCCAAGTTCATTTCCTTTGCCGGGCGTTGCGGGTTGGACTACAATTAGCGCCGACTCGCCCGCTAATTTGCAGTGTTGGCTTCGCACGTCGCGGAGCTTAATGAAAAGCGCGCGGCAAGTCCCCAGAAAGCTCTCAATATTCCCTCAATGATGATTCTCAAAGTTTGATATGACTGAGGAAACCAGCGCGTTTTATGAATTTGGCCGCTTTCGGGTGAAGGCGGACGAACGCGTGCTCAGGCGCGGAGAAGAACTTGTTTCACTCACGCCCAAAGCGTTTGACATCCTGCTGACGCTGCTGGAAAACGCCGGTCGCATAGTGAACAAAGACGACCTGATGAAAAAGGTCTGGCCTAACACCTTCGTCGAAGAAGGCAATCTAACGCAGAACGTTTCGTTACTCAGAAAGGCGCTTGGTGAGACCGCGAACGGTCCGCAATTCATTGAGACGGTGCCGAGACGTGGCTATCGTTTCGTCGCGGCAGTGAACCATGGCAATGGAAATGAACAGGAGACATCGGTTCAGAATAGAAGTATTCCACCAGTCACTTCAGCTCAGGCAAACTTCCAATCGACGGAACCGGTACCACGTTTGGTCAATTCCGGACCTTGGACATTGGACGTTCGACGTTGGACTTTCTTATCCGGACGCGCATCGGCAGTGGCAATCACACTCGCGGTCGTACTGGTAGCGATCGTCGGCATCGCTTATTTCAGTGGACGCGACAACGCGGGCGCTAGTCCCGCTGCTATTCAATCAATTGCCGTGTTGCCTTTTGTCGACGATAGTCCAAACGGAGACGCCGGTTTTCTCGATGATGAGATTGCCGAGAGCCTCGTCAACAGCTTAACGAAGTTGCCGAAACTGCGCGTTGTCCCGCGCAGCGTGATGGTCAGTTACAAAGGACGCAACGTTGATCCACGAAAAGTGGGCGAGGAGCTGAATGTGCGTGCGGTTGTCACCGGACGCATACGCCGTCTCGGCGACACGATCAGTATTCAGGCAGACCTCGTCGATCTGGATAGTGTTTCCCAGATCTGGGGGCAGCATTACGATCGCCGGCTGGCTGACATTCTGCTGGTGCAGGAAGAAATCTCGCGCGACATTTTTGAAAACCTGCGCTTGAAGTTGAATGTCGAAGAGCAGAAGCAGTTGGAAGCGTACCGGCTCTATTTGAAAGGACGCAACGCCTGGAACAAACGCACGCGCGAAGGCATGGAGCAGGGTATCGAATATTTTCAACAGGCAATCACCGCTGATCCAAACTACGCGGCTGCGTATGCAGGCTTGGCTGACTGCTACAACATGCAGGTGATCTACGGTGTTCATGAACCGAAAGAGGGTTTCCCTAAAGCCAAGGCGGCGGCGGTAAAAGCACTCGAGATAGATGAAACACTCGCTGAAGCCCACACTTCGCTCGCGTTTATTAAGTTTCGCTGGGACCGCGATCGCGTGGAAGCCGAGCGTGAATTTCTACTGGCGATCAAACACAAGCCAACCTACGCGCCGGCGCATCAATGGTACAGCTCCTACCTGGTCGCGCTGGAACGTTTCGACGAGGCCATTGCTGAAGCCAAACGCACTTCGGAGCTCGAGCCGTTATCGTTTACTGCCAGTTCGCATCTCGGCTGGATTCTTTATTTGTCCGGCAGAAACGATGAAGCAATCGCGCAGTGCACACGCATTTTGAGTCTGGATCCCACCTCTTTTCCCGCGCGCCGCTATCTCGGTCTTGCTTATGAACAAAAGGGAATGTACCGACAGGCGATCGATGAGTTTCAAAAAGGGCTGAACGTTTCGGGCAGTCCGCTCATTCTCGCGCTGCTAGGACATGCCTACGCCGCATCCGGCAAAACTAAGGAAGCGCGCCAGGTAATAGGTGATTTACATGATCTGAGCGAGTCGAGTGAGGCCAGGCGTTACGTCTCGCCATACACAGTGGCGGCAATCCACGCGGGCCTCAACGATAAAGATCAGGCGTTCAAGTGGCTGGAGCAGGCTTACGAAGAGCGAGATGTGTGGTTGATGAATTTGAAGGTCGATCCAGTCTTCGCTAAGCTGCGTTCCGACAAACGCTTCCAGGATCTGCTTACCCGCGCCGGCTTAAGACCGTAAACCCGTTGGAGTGCGCTGACCTGTCAGCGCTTTGGCTCGGCTGCGACCTGTCGCAGCCTTCTTTAATTGCCTCGAACTCCAGTCAATAGTCGTCATCAATCTCAACTTATCCACTTTAAGACTATAGATCGTCTTTACCATTGCTAGCGTTGCTGTACGTTCGAACCAACCTGCGGAACACCAGGGATACTGATTAGCAACTGTCACGAGTCCGTGCTTTACGGCGTTTTGATGAACATAATTGAGTCGAGCCAAATACGAGCGCTCAAACGTCAATTTCTTGTCCCAAAAGTTATACCAAAGTCGGCGGCCCGGTGAATCAACCAGTCGATTCACCTTTCGAGACGTATTCGAGTGTAGATGTTGGACAAACTTCTTGAGTGATTCCTTCTCAGAAAAGCCCCGACCAACGAAATGATAGTGATTTACGAAGACCGCCCAGGCCTCGAGCTGCCATTCATAAGTTTTCGCAAGCGTAAGCAGTTCATTCTCAACCAAACTTAACTTCTCAGCTGTGTTGAAGACGTGAGCTTTGTGAATAGTCGCGCCCGTCACCATATAGATGCCGTCTGAGTTGATGCGATGAATAGGGGAGTGAGGCCAATCTTTGGCCGGAGACATAGAAGTACCTTTTCTCTGTTGGTGTGCAGCCTAATAGCAGATTAGTAATTATGGCAGCGGCTAGCGCAGGTCAAGGATTATCGAGTTGCAGGCATTTTGAGGTTAATACTTAGAATCTTGCATGACTGGCGAGGAACTTGACGCAATAAAAAGGCTGCGACAGGTCGCAGCCGAACCAAAGCGCTGACAGGTCAGCGCACTCCAAAAAGGGCGCACTCCAAAAAGTTAAACCTTCACGATTTGCTTGCCAAGATTCTCGCCGCTAAACAAGCCGATGAATGCTTGCGGGGTGTTTTCAAATCCCTCGACAATCGTCTCGGCGTATTTCAATTTGCCGGCGGCGAGCCACTGCGCCAACTGCATCACGCCCTCGGGGAACCTCGGCGCGTAGTCAATAATGATGAAGCCTTTCATCAAGGCACTATTAACCAGCAGGTAAGGTTGCGGGCGTGGACCAACGTCCGGCTTGTCGAGATTATAAAGTGAGATTTGGCCGCAGATAACAATACGCGCGCCGTGTTTGAGCAAAGGGAACACGGCGTCCGAGACCTCCCCGCCAACGTTATCGAAGTAGACATCGACGCCATTCGGACACGCGTCCTTCAGCGCCTGCGCCACGTCTCCGCTTTTGTAATTGATCGTCGCATCCACTCCTAACTCTTGCTTCAGATAATCATTTTTCTCATCGCTACCCGCGATACCAACCGTGCGACACCCTTTCAGCTTCGCGATCTGACATACCGTCATGCCGACGGCACCTGCCGCTCCGGATACGACTACCGTCTCGCCTTCTTTCGGCTGGCCTATGTCGAGCAAACCAAAGTAGGCAGTGAGGCCGGGTATACCCAGCACACCGAGGGATGTCGTGACCGGAGCCACACGAGTGTCAATTTTTCTCAGCTCCGCGACTTTCAGGACGTTGTAGAGTCGCCAGCCCATCATGCCGGTGACAATGTCTCCCGTTTGAAATTGCGGCGAACGCGACTCGACAACTTCACCAACCGCGCCACTGGTTATCACTTCGCCCACTTCAAAAGGAGGAACGTAGGAGCGACCCAGGCGCATGCGTCCGCGAAGATATGGATCGACTGAGATGTAGAGCGTGCGCAGCAACACCTCGCCGTCGTTTAATTCCGGTACCTCTGCGTCGACGGTTTGAAAATTGTCGATTGTGGGCATACCAGCAGGACGGCTGGCAAATCGGATTTCTTTGTTTTGCATGCGAGGATGATAAAGAAGTAAACAGCAAACAGTAAACAGCAAACAGCCGGAACTATGCGCGAGCGGATTATATTATTTTACTGTTTGCTGTTTGCTGTTTGCTGTTTACTGTTTGCTCTCCTAGGGTACCAGCAGCAACTTCCCGGTAGTTTTTCGTCCTTCCAGATCATGATGCGCTTGTCGCACGTCTTCCAGCGGATATTTCTTGTGTATCCGGAGCTTCAGTTTGCCAGCGCCGATCATTCCGAACACATCATTTGAGCGCTGCTCGAGTTCCTCCCGCGTCGCTACGTAATGTTGCAAGCTGGGACGCGTCACGAAAAGCGATCCATGTTTCGTAAGTTCCAGCAGATCAAACGGTGGCACTGCCCCACTGGCGCCGCCGAATAACACGAGATAACCGCGCGGTCGCAGCACCTTCAAATCGCGCGCGAAAGTATCCTTGCCCACACCGTCGTAAACGACGTGCACGCCCTGCCCGTCGGTCAACGCCCGGGTTTCAGTTTCAAAATCCTGCTCGGTATAAATGATTACTTCATCCGCGCCTGCATCGCGCGCGAGTTGCGCCTTAACCTCCGAACCGGCGGTCGCGATTACGCGAGCGCCGAGTAGCTTCGCCATTTGCACCAGCAACAAGCCAACGCCGCCCGCCGCCGCGTGAATCAGGGCCGTCTCGCCGCTTCTTATTGGATATGTACTGTGACTTAGATAGTGGGCCGTCATGCCCTGCAGCATCGCGGCCGCCGCCTGGTCGAAGTCCAGCTCATCAGGAATTCTTACCAAACGATCTGCCGGCACCGCGGCATATTCAGCATAACTTCCGAGCACGCCTGTATAGGCCACGCGATCGCCCAGTCTTAAACGCGTCACGTCTGCCCCAACCGCCACCACCAGGCCCGCCGCTTCCTGTCCATTAATAAAAGGCAGCGGCGCCGGATAACGGCCCTCGCGAAAATAGACGTCGATGAAGTTAACGCCGGCAGCTTTAATCTGAACCAGCGCTTCGTTTGGTTTAGGGTCAGGAACAGGTAGGTCTACAAGTGTGAGCACTTCAGGCCCGCCCACGACGGCAACTTGAATGGCTTTCATGTGGGGAAGAATACAGGAATCAGTGGCCAGTGGTCAGTGGCCAGTGGTCAGTCATCGGTTGGATTGTGGAGCCTTGCTGGCCACTGGCCACTGACCACTGACCACTCCCCTACGTATGCGGCGAGAGTTTCCTGATCACTCCCCCCTCGGCATCAGCGAGTGGATGAACCACGATGAACGCGCCTGGATCCACGCCGTGAGCGGCAGTTCGTATCCTGCCAATCTCCAAACGCGTAACTACGCAAAACAAAATGTCCTGCTCGTCGTCGCTCATGCCGCCGCGACCTTTGTAGACCGTCACCCCACGCTGCAGCTCGCGAACGATCAGCTGCCGTATTTCCTCGCTGTGCTCCGACATGATGATGACCGCCGTGTACTCCTCGACTCCGTGGATGAGAAAGTCGACCGTCTTCGACGCCGCAAAATAGGTCAACATCGAATACAAGGCAGACTCAATACCAAGAAAGAACGCTGCCGCTGAGAAGATAAAAATGTTGAGTAGGAGAATGACGTCACCGACTTTCAGAATGTGAGTGCTTTTGCTGATCAGCAGGGCTGCGATTTCGGTCCCGTCCAAAACTGCGCCGCCGCGAATTGCCAGTCCGATTCCCGCGCCAATGAAAAAGCCGCCAAAGACGGCGGTAAGAAGTTTGTCAGGGGTAACGTCGGGATATTTCACGAAGGCGAGCACCAGCGCCAATCCACCAATTGCCAGTATGCTTTTGATTGCGAAAGCCCTGCCAATCTGCCGGTAACCGAGCGCGATGAAGGGCAGATTAATAACCAGAATCAAAATTGAAAGCGGCCAGCCAAGCACGTTCGCGAGCAGCATGGAAATTCCGGTCACGCCGCCATCAATGAAGTGGCTGGACAGCAGAAACCCCTTCAGTCCAAGGCCGGCAGAGAATATCCCAACGATTATGAGCACTATGTCGAGCGCTCCATGAATAAACTTTTTCATGATTATTGTTCAGTCTCGTTTGTGTCCGCGATTTCACTCACTTCAAAATGTTTTAAGATTCAGCGTCTCACTTTACTGCGTTAAGCTTCGGGTTAGAAGCGGTCTTGCCCTTCTCTGAAGTTTATACTCTCTATACCTCACCTTCACGCTTCACTCTCCTCTGCATCTCTGTGTTTATGTGACGCACAAAATCTCCTGCCATGGTCGTCAAAGCCGATGTTTGCACGAAGTCAGAACCGGGAGCCGTAGCGACCGGGTCGGTACGGCGTCTCAGTCCTTTCTTTCTTAAAAGAATTATGATGTTGGACGAAGCTAAGCGTCTCGAAACGACCCGGTCGCTACCGCTCCCGGTTCTTACTTCGTGTGACCACAGAACTTTTTCCCATAACTGCCACAATTATTAGGCAAACCGTTACGGAGGTCGCCTTGAGTCTTGGTGATTAAATTAAAGTGGAGATGCGAAAACTCCTGGCCGGCGGGGAGTACCGGGCAGGAGTAGTAAGTCAATCCGTAGCAGTTGTAGAGTTAAGGTCGTCTGAAGATTTGCTCCAGAATCGCCGCCGCTGTATTGCTTCTTCTATAACTGCGGTTGCCGGCATATTGACGATAACCAGCGTCGTACCCGCGAACGAACCCTTCGCGATATGCCTGCGTCGAGGCGTTCTGGTAGTAGCGTGATCTCTCAGGGTTATAGCTCTTGTTGCTACGCCCATCGCTGGCGCCAGTGTTCAGACCTTGTTGATAACCGGCGTTGAGCTGTTGGCTCTCGTAACCGCCATAGCCGCGGTTTCCATAATAACCATCATTACGGTAGTAGCCATCGTCGCGATAGCCGCCGTTTCCGTAAGCGCCGGCATATTGGCGGTAACCCTGGTCATATCCGCGTACGAAGCCTTCGCGAAAAGCCTGTGTCGGCGCATCGCGATAATAGCGAGAACGCTGCGGACTGTAGCTCTGCCGTCGTTGGGCATCGCTGGCCCCGGTGTTAACGCCATACTGAAAACCTTGTTGCACTTGTTGATTGTTGTAGCCGTAATCTCTTGTTCGCCACTGCGCCTCGGCCGTCGTGCTCGTGGTAGCGATGATGCCGAAGACAAACGCGAGCGCTAGAAGCGCGGCGCTAAGTGTCTTTCTCATAGTTCTCTCCCCCCCTTTTGAAATATCAGGGTGCAACCACAATGCCACTTATTTCCGTGGAAAAACGACGATCTTCGTCAACGCCGGTGGGATTTTACTGGAGAGAAGTACCCATTCCATTCAGCGAGTGTCTGAGATTCGATACTAATGAAAAAGTGAAGCGTGAATAGTGAAAAGTGAAAAGTAATGAGTAAGAAATCACCTTCATCCCTAACCCATCATCACTCTTCACTCTTCACTCTTCATTGCACTAATCGCCGCTGCCGGGCTGGCGGCCGCGGCAGTACAGTCGAATCCCACCTCTTAAACTCATCTCGCAATTCAGTGAACCTGGTCGGATTCAATTCTCGATAATTGGCTTG
>DASZDU010000266.1:0-5421 GCA_035941655.1 Pyrinomonadaceae bacterium | reverse complement strand
GCCCAGGGCATCTTCATCAACTTCGCAAACGTCCTGACCACCAGCCGGCGCAAACTTCCCTTCGGCGTAGCGCAGATTGGCAAGTCGTTTCGCAATGAAGTGACTCCCGGCAATTTCATTTTCCGCACGCGCGAGTTCGAACAGATGGAGATGGAATACTTCGTCAGACCCGGCGAAGACGAGGCGGCGCATCAGGAATGGATCGACGCGTGTTTCAGCTGGTTTACGAGTTTGGGTATCTCCGCTGAAAACCTTCGCCTCTATGAACAGCCGAAAGAAGAACTGGCGCACTACGCCAAGCGCACCGTCGACATTCAGTACCGGTTTTTTCCGGAGCGGGATGAAGATGAGCGGCAGTGGGACGAGCTAATGGGGATAGCAAACCGCACGGATTTCGATCTGCGGACGCATTCGAAGAAACCGGAAGACGAGGAAGGGAAGCGTCTCAATCCCGACTCTACCGAAGACCTTTCTTATTTTGACGAAGGTACCAAACAGCGTTTCTATCCATACGTAATCGAACCGGCCGCCGGCGTTAACCGCACGGTGTTGTCGGTGCTGATGGATGCGTACTCTGAAAAGACGAATGACAAAGGCGAGACCCGCGTCATACTAAAACTGCATCCCGCGTTGGCGCCAATTAAAGCCGCCATTCTTCCGCTCGCGAAGAACAAGCCGGAACTGGTGGCGTTGGCAAAATCAATCAAGCGTTCGCTGCAGCCTGCAATGCGGGCGGTCTACGATGACACTGGCGGCATTGGAAAACTGTACGCGCGCCAGGATGAGATTGGGACACCGTTTTGCGTGACCGTAGATCACCAGTCGCTTGAAGACGAAGCGGTGACAGTACGCGACCGCGATAGCTGGGAACAGGAACGGATTAAGATCACGGAGCTTGAAGAGTATTTGTTAAAGAGGCTTTGAAGATCGTCCAAAGTCCAACGTCCAATGTCCAACGTCCGGTTGGCGAAACAGACATTGGACTTTGGACGTTGGACATTGGACGAATTGAAAGATGCCGATAGTCAAGAAACGAAATCTACAAACTGAAACGCGCCTGCTGCTTGAGTCAAGCGAGCCGGTTGATCTGCCGGCCGCCGAGATTGCCGATCGCGATGTGCTGGTTCAGTTTGAGCAGTTCAAGCCGTTTGTGCCCGAGTTACTTGAGGAATTGCGGGATGGCACTACAGCCGAGCCGGTAGCAGTGATGAACGACGGATCCACCTTCGCCATTCATGGCGAGACACGAACGTTTTGGGTGAAACTCTGGCACGCTGCCGGCACCGATATGACTAAAATCGACCGAGCGCAGATCATCAGTTGCCTTCCTTCAACGCGCGGCGTGCAAGTTCTCGTCGAAGATTACAGTGACGATCAGTTGGCTGATGATCAATCGGAAGAAGAAGAAGAAGAAGATGATTACTAGATGTTTTTTCTTCACCAAAGAGTCAGGACAAGCCCTTCTTCCTTAAGTCCCAATCGTATAACGCCCTTCAAACAGTTCAGAGTACAAGCTTCAGCTTGCTGCTCTCCAAACAGACAACCTAAAGGTTGAGCTCTAAACTACTCGAATGACTTTCCTGGATTGACATTGGACATTGGACATTGGACATTGGACTTGAATGTCCCCAATCCCTGAAAAAGTTGTTGACATAGCCACTGCTGTTCGCCAGATGGATGGTCGGGCGCTGCTGGTGGGCGGCTGCGTGCGCGACTTGCTGATGAAGCGCGAGCCCAAGGATTGGGACCTTGAAGTCTATGGAATTGAACCGGCCAAACTCCGCGCACTGCTCGATGGCTTTGGTCCGGTTAACGTCGTCGGCGAAGCATTCACCGTTTACAAACTAGGCCCCGAGCTCGACGTTTCGCTGCCGCGGCGCGAGCGCAAGTCAGGTCGTGGACACAAAGCTTTCGTTATTGAAGGCGATCCGGCGATGAGTTTTGAAGCTGCGGCGCGGCGGCGAGACTTTACCGTTAACTCGATTCTGAAAGACCCGCTGACCGGCGAAGTTATTGATCCGTTCCAGGGCCGCGAGGACATCGTCCGTAGGATATTGCGCGCAGTTTCGGTTGATACATTTCCGGAAGACAGTCTACGAGTGTTGCGTGCGGCTCAACTTGCCGCGCGTTTTGAATTCGAGGTTGAGCCTAATACAGTCGCACTCTGTCGCGAGATCGACTTATCTGATCTTCCGGCGGAGCGAGTTTGGGGAGAACTTGAAAAGCTGCTGCACGCTCGCCGTCCTTCGATAGGTTTGCATTGGCTGCGTGAGCTTGGAGCAATCCCACAATGTTTCCCGGAACTCAATGCTCTCATCGATGTCCCGCAGGACAAAGAATGGCACCCGGAAGGTGACGTCTTTGTTCATACCGCGCTGGTAGCCGATCGAGCGCGCGAGTTAATCGACGACTTGCCCGACGCCAAACAAGTCACGGTGATGCTGGCTGCTATCGCTCACGATTTTGGCAAGCCCGGCACGACTGAGTTTATTGAGGGCCATATCCGGTCTCGCGGGCACGAAGAGGCGGGGGTCGCACCGACGATACGCTTTCTCGATCGCCTGAACATTCATACGCTTGATGGCTACGACGTGCGTTCACAAGTGCTCGCACTCGTGCGTGACCATCTCAAGCCGGGCGAGTTTTTTAAAAAGCGCGAAGAGGTCGGTGACGGTGCCTTTCGACGGCTGGCGCGCAAGTGTGAACTAGACTTGCTGTACCGTGTGGCTAAGGCCGACTCGCTCGGTCGAAATACAGAGGCTATTCCGCGTGAGAAGTGGTTTACATCGGAAGCGCAGGAATGGTTTATTCAGCGCGCGAAGGAACTCGAAGTGGACCAGCAGCCACCAGCGCCGATTTTGCTGGGCCGCCATCTGTTGGAAATGGGTTTGGAAGCCGGTCCGCTAGTTGGCGAAATCACCAGGGCGGTTTATGAAATGCAACTCGATGGGCGCATTCGCACACTTGACGATGCCAGGTCAGCTGCGCAGGAAATAATAGGCCGCGGATGAACGCTGACATCCGCAAAGTCAAAACATCAAGCAACGGTCACGTGACTTTTCTATCCCGCTTGTCGCTTTCTTTTTCAAATCCGCGTCATCCGCGTTGATGCGCGGCTGAACCCGCAGGTTGCTGTTGTGTGACACAGTGGATGGTTCCCATTCCCCACACCAACGGCTCGCAGTTAATACCCACCACCTGGCGATTGGGAAATAACCGTCCGAGCGTTTCGAGCGCACGCGGATCATTCGCATGGCCGAATATGGGAGCAAGCACGACGCTGTTGGCAATATAGAAATTCGCGTAAGACGCCGGCAGCCGATCCAAATCGCGATTGCCTGTACTTGTTCCGCCAACAACTCCAGGCATCGGCAAAGTCACAATTTCAAATGGACGGTCGTTCGCATCGGTCATGCTCCTGAGTCGCTTCAAGTTGTCTTGCAGCAGATCGTAGTTGGCATCATCAGGATCGTCTTCCACCGCACAAACAATCACATTGGGCGCGACGAAGCGCGCGATGTCGTCAATGTGTCCGTCAGTGTCGTCGCCGACAATCCCTTCTCCGAGCCACAAAACTTTTTCCACGCCCAGATAGTCTTTCAGGTATTGCTCGATCTCAGTCTTACTCAAATGCGGATTACGGTTTGGATTCAACAAACACTGCTCAGTGGTCAGCACGCAGCCGGCGCCGTTAACTTCAATTGAACCGCCTTCCATCACGATCCCCGGTTCAAACCGGGGAGCGTTCAGGAAGCTCTGCAAAAGTCGCGGGACTGAATCATCTTGCTGCAACGCTTCGTACTTGTTTCCCCAGGCGTTGAAGATCCAATCGTTGTACGCCAACTGTCCGACGAGCTTTAGCTTGTCGTTTTCCTTCGCAAGGTTCTTCTCAGTCGATGCAGCGACAAACTGAAGTTTGTCGGACACGAGAAGTTTGTCGGAGACGAGAAAGTTGGGACCGTAGTCACGAATCCAGGAATCGACGGTGGGAAGCTGTAAGCAGTGAATATTTTCAGCGCCCGGAAACATACAACGCGAGCGCACGTTTGCCTCGGTGGCTGCGTCATCAACCAACAGATTTACTATTTCGTGCGGCGCAAGCGCCGCCATCATTTGCAGAAAAATGTCTTCTACTTTTGCGACACGATCAGGCCAGGTTTCCGGGTCTTTGGGCCACGTCAGCCAGGTAGCCGTGTGCCGGCGCCATTCGGCAGGCATGCGGTAACCAAGTTCGGCAGGGGTTGGCATGTCAGGTTATTTGCCGGGTGCCGGTTCGAGGAAACGAGAGGAGAGGGATGTGTACGCATCGATGCGCCGGTCGCGCAGGAAGGGCCAGTTCTGACGCGTCTCGTCGATCTTGCTGAGATCGCAATCCACCACCAGCACTTCTTCCTTGTCGGCTGACGCTTTCGCAATAACGCGTCCAAACGGATCGGCGACAAACGACTGACCCCAGAAGTTCAGCTTACCCTCGCGGCCTACACGGTTAACTGCGACGACGTAAACACCGTTCGCGATTGCGTGCGCGCGTTGAATCGTTTCCCAGGCGGAATGCTGCGCCTCGTTCATCTCCTCGTCTTCGTCGGGAAGCCAGCCGATGGCCGTGGGATAGAAGATAAACTCAGCGCCACTCAACGCTGTTAAGCGAGCGGCTTCAGGAAACCACTGGTCCCAGCAAACGAGGGCTCCGACTTTCCCATGTTTGGTATTGTGAGTTTGGAAGCCAAGGTCCCCCGGCGTGAAATAAAACTTTTCGTAATAAAGCGGATCGTCGGGAATGTGCATCTTGCGATACTTGCCCGCGATTTTGCCGTCGGCATCGATGACTACGGTGGTGTTGTGATAGACGCCTGCAGCGCGCTTTTCGAACAACGAGGCCAGAATCACCACCTTCTTTTGTCGCGCAACTTTGCTTAGCGCCTCCGTAGTTGGACCGGGAATAGTTTCCGCAAGCTTGAACAGCGCAATGTCCTCGGTCTGACAAAAGTATTGCGAACGAAACAGCTCCTGGAGGCAAACTATTTGTGCTCCTTGCTTTGCTGCGTCGCCAATTCGCGCAATGGCGTTCTTGAGATTCGCTTCGGGCTTGATGTCTGAGCTCATCTGGACCAGGCCCACCTTGACGATGTTTTTATTCGTCTTTTTTGGCATGCGCAAAAGTATAGCAAACGCCTTGCGGCTCTGCCTTTCCGGTACCAACATTAATGATCGAGGCTGTGCCTCGGTAGAATTTGAGGCACAGCCTCAAATCATGGTGAGAATCTACCGGAAAGCGAAGCTTTTCCGCACATCAGGCGGCAGAGCCGCGTACGCAGTTGAGCCTTTCTAGTTTAGTTTGCTTCTTTACAAAGGGATGCAAGCTGAAGCTTGTACTCTGAACTGTTTGAGTGCTCCATGTTGGACCTTGCACTTTGGACATTC
>DASZDU010000265.1:0-2259 GCA_035941655.1 Pyrinomonadaceae bacterium | reverse complement strand
TGTGATTCACGACCTCGGGGCCATCCCTTATCCTTTTGCTGACAACGAATTCGACGAGATTGTCTGCCGCCATGTCATCGAGCATGTTCCCGACGTCATGGCCCTGGTCACCGAGCTGCATCGCATCACTAAACCCGGCGGCCGGATCGCGATTGTGACGCCGCACTATACAAATCCGGATTGGCCTTCGGACCCGACGCATCGCAATCATTTCAACAGTTACTCTTTCAACTGTTTCATCGACGATCGTCAGCTTTTTCCCTTTTATACCGAGGTGCGGCTCAAGCCGATTCGCATCCACGTATCACTGGCCAATCTGTGGCGCGCCTTAGGCTTCGAGATGATAGTGAACCTCGATCAGCGCTGGCCGGCATTTCGCTTCACCCGGAAATTCTGGGAGTTTTATTTGAACGGGCTATTGCGTGGGAAAGAATTGCGTTTTGAGCTGGAAGTAGTGAAATCCGCGGAGCCGGCTGGCCGTGAGCCGGCCCCGGGGGCTTTGCCTGGGCAATCCTGAGGCGGGCCAATGTTTGTTTAGCTATTCGTATTACAATCCAAATTCATAAAGATTTTGGCCCCGTCCGGGGGGCTATATTGCAGCGTAAAGCCTGAAAATCAGGCCTAATCGGACTTCCTCGCCCCGGCAGTCACTTCGGCACGATTATTGCGAAATTCGGCCCGCTCAGCTTATGCAATTTAAGTTTTTAAGAAAGACACCGAGTAAGCAAGGCTCGAATTCGAGAGCCACCATGCCTACCCAAACCCAAAGGAGCTAAAGATGAAACGGATTTTGTTTGCAGGATTTTTGATCTGCGCGTTTGCCCTCGTAGCTGCCGCGCAGAGCACTTCCGGCGTGACCGGAACTGTGACTGATCCGCAGGGCGCCCGAGTTGTCGGGGCCACTGTGACGCTCACAGACACTAAGACTTCAAAGGAGCTGACCACCACGACTGACGATGACGGCGTTTATCGTTTCGTGCAGGTCCCTCCCGGTGAAGGTTATAAGATCACCGTTACAAATCAGGGTTTTCAGACCCTGGTTCTCTCAAATATTACGCTCGGCGTCGGCCTGACCGAAACGCACGATGTCCAGCTCACCGCTGGAAATGTCGCGGAAACGGTAGAGGTCGTCGACCAGGGCGGAGCGACATTGAATACAACCGACGCGAGCATTGGTAACGTTATTGATGAGCGACGGTTGAAAGAGCTACCCATTCAGGTTCGTAGCTCGCCGGCGGCCCTGATCGGCTTGCAGCCCGGTGTGGTTGGAAGCAACGTAGGAGCCGGTGGTGGCAACCGTGCCGGATCAGTTACCGGCTCGCGCGCTGACCAGGGCAACATCACCATTGACGGTATCGACGCCAACGACCAGGCAACTGGCCAGTTTGCCGCAACCGTCGGCAACGCGCCGATCGACGCGATTCAAGAGTTTCGCGCAGTTTCAACCAATCCGGACTCTGACGAAGGTCGCAGCTCGGGTGGTCAGGTTGAACTGGTAACCAAGAGCGGTACGAACGAGTTTCACGGCAACGTCCGCGAATACAATCGTACTGCCAAGACGGCAGCGAACAGTTTCTTCAACAACCGGTCGGGCACTGCGCGACCGCAACTGACCCGTAATCAGTTTGGTGGCAGCATCGGCGGCCCCATCATGAAAGACAAGTTGTTTTTCTTCTTTGACCTTGAAGCACGGCGCGACGCTCAGGGTATTTCATACACCCGCACGGTGCCTTTGGACCACTTCCGCAACGGCAGCCTCGGCTTCCATAACGGCGTCAGTGGATGCGCAACCAATGCTCGTCTAACCACGAGCCCGGGTTGTATCACCATCCTGACTCCGGCACAGGTCGCAGCTCTCGATCCGAGAGGCACGGGAGGGAACGCGGCGCTTCTGGCGTTCATTAACAGCCGCTATCCGCGTGCTAATAACCTGAACGCCGGCGACGGCATCAACACCGGCGGGTTCACGTTCAATGCGCCATCACGACGCAAAGACGAGACCTACACCAACCGCTATGACTGGAACGTCAATGACAAGCAGAAGGTGTTTGGCCGTTGGAACATTGCTCGCCGTACCCAGACCGATACGGTCAACTCAGTCGCGGCCCAGTTCCCAGGCGATCCTGAAACTTCACAAATCATTGTTCAGGACTATGCATGGGCAGTCGGACACACGTGGGTAGCGAGTCCAACCATCATCAATCAGGCGACCGTCGGCGTCTCTCGCTCGGGTCTTCTGTTCCCGACCGATTTTGAACC
>DASZDU010000264.1:0-4078 GCA_035941655.1 Pyrinomonadaceae bacterium | reverse complement strand
CAATGCCGATGTAGCGCGCGCGGAAAGTCCTTCCATCCTGAGTCATCACAGTCAGGTCAGGTTGCATTTGCGGCGCTCGCGGAATGCGACGCCGCTGAGCTGCTTCTGCAGACTCGCCCGGTTGTGCAGGCGGGAACAGGCCGAATCTCAGCACTTCCATTTCGGCGGCTGCCTGGGGCAGTCGCGCTGCGATCGTCTTTCCATCTTCCATCGCCCAACCGGCAATGATGCTGGCATGCGCATCTTTCTTAATCGCCTCAGGATCGATGGTCGCCACTGTGCCGCCCTCGCCATTATTCCGCAGCAGGTATCGCAGTAACTTCACTCCGCTAAGTCTGTGAACGATAGTTACGACCTGGGGCGCCACCTTCTCCTGATCTTTGACCATCGTCACGCGTGCCTGACGAGTCTGCGCCCGGGCCGTTTTTTGCGGCTTAGCCTTGTCTACTTGCACCGACGGGTGCGTCGGCGCATGCACCGGTTTTACCGGAGCGGCCGGCGCCGGGACTTGTGCACGCACGCTAACGGCCGCGACGACCGGCAGCGCCATTATGAACAACGAAAAATATTTGAAGGTACTTCTCATGTGACTACTACCAAACTCGGCTATTTCCTGCGTAGCTCACCGGCATTCGGTTATCCACCAGAGTCTGCGCACCAAAGCTAACCGGCGGCAGCGAAATCTTCCGCTTCTTACCGCTTTGATCTTCCACCGAAACCTCAACAGGTCTTGACGGTGCGTTCACAAATGCCTGGTTTGCATCATTTTGCCTGATTGGATCGCCCGCGCCTTTCAGATTCATGTCCCTCGTGTAACTCGCTGGACGCAAAGGTGTCCGGATTTTTGCAGGCGTGTTAACCGCAACCAACCCATCATTACCCTGTTGAGCGTTATTCCCTGTTGCGTTCGGTTGGACCGGAACCGAGGCAGAAGTGGCTGAAGGTTTCGCTGGTGATTGCTTCGCCACGGGTCCCGACTGTTCGTTATTGCCTTGCGAGATCCAAACAGCAGCGCCAATGAACAACACCATCGCGGCCGCCGTGGCCAACGCAGGCGTGCCGATCAAACGCGCGAAGAAAGGCTGCCGCCGTTCGGCTTGCCGCTCCGCAGCCATGCGGGCGCGCAAGCGCATATCGAAGTCAGCAGGTGCGGAGACCGGCTCGAGACCCGCGACTAACTCACGCAGCTCCGCCCGTTCCTTTTGGAATTGGCTGCAGGTCGCGCACACGGCGAGATGCCGGAGGGCGGTCCCGCTCGGTTGCTGGTCTATTTCTAACTCGTCAATTTCTCGCCGCGTATCGCGGCATTCTTTGCGATTCATTTTTTACACCACCTGAACATAGTTGCGCATTTTGTCGCGCAGAAAGTTTCGCGCCCGATTGATGCGCGACTTCACTGTTCCTTCGCTCGTACTGAGAATCAGGGCAATCTCGTCATAGCTCTTGCCTTCTACATCACGCAGCACGAGGGGGGCACGGTATCTTTCAGGCAGAGTGCTGATGGCGCGCTTTACGACCGCGCGTCTCTCGGCATCTACCAGGACGACATCCTGCAAAGGCTGCTCGTCAGGAGGATTGAAATCAACTACCTCTTCACCGTCGGGAGAAGTCACCAGGCCGGTCAGTGAAACCAGCCGTCGACGTTTTCTTTTTCGCAACTCACTGATCGCGAGGTTTGTCGCGATGCGATAAATGTAAGTCGAAAAAGCGTGTGTCGTCTGATATCTGCCTGCTGCGCGAAATACTCTCAAAAACGTCTCCTGAGCCAGGTCAACCGCGCCGTCGTAATCACCGATCATGCGATAGATATAACTCGTGATCTGATTACGATAGCGGCGGACCAACTCCGCGAATGCGTCCTCGTCACCGGCCAGCGTACCTTCCAACAAAGCATGGTCGGTGGCTGGCTGCTGCACCCTAACGGTTGCAGTCATCGCGGTAGCGAAATCCAACTCGTTAATCGAACTTAACGCCCTCATAGGCAGGCAGGCTCTTTCACTTTCCGGCGCAAACGGCTCACTTGCGCGGCTTAAACGGGGAGCAGACATTATACACTCACGCCTGCGACGCCCACGCAGGTACACACGCAGGGTCCAGGATAGGGTTCCATAATGTCGAGGAAAATAGCGGGTTCCAGCTGGAGAGAGTGGGTAAAGACCCCAATTTTCCATTTATCATTTGGCATTTATCATTTTTCATTTGATCCCGTAACCGCGCGTAATGTTCAAAAGTCTGCGGCACAACGACTCAGTGTGGGATCCCGGTTGCCCTCGGGGTTCGCTCTGACACGACCTGAGGGGCAATGGCAAATGACAAATGTCCAATGCCAGATGGAAAATGATCTTTTAGACCTGCGAAACGGCCGACCTAAAACCCGGTCCCGCCCGCGTCCGGGTGCTTGAAGACCGCCTCTTCCATCTTCACCCCGTAAGTCACGGTCAGAACGCGCGTCTCTCTGGTTTGTTTCCCGTCTTCAAGCACGACCGTGCGGTAAGGAACGAGCGTATTTTGGGCGACGCGGTAATCGTAAAATCGTTTGGTGTACTTGACGGCGGTTATTTGATCCGGCGGCGTCTCTTCGTATTCCAGCCACAGCACCCGAAATGTTTTCGCGCTGATGAAAAACCGTGTCTTACGATTGGCTTTATCGATTAGATCAATCACATAAACATCGACGCCTTGCTGCTTATCCTTACCGGCTGAAGCCAGCTTCGATTCGTTTTCCTTGTAACGCAGGAGCGCGTCGATACTGCGGGTCTGTTGCGAAAGAAAGTCAGCGGTCGTGTCAGCGCGCGGCGTGAAGGGCGAACCGTTAATGATCCCGAAGACCCGGCCTTCGCTATTGATGAGTGTAAATTCGGTCTGCGGCGTTTTCTGATCGATGCGGACCTTGTCCTTTTCCGTCTTGTCGCCATGAATAAAGCGGAGCTCGTAGCGGGCTTCTTCCGAACGACCTTCAGGCGTCATGCGCGACATGCGCCCGCGTTCGACGCCGTTGCGCCTGATCTGAGCCAGCACGGGGCGGCTGCCCATGATCAAAATTACGCTTTCGACGACTTGTTCCGGAGTGTAATCCTTTGGTTGTTGGGCTTGTGCCGGTTGCGTAAGACCCGCGGCGCCGGCCGCGATGGACATAACCGCACTCAGAATGATGAACAAACGTGAATTCAACTTCATAAGGATAATGGGGTCCGTTCCTGTAACCGCCTGCTGCCTTCTGGGTTCGGCGGATTGTAGCATAGGCGGCCTTGCGGACAAGGACGCGCGCCAATCGATAGATGCGGGCCGCGAATCCTCGGGATGTCCCGTCCCGCCTCGTTTGACAACACGCGCGCCTAACGCTAGGTTGTTTGAAAACTGGAAAAGAAGGAAAGCAGCGTGACTGGCTGAGAAGGAAGCCGGAATGGACTACACCGGTCACAGTCCCTGAATCGAGGATATCTATGAAAAAAGTCGGCATTCTGGTGGGCCGGGAAAAGACTTTTCCCGAGGCACTTATTCGCAACGTAAACGAGCGCGGCCAGGGTTCGGTCACCGCCGAGTATCTGACCCTGGGCGGGGTTCGTCACGATGCGCCGCCACAATATGATTTGGTGGTCGATCGCATCTCGCACGAGGTGCCGTTCTATCGGGCAACGCTCAAGCGGCTGGCGCTCGAAGGCACAACCATCATCAACAATCCGTTTTGGTGGTCAGCCGACGACAAGTTCTTCAACTACTCGCTGGCAACGAAACTTGGCGTCGCGGTGCCGAGGACGGTCTTACTGCCGCAGAAGGATTACAGTCCCGGGATCGTCAGCGAGAGTCTGCGCAACCTCGAGTTCCCGCTCGATTGGCAGGCGATTGTCGATTACGTCGGCTTTCCCGCGTTCATGAAGCCATTCGACGGCGGCGGCTGGAAGAATGTTTCGAAAGTGAACTCAGTCGAGGAACTGATTCACGAGTACGACCAGACAGGCACGCTCTGCATGACGCTGCAGGCCGCGGTGGACTTCGATCAGTTCGTGCGCTGCTACTGCATCGGCCAGGAAGAGGTCATGGTCATGCCATATGATCCGACCAAGGCGTACCTGTCCGG
>DASZDU010000263.1:0-4908 GCA_035941655.1 Pyrinomonadaceae bacterium | reverse complement strand
GACGCGCCCGTTTCCGTGGGCGTGATTTTTGATGTTTCGGGCTCAATGAGCGGCGACAAGATCAGCCGCGCGCGCGAGGCTTTGTCGAAGTTCATCCAGACCAGCCACAACATGGACGAGTATTTCCTGATCGCCTTCAATTCCAGAGCGCAACTGCTGCTCGATAGAACTCGCGATGGCAATGCCGTTCTCGACAAGCTCACATTCGTTCAGACCAGGAACAATACTGCGCTCTACGACGCCTGTTATCTGGGAGTGGAAAAGGTGCAGCGGGGCGCTCATCCCAAGCGCGCATTGCTGTTGATAAGCGATGGACAAGATAACAACTCTCGCTACACTTACAATGAACTGCGGCGGCTTTTGAAAGAGTCGGATGTGACGCTGTACGGCATCGGCATTCTGGGTGGCAGCGACGCGGGCAGCGGATTAGGCATGCAAGGCCAGGGCATTCTCGATGAACTTGCGAGCGTCTCCGGAGGCAAAGCGTTTTTCCCCAGAAGCAACGCCGAGATGGACGACATTTTTGAGCAGATTGCGCTCGAGCTGCGTCACCAGTATTCAATCGGCTACAGGCCACCGAATTTTGCCAATGACGGCCGCTGGCACAAGATCAAAGTAAAGGTAACCCCGCCACGCGGTTTACCCCGTTTGTTCGTTCGTTCCAAAGAAGGCTATTACGCGGTAACCAGTTCCCGCTAATGTACGACCACGGATTTCCCTCCAATTTCCGTGCGTCGTTTCGGCAACGCATCAACTCTCCTGAACATCTGTCATAGCGGCGCCTATTGAACCCCGGCTGTTCGCGCATATCCCCGACAAAGGCTAAAATTACGCAAACGGCCGCATGAGCTTTGTGGCCTTTTTGAAAAGTATCAGATCGAATGAATTTACTAAGCACGGGATGGGTGTCTTGAAGAAACTAAGAAATGAATTGACGCTGGCGCTGGTGTTCATTGCGATATCGGCGATTTGCGCGAGTGTGGGCTTAGCGACCGGCATGCAGAATTCGAGACCGCGACGCAGCAATGCCATGTCTCCGCAGGCAACGCCTACGCCCACTCCCGTACCGGCCACTGTTCAAATCGTTCCCCGGCCGGCTGCGACAGCTACGCCGACGCCGCGACCAGCGTCATCTGCGACACCGCCGGCCACTGCCAATCCAACGCCGGTCGATCGAATAGCGCCCCAACTTGGGGAGCCACCGCCGGCGCCGATTTTGAAGCCAAAACCGACCCCCGAACCCACCGAGGAAGACTTCGACGAAGGCAGCACGCTGCGGATCAACACGGAACTCGTCACCCTAAACGTGCGAGTTATCGATCGAAATAACCGGCCTATCGATAATGTGCGGCAAAATGATTTTCACGTTTTCGAAGATGGCGTTGCTCAACCAATTGAATCGTTTACGCGTGAAGAAGTCCCGATCAGCTACGGGCTGGCCATTGACACTTCTGGTTCACTGCGCTCGCAGTTGCAGGCAGTAATCGATGCCGGCAAGACAATAATTGACAGCAACAGAGCCGGCGATGAGACCTTTCTGGTGCGCTTTATCAGTAGCGATAAGATCGAAACAGTCCAGGATTTTACTCCCAGCAAAGACCTGCTAATCGACGGACTTGATAGTCTCTATGTTGAGGGTGGGCAAACTGCGATTATCGATGCCGTCTATCTCACCGCTGAGCATGTCGCGGAATACAAGAAAGGCAATGACAGCGATCGTCGGCGACGCGCGTTGATTGTGATCACGGACGGTGAGGATCGCTCGAGCTTTTATTCGCAGGAGAAACTCTTCGCACGGCTGCGCGAAGAAGATGTGCAGATTTACGTGATCGGTTTTGTGAGAGAACTGGATAAAGAAGGCGGTCTTATCCGCAAGAGCCCACGTGATAAGGCCATCAACCTCATTAATAAACTTGCCACTGAAACCGGTGGACGGGCGTTTTTCCCGGAATCGCTAACCGAGCTGCCGCAGATCGCCAGCGAGATTGTGCGCGACCTGCGCACCCAATACGTAATCAGTTACAACCCAACAAATAAACAGCGCGATGGATCGTTTCGTTCCATCAGGGTTGCTGTTGACGAGAGTTCCAGCCGCGACAAACGCATTGCGCTGACTCGCAACGGACGTATCGCTCCAAAGGGCGAACTGGCCCCCGCGCCGCGTCCGGCTACGCGAAATACCAAGCCCAACTCGGGGACAGCCAAAACTCCATAACCACGTCCGGGGTTAGTTCGGTTTTAGCGGAGGCGGTTACAGAACCCTGACCGGTCGGGGTAGCGCCGGATGCTGGAGTCTACTTTTGGCGCTGACTGTAGGCATTCAGAACTTGCTTTAGGATCACGCGCTACCCCGACCTGTCGGGGTCCCGATTACCGCGGCGGCGATCTTTTCAATTTGATCGTCGCGGCCCCGGCTCTTTCGCATCAGCTCTTCCAACATCAACTCGCTTTTCAGATTCACCTGAAAATCCTGCTCCGCTGCCAAACGGTCTTTTTCGGCCGCGCGATTTTGCGACATCATGATGATCGGCGCCTGCAAGGCGGCCGTCATTGACAGCATCAGGTTAAGGAGTATGTAGGGATAAGGATCAAACTGAGCGCCTTGTTCCCCGCGCCCGTAGTGAACCAGGACAAAAGTATTTAACGCCATCCAGCTGAGGAGAAATGCCACATAGATCATTATGAAGGTCCACGAACCACCGAACGAAGCAACGCGATCGGCAATACGCTGCCCAATAGTGGCGCGCTCTTCCATCTCCACGTTGATGTTCCGTGAAGCGCGCTGCGAAACTAAAGCATTGGTCTGACGCATGCGGGCGCCGATTTCACAAATAACGTCGATGGCAACGTCGGGATGTTGCATAAGAAACGCCTGAAAGTCGTCGCTGCTAAGGCGGTGTAGAGTGGCTTCAGTTATAGCGGTGGCATTTGTTGAACGCGGTCCTCGATCCAGCACCGCCAGCTCGCCGAAAAACTCGCCAGGTTCGAGCTCCTTGAGAGTTACCGGCTTGACGTCTTCATCCAGCACCCAGATACGCACTGAGCCCGACTCCACCACATACAAAGCGTCGCCCTTATCACGCTCATTGAAGATGATCTCTTCCGCGTCAAACTTTACCTGGTCAACTTCCCTGGCTAGCTGTTCCAGCTCCTCTGGAGTTAAGCGCTTGAAGAGCGGAATTCGCGAGAGACTGTCAGCTTCGTCACTGGGCATAATGTCAGTAGGCATGGGGTAAATCTCCTCTTCCGATCGCGTTAAAGCTAACTAGTTAGGCGGCTCAGCTCTTCGTCGCTAATACCAAAAGGATCGGTTGGTGGTTCCTGTTTGCTCACCTCTTCAACGAGCGTAACCAATTCCAGCAACGCCGGACCCAACACGGGATCGTCGGAATTGATCTCGATACACGAAGGCGAATCAAACGGTGTTAAAAAGAGATAACGGGGTATCTGCGTTTCGCTGAGCGGCTCTGCCGGGCCGAGGATTAACAGATTGTTTTTCCATCTCGCATAACGGTGGGCTGAACCCAGCTGCCGCTCCCAATGTAATTCGCCGGTTCGCGTGAGCGATTTTAATTCGTCCAGCAACTTTGCAAGACGTTCGTTTATGACTGGGTCTCGTGCCATCAGAGCCTCCTTCACAATCATAACCATGCTCCCATGATGTGCAGTAGCGACCGGGCCGGTCGTCAAATATAGAACAGGTAGAACGATCTTTACTGAGTTATGAACGTCAGTACGCTCCGACCCGGTCGCTACCCCGACGCGTCGGGGTTCTGACTTCGTCTACCGACACCTCATCGCTATGGCCGGTTCTGACTCAACCTACTTCTTTCCATGTTTATGCTTACTGTGCTTGAAATTATGACGCGCGTCAGCTTCCTCTACCGAATGGCTTTGTGTCAGCTTGATATCTTTCTTGGCCATCTCGACCAGCCGTTGATAGTGTTTATGAAGCGTTTTGATTTCCTCTTCGTCTAAATCTTCCACGTCGATCAAGCGGTTGCTCGCGCCTTCCAACGCTGCGACGATCTCGTTTAGCTTGATGTGAATGGCAAGCGCGTCTTTATTTTGCGTGCGCTGGATCAGGAAAACCATCAGGAAGGTAACGATCGTCGTGCCGGTGTTGATTACCAGCTGCCAGGTGTCAGAGAACTGAAATATGGGCCCGGTAATTAACCAGATAATAACCACCAGCAAAGCGATGATAAACGCGGATGAGGTGCCGCTCGCCAGCGTGACCTTGTGCGAGAAGTTCTCCAGCAGTTGGCTGATCTTTTTTGTTTTCTTTCGCGCCATGTTGTTCTCCGATCTCTATCTTTCGCGATGATAGCGAGGCCGTATCTAAGATAACCATTAAAAGTCTAATGACAAGCCCATTTGAATTCCTACGCGCGGACTGGCCGCATACTTTCCGGCAAGGATTGCAAAATCCAATGAAGCATTTTTTTTGAGTAGATAATTGCCACCAAACATGCTCTGCAGCTGTCCCTTGCCAAGCTGAAGATTCTTCTCGAACGCGCTGGCAATCTCCACGCCCAACTGTAGCCTCCCACTGAATTCCCGTACCAGGGATCCGCCCCCGGTGAAAACCGTGCCTCGGGACTTTATTCCAATCGCGCCGGTGGTTTCGTTCCCGGAAAACAGGATACCGCCATTCAGACGCAACTTGGTCCTTTTCGTTAGTGACTTCTGCAAAACGCCATTCACATAAAAGTCGGCGAGTCCGGAGCCAAGTTGGCGATTGCTATCACCAGTTGGCAATTCCAAGTTGAGCGCCACTGCCATTGCCGGCAGTCGCGAGTTCTTGCGCTCCCGCAGGAAGTTGTATTTCAGGGAAACATTCGAGTCGCCAATTCCGGAGGTGGTCTTCGGGGGCAAGCCGGCTGCATTGAAGATTGTTAGCCAGGG
>DASZDU010000262.1:0-18587 GCA_035941655.1 Pyrinomonadaceae bacterium | reverse complement strand
GAAGCCCGGCACGTTGGCGTAAGAAAAAGGCACGAGCGTATCGATCTTGGTGCGGCCTAAAGTGATGGACAACTTATCGTCGTGGCGTAGGTTGAAGTCGAATTTCATCGTGAGTTCGTCAAAGTCACTGGCTGCCGCCCCTTGCGATTTAAGACGTCCGCTGGCTGAGGTCGGTATCAAACCCGCCTTGATGTAGTTTTGCGCCACAAAATTGATTCGTGTGGGATCGATAATCCCCTGGGCGCGCAAGGCTGCATTTGGTTGATATTGCGGGTTGGCGTTCAAGAAACTAACCACACCCGCATCGGGACCGGTGCGCGCAGAGTTTGAAAGCGAAAAATTGCCGGTCAACTCCGCCGGAGTAAAGACCGCAATTGAAGAAGTTGTCGTACTGGAAGTTTGCCGCTGACCCTGATAGGACACGAAAAAGAAAGCCTTATCACGACCGCTCCAGATACTGCGGCCCCCTTCACCAAAACTCGGCAAGAGTATTGGGCCTCCTAAGGTGCCGCCAAACTGATTTCGCTTCAGTACATCTCGCGGCAGTCCATCTCGTTTATTGAAGAAGGAGTTGGCGTTGAGAGCGTCGTTTCGCAGAAACTCGAACACGCTGCCGCTAAACTCGTTGGTTCCTGATTTTGTAACCACGCTGATGATGCCACCACCGTTGCGGCCGTACTCAGCTGTGTAGTTGCTCGTCAGGATACGAAACTCCGCAACTGTGTCAGGGTTGGGATTGAAGACTACACGGTTGCTCAACAGATTGTTATTGAGGCCGCCGTCAAGCAGAAAGGTCACCGAATCTGCGCGGCCGCCGCCGATGTTGAAGGTGCCGGCTCCGGTGTCGCTGCTGTTGTTTTCGGAGACACCCGGTTGGAGCAAAGCCAGCGAAAGTACGTTGCGACCATTGAGCGGCAAATCGATAATCGGGCGGCTGGTCACCGAGCGTCCGAGGGTTGGATTCACGGTCTCGACAGCCGCGGCCTGACCAGTGACGTCCACTACCTCGGTTGGCGACCCGACGTCCAGTGGCGCGTCAATGCGCAATACCTGGTTAATCTGCAGCTTGTTGTTTTCGCTGACGAATTTCTTGAACCCGGCGCGCTCTATCGTTACTTGATAGCTGCCGATGGGCAGGGACGGTATTTGAAATTCACCATCCTCATTCGTGGTAGCGTCTCTAGTGACCTGCGCTGTTTGTGTACTTGTTGTGGTCACTGTCACTTTAGCTCCCGGAACTACGGCGCCACGCTCATCGGTGACTGTCCCGATTATTTTTCCGGTAGCTTGCTGGGCACTTGCGTTAATCTGCAGAGCGAACACGCAAAAGGTTGCGAGTAAGAGGGTCTGCCAACCAAACAGTTTTTTCATGGGTTCCTCCGGGGATAGGATTGGGCACAGTGATCTACCCGGTGAGCAACGAGCTAGCGCTCTGGCCGATGTAGACCGAGTAATGCATTTCGAATGGAACAAGTCCGAGCGAGCGACTCAAGAAACAGGGAATGTTTCTCCTCGCTGCGCCGAAGACTGCGAAATTCGTGTTCCTAATAATGCTTGAGGCATGTCGGGCTGATTGGGCCCAGGAATAATTTTTTGTCGCAAAATTTTCCTTGCAGTTATTATTCCGCTAACACCCTCCGTAGACGATGCGGGAAATCGGCTGATATCAACAGTTCACAACCGTCACTCGGAAAATATGCCGGGAGTATATCCGAAATTTCATCGCGCCTTCAATTTTTTGGATCAAGTTTGCGAGTCCGGAACCAGACCTGACTTCGGATTCAGACTCAATGTAAGGACGAATGGGAGCGCGTCAGGTGTGCGGTCTCTTAGCTGGTGGTTATCACGACAAAACTACAACGGCCGCAAAAACAAAAACTACAACCGCTAGAAATTCTTAATATTATCGGCAATGCAAATGCATCAGTACGCACAAAACGACCCGTTTGACAGTATTGAAAGACGTACGTTAACTTAACCACTTGCAATTATCCTCCAGCCGCGCGCTTGTAATTGTCCCGTTCGTCTAGTGGCCTAGGACACCGCCCTTTCACGGCGGCGACACGGGTTCGACTCCCGTACGGGACGCCAATTTCCTCAGCATTTTTGCGATCTATTCTTACAATAAGCGGCGAAAAAACTTCTTAATGGACCTTTCTGGATACGGCGCGAAGTTCATCGCACGTGGATCACTCATTTCAAAGCCATGTCCATTCGACTGTGATATGACTTAAAGACAACCACAAGTTGAACTTGGCAAAGGAGTTCTGCAGCGCCTTGGTGCTCCACCGATTGCCGCAGTTCGTCGCAAGTCAAACATCACTCAAGCTAGCTATCCTCGGATGCTACCGCAGTGCTGCGGCGGTAACCTGAGCGAATTTGAAGGTACGATTCCGACAAGGAAATGGCGAACAAATGTGAGTCGGGCAAAAAGGAAGGTAGGCATCGTCGGGCCAGGTGGCGACTCGGAAGCACCCATGGACCCGCGCACGGCTACATTTGGCGAAATTGCCTCGAAAGAAACTGGTTCAGAAGGGACCAGACGAACGACATGGCGAGCGCTGATCTCGAGGTTCGCGCAGCTCGATCTGCTTTCGAGAAGTTCGGCGCTCAGGCAAATCTGTGTGAGTTCGACACTCTGATCGCCATTGAGTGGAGCGGGCCGACTCTTTGATTAAGAGCAAGCATGCTCGTTCTTCGAAGATCGTTGCCAGCGCGTCCAAGTCCCTCCACGTAGAATCGCAAGGAGACTTCGATGTCCTTCACGTTGAAGAACGGCACCGCCTGCCGGACGTTAGGAACGTCGGTGGCCTGCAGTTCCATCGCGACGTCGAAGAGTGATTTACTGTCCGTCGCCATTTCTACCTCCCAATTGGAGCCAGCACCAGCGAATTCGGCCTTCTGGAGCCCAATGATTGCTCATCGTGAATCCAAGACCATCAAGATAAAACCGAAGCGAACCTTCAACATCTGTCACGCTGAAGAATGGCACCGCCAGTTTTACGTTTCGAGTAACCGCTTTATCTGTTTCCATAGGTATATCCATGGCAATGCCTTAGCAATGGAGCTCCCAACCTCCGATAGGGTTTAAGTCGCGAGTCCAATAAGAGTACCTGTGGGTCCTTCAAGTGCCGTGGAGTGCTATCCATGCCGCGAAGTTCCTTTGAATGCAGTGATTCCCTTCTCTTTCACGGCGGCGACACGGGTTCGACTCCCGTACGGGACGCCAATATTCCCAACTCTCTGTGGCTCTAAGGTCGCGAAGTAACTTGGCAAACTCAGCCTCGAAGGGTCTGCACAGAATCAATCAGCCGGTTCGGCATCGTTTCATTGGCGACCCTCATCGTTGGGCCTACAGACATTCTTCGAGATGTCTTTGGAACAGATGCTCTATCGGGTGCTACAATCCCCGACAACCAGCTCGAGCCTATCTTTGCTGAGAACTTGGGCTCAGGTGACTCCGCAAAGTCAGGCCAACGAACCGTCCTTATCCATTGGAGGCCAGATCTATGGCGCCAGAACTCAGGAGCACCGGAATCAGCCTCGTCGGTGATGTGCCCTGGGGTACCCACTTCTGTGCCTTTTACGAGAGGAAACAAGATCTCCTGGACATCCTGATCCCATTTTTCAAGACCGGGTTGAAAAACAATGAGTTCTGCCTTTGGATAATCTCGAATTCCGAACTGCTGACGATGCAAGAAGCAAGGAATGCTTTGCAAGAAGTTCTTCCCGACCTCGACCGGTATATGGGCGAGAAAAGCATAGAATTTGCCGGCCATGATTGGTTTCTCAACGGAGGGTCATTTGATTTTCGCAGGGTCGCCAATCGATTCAAAGAGAAAGTTGATGAAGCGCTGGCCAGAGGCTATGTAGGAATGAGAGTCACCGGAAGTCCGTCGTGGCTCGAAACCAGCAACCCGAAAGAGCTACGCAGCTTTGAAGCAGAAGTCGACCAATTATACCCTCATGAACGCATCATCGCGTCATGTACTTACCCGATCGGTTCGAGCAGAGCTGATTTCCTGCTGGATGTGGCGCGCAACCATCGGTTTGCCATAGCTAGGCGACATGGGATTTGGGACATCGTTGAAACCCCGGAGCTGGCACAAGCCAAGGCTGAAATAGAGCGACTCAATGCTGAGTTGGAACAAAGGGTCATTGAGCGAACTAAGAAACTTGAAGCGACAACTGCGCGGCTTAGAGCAGAAATCGAAGAGCGAAAGGAGGCGGAGGAGGCGCTGCGGCAAAGCCAGGAACGCTTCGCGGCGTTCATGGACAATATGCCCGGCTATGCCTGGATGAAGGACCTCGAAGGCCGGTATGTCTATATAAACGAGACCTTCCTGCAATTACGCAACGCCGTGGGGAAAACCGATGCTGAGCTTTGGCCGGCGGAGATCGCATCCACTTATCGCGCGAATGATAATCAGGTCATTCAGACGAAAAATGCCCTGCAAACAATCGAGCCTTTTCCGAAGGATCCTGAACAAGGCTGCCAGATAGTCAGCAAGTTTCCGATTTTAGATCAGGATGGAGCGGTGGTGATGGTGGGCGGGGCCAGCGTGGATATCACCGAACGCATCGAAGCCGAGGCGGCATTGCGTGAAAGCGAGGAACGTTTTCGCGAGCTCGCGGAAAACATCGATGAAGTTTTTTGGCTGAGTGATTTAAAGCAAACTACAATCTTTTATGTTAGTCCGGCCTACGAGAAGCTCTGGGGACGCAGTTGCAACAGCCTCTATGCGTTACCCCGGTCGTGGATGGACGCAATTCATCCAGAGGACAGGCAGCGCGTCGTCGAAATTCTGGATGATCACGAATTACAATCAGCGCCAAACATGGTCTATCGGATCATTCGCCCGGACGACTCCACGCGGTGGGTGCACGCTCGCGGCTTTCCCGTGCACGATGAGAATGGCGCAGTTGTTCGCGTAGCGGGGATCGCTGCAGATATCACCGAGCGCAAGCATGCCGAAGAACAACTCAAGGCCACAAGCGAACAGTTGCGTGCGCTGTCGGCAAGCGTTCAGTCCGCGAGAGAAGAAGAGAGCAAACGCATCGCCCGCGAGATTCACGACGAACTTGGCGGAGCATTAACTAGCTCGAAGTGGGATCTGGAAGAGATCCGTGAGATCGTTTCCGAGCCAATGGATTCTTCGCAAGTCGCGGCCCTGCAAACAAAGATCGATGGGATGATAGAGCTCACCGGAACTACTCTTGATACGGTCAGACGCCTTGCTTCGGAGTTGAGGCCAATGGCTCTGGAACTCGGATTGGCGGAAGCGATTGAATGGCAGGCGCTCCAGTTTGAAAATCGAACCGGAATTGCCGTCAAGTTAGAGCGCCCTCTGAATAAAATCGATTTGAGCAATGAGCAATCGACTGCGATCTTCCGAATTCTTCAAGAAGCTCTTACGAATATTCTGCGTCACGCCAAAGCCACGAAGGTCTCGATTGTGGCCAGAGAGGAATCCGGCCAATTCCTGATGTCGATAAAAGATAATGGTCGAGGGATCTCCGAGAGCCAGAAGTCGGGTCCGCAGTCTCTGGGCCTGCTCGGCATGCGAGAGCGCGCGCATCTTGTGGGTGGGGAGACTAAGATCGCAAGCACCGAGGGCAAAGGGACCGAGGTCACTGTTCGAGTCCCACTTTCCACCAGCCAACTTTTTGGATCTGTTCTTCAAACGGACGGTTGAGCCGGTCACGCGGGCGATGATTTGGAGAGAGTCGCGATGAAGCGAATCCTGTTAATAGATGACCATGAAGTCGTCCGGTCCGGTGTGAAGAGAATCTTCGACAAGCAACCCAGCGGTGAGGTTGTCTTCGGGGAAGCGAGCACGCCGCAGGATGCGCTCCACCTGGTTCGAGAACGGGAGTGGGATGTGGCGGTGCTCGACCTTTCTTTGGGTGGCAGAGACGGACTAGAAGTCTTGAAAGAGTTGAAGCAGATTCGACCGCGCCTGCCTGTTTTGATCCTCAGCATGCACTCAGAGGAACTATTTGCTCGACGGGCATTCAAAGCTGGTGCCAGCGGCTATATTACGAAAGACATCCCGCGATCAGAATTGATCGGTGCTATTAATAAAGTCATTGGGGGCGGAACGTATGTCAGCCCGGCTTTAGCAGAAGGGTTTGTAGTTGATCTTAGAAGAGGCACAGACGGCCCGCCCCATGAGCTACTTTCTGATCGTGAATTTGAAGTGATGCGTCTGATCGCTTCCGGTAAGACAGTTAGTGAGATTGCACAAATACTCTCTCTGAGCGTAGGCACTATTAGCACTTACCGCATGCGGATTCTGGAGAAGATGGAGATGAAGACTAATGCGGAACTAACTCGCTACGCGCTCCAGAACGGATTGGTAGAGTAAGTGAGCCGAGGCAACCTCGGTTTTTTCAACGCGCCCGCCTGTCAGCCACCCCGGTATTGAAACTTCTCTCTTCCGCCCTGATTGAATAAGTTAGGGAGACCCCGGCAGACTTGTCAGTCAAATCAGACAAGAGAATCTTAATTGCAAAGATACCGGTAGCTTTCAGTTTTCTCTACGATGCCGATGTGAAGGAGTCCGCGCAACGACCTGACTCGATCCCTTCAGACGAACCCCCGACACAATCCTCCGACTGACGCAGCGCGACGGAGCATGTCTGCACTGAGAAATATGAAAGGCTTTAGATGCTGTTTGCTACTTTACAGTCTGAACAGACTCATTCACAGAAGGATCGGCTGCAAAGATGAACTGGCTCTAATTGCTTTGAAAAGTCATGACTCCTTACTAAGATCCGATACGAAGAGGTGATCGCCGAGAGGGTGAGGCCCTACAGTTCGTGATCGTCAGCAAGCAAGACTCGAACGGTCCCCACAGCGCACGTCAACTTCAGGCGCTGGTGTCATGTTCGGATCGTCTCTCGGCCGAAGATCCGATCAAGTTCAATGGACTTAGCGTTACTACAAATCGGCGCTTCGATGTCATAGGCAGAGAAGTGACAGGTGACGGCGAGAACCCAGACCCGAACGCTTTCACTAAGCTTCTGTTTGAAGAACAGAATGGCGACCTATCACCCGTCAGCGAATGGACAGTCGAGTTTCCTCTGGCTGACGATGCCAATAAGTTTCTAAAAGCCGTTAGTGCCTCAGATGCTGAGGAGTATGGCTTTGGCGAAATCGAGGATGTAGTTCTAGTGATGGAGTATGACCAAGCCGGGCTGGATACGTCAAACAGTTAGTAATGCCGCAAAGGAGATTCAATGAGTTCAGATGAAGAAGCATTAAGCGTTGGCCGTATTGTGGCGGAGCATCGCGAGGTCAAGACTCGTTATGCGGCATTGCGGAGCGTCGGCGAACGCCTTGGGAAAAGCTCTTGAGAATATCGGCAGCACGCTGAAGTATGGATATCCATTATTGCAAGAAACCGACTTAACGGTTCTTGACGCGGAAAAGCTGCGCACTCACTCTGCTGAACTTGACGCCACCTTCAATCGCCTTCGCGAGCTAGAAAGCCAACTTGCCGAGTTAGGGCTTACTCCGAAACCACCGGAGCGATAGCGTGCTATAGGCCACGCGAGGTGATTTCAAATTGCGACACTACCAAGATAGCCAAGCCACGGAAAACGCGGGTCCATTAAAGGTCCAATAAGCGTTCCCGTGAGTCTTTGAACTGCGGTAGAATGCTATCCATGCCGCTAAGTTCCCTTGAATTACAATAGGTCCCTTCTCTTTCACGGCGGCGACCCCGACGACACGGGTTCGACTCCCGTACGGGACGCCAAACTTGATTCTTCGAAATTTCTCGTAAGGTAACTGAATGCAATACAGGTTGAATACACCGGACTTTGGTTTGCGGGACAGTGGGCTGGGTTTCTGTTGACCGCAGCATCAGTGCCTCATATACTCGCGCGCTGCATGCGAAAGGAGAATAAAATGAGAGTCGTTTCGGTTTGCTTCGCCCTGATGGTCGTATCGTTTACGTTCGGGCCTGCGGCGCGCGCGCAGTCCCTCGAGGACAATGAGAACTACCAGGCTTTCAGGAGTTGGGCAATCGACACCCAACGACCAGATCCCCTCCCCAACATGTTCAAGTTCTGTATCGAGTCGTATGACAAGATGATCGCGGGGGGCGTCTCCCCATCGACGCGCGTTCCGGAGGACGAGGCTAGCGGGATACCGTGGAAGGGAACCGTAAAGGAGATCAAGGAGAACTGGTGCGACGCCGGCCTGAAGAAGAGCAAGGCCGATGTCGAGGCCCGGTTCGCGCCGTACCGCGCCAACCTCAAGGCCGACAAGCTGCGACTCGTCATCGACGAGACGCACGGGGGTGTCACGTCGTATGCGTTACCCGGCGGCAAATACACCAGCGATGCAAAGAAGCTCGCTGACGCTCCAGTCTGGTTCCTCGATGTCGGCCCTCCAAGCAACGAGCGGCAATATTGCCCGAGCGGCGGCAAGCGCAACTCCGTTCGCCGCTATTCGTTCAACGCACAGCACAAGCTGCTTGGCACGACACAAAAGGAGTACTGCGGCGATCCTCCGGCATCGGCGTACCGGTAGCCCTTAAAGTCTTAGTATTCCTACTTGTTGCTAGGTGGATTCATTGCACATTCACCCTGCAAAATTTCACCCACTAAAGAGGCTAACCCTTCAGGCTCCACCGGCTTGGTGAGGTAGCCTATACATCCCTGAGCCGCCGCCTCCGCACGCAGGTCGTAGGCATCGTACGCAGAAACGATCACAACAGGCACGTTGACGACTTGCGGATGCTCCCGCAGACGCCATACCTCGCTCAGGCCATCCAACCCCGGCATGGCGATGTCCATGAGGATCAAGGCGGGAACATTATCGAGTGCAGCACGTTCGGCCTCTGCCGCGCATGAAGCCTCAATGACATTGTAGCCTTCGCGGCGAAGCACCTCTGAGTGCAAGAAGCGGATGTCGTCGTCGTCATCGACAACGAGGACTGTTCTGAAGCCTCGGCCCCTTGTTTCGTCCTTGACCCGTGCGCTGTCCCGCTTTGCCATGCGCTGGCGAACTTTAGCAATTCGTCTTGTCCGGCGAACCTGGGATGGAGACACAAAACCTCCTGGGAAGCTCTCAAAAATACTCGACTGAGAGCCCGCCCCAATTACAGACGTGCAACACCGAGAATCCACAAAACAAGTGGCGTGCCGCGGCCTGCCGCTGCCGGCGAGGAGCGTCCTGGCGGGATCTTCAGCGAGTCTTTTTAAGGCGAAGGTCGAAGCAGTGCTCGTGATAGCTGGCAGACACTGTTGCCTTGATTTTGTCGCAAGTGCTCGTCAGCGAGCACCTTGCTGGTCGATAGGGAGCGGAAGTGCGGATGCGAACGCAATCACGTTGTCAAGCCGATTCAGCGGTGCCCTAAGGGCCGCACATACTCAGCCCGCTGCTCCGGCCCGCGAGTTGTTAGATGGCGAAGCATAGCAACCGTTCGATCCACGGAGTGAGCGTGCGGCAGGCCCTGGCGAGAAAGACTCGACATCACCGTGGAAATGTAAGGCTAATAATCGTTTTAGCTTTCCGTAGTATTCGTTCTCGTGGACAAATACAAAAACTTTGCGGGAGTTTTAGATGAATTCAAAATACACTACCCGCCTCACCAGCCTGGAGAAAATCTGTCCCGCCAAATCAACGTCGAACGACCCACCGCAATTTTTGAGAGGAGACCATTACTGAATGCCGATTTCACGCCGCCTTTTTCTTAAGTCAGGCACGCTGACCGCGATCGCCGCGGCCGTCGCCCTAAACTCCCAAACCCTGACTTTCGCCCAGACAGAGACTTCGCAAGGTTTGCAAACTCCACTGATGGCGCAGCAACAGCCGACTTACATGTTCACGCGCTCAACCTTCGTGCCCTACATCGGAGGCATCTTTCAGACACCGGATGCGCGAGGCCGGCTGATTAGCCTGACGCTGCTGAGCGCGACCGCATACAAACCCGCGAATAAGATCGCAAAAGGAACATCTATCGACACCGATAGTTTCTCGCTAATGTTCAAAGCCGCTCGAGGGCTGCCAGAGTCTACGTCTATCTTTAAGGTCAGCCATCCGTCACTTGGCGAGTTTGATCTATTTCTATCGCTTCATTCAGAGGCCCCAAAAGAACCAGTTTACGAAGCAGTCTTCAATCACCTTTAGGAAGGCCAAAGCGGTCGCGGTATTCAACGGATACAATGAAGGCCTTCATCATTCTCAGCCGTCCCGAAATTCCCATTAAATTGATTCAGATTAGTTAACCCGTGTGGACAGTGTCCTGAGGGTCGGTCTGGATTGCGTCGCAGGTAACCGAACTGGGTGGGCGGGATACTATACTTTGCAGCCTAACTTAGTCAACGGAACTGAGCATCTTCCGCACTGTGATCGACTATCAGATCCTGTCGAATGAGAGGGCATCTCGCTTGAACCTCCAGTCGACCGGACTGGTCAATAATTCAATCGCTGCTCGAAGACCACTCCGGCCCTGTCTAAGGAGACGCTGAGCGAAAAGCTGAACGGTAAATTGTTGACAAGCTGGACCCGGGCCGTTGGCTCTTCTCGCGTTGAGCAAGAGCCCTCCCAGAGTATAGAGGTAATCTCTGTTGCTGACTGGCGAGCGGTTAGAGAATATTCAAGGCACAGTCGCGTAGGAAGCCGAACAGAATGGTGACAATCAGCATGCGGTTAGTTTCCAATTCTCTTGCAGCGAGATCACCAGTGAACGCTGCTGAAATCAACGTCTTCAAAAAAGATAGCCTGAATATATCAACAACCTGGCGTGGAGTATTCGATGACACACAATCGATAATAAACAGCGTTTTGAAACTCAAGAACTCCTCAAGTGGCTGTGACTAGACTGCAGCCGATGAAATCTCAGAAGAGGAGGTCACTAACATGAGAAAAATATTTATGCAGTTTGCTTCGCTGCTGACATCGGGGTCGAGAGGACGCCACATCATGTTTAAGCGTGTTTCGTTGGGGATTCTGCTGGCGGGAGTATTGAGCGCCACCGCCGGTGTCGCACAAGCCGGCCCGCCGACCGGAGTTACCTGTGGGAGCCTGATCGAGGTGCCGGGTCAATACTTTCTGATTGCCGATTGCACCGGTCAGGGAATCACTATCATTGCTAGCAATGTGCACCTGAAGCTGGAGGGGCACACGATGACCGGCCTCGGTATACTGGGGTTGGATGGGATTTTTGCGGTGAACGTTTCGCATGTGCACATCCAGGGGCCGGGCACGATCACAAACTACGGAAACGGCATTAACTTCGACGGAGTTACCGACTCCCATGTCGAGCAGGTGAGTTCCACCAACAATAGAAGAAACGGTTTACGTCTCAACTCCACCACCGACACTCATGTCAACGACAACGTCTTCTCCATGAACACTCAGGAAGGGGTGATTGTTGTTCTATCCAGCGACAACCACGTGAACAACAACCGGGCGATCGGCAACCGCTACGGCATCCGTGTTGGTGATGGCTCGACCGGCAATAAGGTCAACGGCAACACCGCCCTTGGTAACTCGATTGACTTGGTCGACGAGAACCCGAACTGCGACAACAACAAGTGGAACGGCAACACGTTCACCACCAGCTTTCCGCCGAATTGCATCCGCTAGGGCATCGGTCTGAAGTCAATATCTGCCTTGAGTTCTGGCAGCACCTAGTGAAGCGGCAGCCTAAAAAGTTTGCCGCTTCAGCTGCTGAAGCACAACTTTCGAGCAATGCTCGGCAGACGCGACGCTCGTGTTGGGCCAATGCGACTCTGTCACTTACTGGTACTAACAGGATCGCAAACAGATAAAGACAGCGGAGATGGAAAGTCCTGAACATAATATTGCCTCTTTTAAACAAGGGGACTACACCGCTTAAGTTAAGCTAAAGGCTGCCCCAGGTATCAGGAATTGTTTATGGAGAGCCGGTCCCCAATGTGCGGCAAGATTTTCTTACCAGCCAGTAGGCTCGTCGAAACACCTCGTGAACACGTAACATAATTGAGCCGATGGATTGGAACCAGAGCGGACATGAGGTCAGCATATTGTTGTTCCAATTCAGCATGGGATCCACGATGCGATCCCTCGGCTTAGACGTTCTCCTCGAACATCAATCGTGTGAAGGCCCCTGCATTACCACCACTGGAATGCGGCGGGCGACGTAAGGGCTTCCTAGTGACTCACCAAAGGAAAGCGGAGAAGCCGTAGGTATTAAAAGAAAAGGCGTTACCGCCCAGTGGTAACGCCTAGTTACTCGGTACGCGCTAAACGACTTACTTAGGCGCTTTGAGTTTTCGTCGGGCGGTACCCGCTAATCCGATTAATGCCGTGCCTAACAACAACATGCTAGCCGGCTCCGGAACAGAGGTGACTAACGCCTTGTCTGATCCGCCGTCAGTGAACCCCCGGAATCGGATCGCTTCGCTGTTGAAGATTGAAGCTTCGGTGTTCCCGTTGAGGCTCGCTAGTGTCAAGGTGAAGATCACCGTTTGCCCAACTCCGATCCCTAAGCTCGGTGAGCCACCGCCTTCAAAGGCCCCGCTAGTGCTGATCAACGCATTCCGATCTGGGAATGGGCTTGAGTTTATCGTACCTAGCGTAAAGCCAAAGTTCGGGTTCGATGTCGTAAAGTTGGTGACGATCGTGCCCGCCGTTAGGTTAAACGCGTCGGCAGTAAGAAACCCGCCGTTGGCCGCCGGGCTGGTGTTGGTCAAAGTGATAGTTAATAAATTGCCAGTGATATTGACTGTCTTGTTGCAGGCGCCGAGCCCACTTTGTCCCGGAACGTCCGTGCAAATTCCAACAACATCAGCCTTCACCGACATGGCACCGCCAAGAACAAGCGCTGCAAACACCATCAGCGAGAGGACGAATTTACGATTGATAAACTTTGGCATTTCTAAACTCCCTTAAGCCTTGTTAACTGCCCTATTTGACTTCCACACCAGCGATCAACGCTGGCTTGTTTGCTCAGCTGAAAATGTAAACATTTTCTCAAAGACGTGCGTAGCCACGCTCGCCGCCTCTGCAGTTCAGAAGGAGAGACGCGCACGCTACTACCATATTATGTCATTGTCAATTCTTGATTATGTTTTTGATTTGGCGAAATTGAAGTCAGGCCGCTATCGGTGACAACTAGACCTTCAGGTTTATGCCCAATGGCGCTCCCATTTCGCCTCGAATATCCAATCGGTATTTGAGAACCGCGGTTTAACGAGTGTCGGCAACATTGGCTGCACGATAGCGAAAAACGGTTCTGAAACCATGATCCGATTCTCACTCAGAGGGCCAAAAAACCGAGAGGCCGGTCTTGGCAACCGGCCTCTCAAGGTTTGGGCGGAGACATTCAGCCTCCAAAGGTTACTGTCCTCACCCCAGCAACCGTAACCCGATTGCGCGGAATTTTATCCCCGCAGCATTGCCTGTCAATGAAAAATATCTTGCATTAAAGTTCGCCGGAGACCCGCTTGGCCGGCGGCACTTGATAATGCTCGACTTTTGCAAAGCAGTAATGATCTTAACTATTGCATGACGAAGTCGAAGTCATTCGTAAAAGTTCGTGACAAAAAAGGCGACCCACAATCGGTCGCCCTTTTATTGAATCTGGTGAGCCGTAGAGGGCTTGAAGCTCCGACCGGCTAATCCTGGACGTTATTTAAGGATCATTTCGCGCATGAACTTAGTGCCCATGACATCTCGAATTTTCGACCGATCTATATACCCCTGCATGCCCTTTTGGTCGTCAATTCCGGTAGCCTGACGAAGCACTTCGTCTGCTTTCTCTTCATTCTTCTCAAGTGAAGCAAAGCTGTCGTATTCACGTAAGATCAGCATATTCCAACCACTATCATCGTCTTGGCCCCGTAAAATCTTGTAGGATTTCATGAAACCATTCTTGATAGAAATATCTGATTCTTTCTTCAATTGAGTGTCCAGATATTCAAGGTAGGCTTGATCCATTCCCGGATGGATTCTGATCATCGTTACGCCCCACACAGTCCCAGGCGTGTAGTATTTGTGCACTTGGCCGTAGACCGATATAGCCAAAAGGAATAGCACTGCGACGAATGTAGCAAGCGCGATTTTGTGTTTGTTCTTCATGGAAGTTCCTTTCAAGTTGGGAGGTTGATTGGTTAATAGGAAAACAAGGGAAGTCGCCATTGCAGTCGTTTGACACTGCACCTACAACGCTGGGCAGCGGAAGGTTGAACGCGGGCGTACTACTGTCAAGTCAATGCGAAGTTAGTTCACAGAAGTAGGTAACAAGTAGCGACGCGCGCTTAGAACATGCGTACTCAGTCAGCAGAACCGGTATTGGTGCGGCGGACCATATCGCTAACGGCGGAGAATGTCAATTTTTCGAGAATGTCAATTTTCCCGCGCGGCGTCGACGCGCATCGGCCGGATCCTCCAAATCTCACGCAGAGTCACCTGGCAACTTCCCATTGCTTGAGATTCCCTGGTTCTCTGGTCTATTGTCGGGATGAATATGCTCGGTCCTGGCGCGACATGAATGAACAGCTCACAGTTGAACGATGCGATGCCCTGCTCTTGCCCTTCATGGAAGCGCGTGATCCAAAGATTGCCGAGGGTTTACTGATCCAGCTTATTCAGGGCCAAGCCGATCCACTCATTGCGAAGATACTCAAAAGCAAGCTGCGCGTTTCGCTAAGTGGTGCTCACGGCACTCAGGAGAATCAGGACGCGCTGGACATCGCAAGTGAGTTGCGCGCCACCTTAATAGCCGATCTACGCGCCCTACAGCAGCACCCTGACCAGAAATCGATTAAGAGCTTTCCAGACTACGTCGCCATTAAGACTTACTCAGCCTGTGCAGACTATTTTCGAGAGCGGAACCCGCAGCGCTGGAGACTAAAGAACCGGCTGCGCTATCAGTTGAAACAGAATTCGCAATTTGTTTTGTGGAAAGCAGAAGATAATTGCTGGTACGCGGGGTTAAGTGAGTGGCGTGACACTATGAGCCCCGGCGCCTCCACCTCGCCACTCCCGTCGCCGAGCAAAATTCTCGAAAGGTTTTCCGCGAAACACGCTAAGGATGTGTCACCGGCGGAGTTGTTAACAGAGATCTTTGCGGACACTGGTCATGCAATTGAGTTTGAACGAGTCGTGTCGCTTGCTGCCGAAGTATGGAACATAACGGATCCGGATCCAGAGTCGGTGGACAATCCGGACCGCGTAGCGCCGCCTCAGCTGCTCAACTCGACACCGGCGATTGATCTGCTGCTTGAACAGCGTTTCTACCTGGAAAAGCTTTGGACCGAAGTGTGTCTTCTACCGGTTTTGCAACGCGCCGCATTGTTGCTGAATTTGCGAGACGCTCAGGGTGGCAGTGCCATTTTCTTTATTCCGTACCTGGGTATTGCCTCCCAGGCGCAGATCGCAGTCAATCTTGAGCTGCCTGAGGAAGAGTTCTCGGCGCTATGGAATGACCTCCCACTGGACGACTCAAGCATCGCTACGATGCTCGGTATCTCACGACAGCAAGTAATAAATCTTAGAAAAACAGCGCGGGAGCGACTAAGACGACGAATGGAAAAACTATGATTCCACGAACAGGGCTGACTGACCGTAGTAAGAAGAGCCGCAGTTTACGGCTTAAACTGATGGACCAACGGAAACAGCAAAGATGACGCGGCATCTAACCGAACCAGAGATTGAGCTTTGCCGGCGCCGCCAGGGCGATGAGTCAGTACGCCGAAGAACCGCCGCGCATCTTGCGGTGTGCGAGCACTGCGTGAAACGCGTCTACAATGGTGAGCATTCCGTTCTCACAGTGAACGCACTTACAGAAGCTTTCCTGCCTGCGGCGGATGAAGAACCTTTTCACCTTTCATACGCTGAGCTGAAGGAATACGTTTCGGGCCAGGCTGCTAGCGCCGACAGAATCATCTGCGAAAGCCACCTCGATATTTGTGAGCCATGCAGGGAGGAGTCCCGCGCGTTATCCGCGACGCCCACTGCAGCAAGATCGAAAGCGTACTCCTCTACGGAACGTTTAGCCTGGCTGCGATCAGGTTGGTTGGCAAGCCCGCCCATGAAAGTGGCAGCTGCGGTAGCGCTCATCGGCTTGCTTGCTATTGGCGTGCTTCTCATACGACGACGATCATCGGCCCCGGCCCAATTGGCAGGCGCCGGATCGCAACCGACTCCCGCCGTATCGGTCTCAGTTGAGTCTGCAAACGAGAAGACGCCGGCCGTTCCGGCGACCTTGCAACCGTCTATCGTCGTTCAGCTAAAGGATAACGGAAAAGAAATCGGGCTGGATCAGCAGGGTAGACTTACCGGATTGGAGGAGCTCGACGAATCAACCCAGAGACTCGTCAAGAACGCATTGGCAGGTGAACCGCTGGGAATGCCCAGGGTGCTCGAGGAGTTGTCGTCTCCGCAGATTGAGCTATTGGGTGAACAGTCTGACGAGAACACCTTTCAGCTGATTAGCCCGCTCGGCAAAATTATCACCGAAGCTCGTCCCAGGTTGACATGGAGACAACTCAACGGAGCGACGAGCTACGTAGTTTCTGTTTTCGATGCCAAATTCAACCTTGTCACCAGGAGCGCATCTCTATCGCAGCCCACCTGGACTGTCTCTGCACCTTTGAAACGCGGCCAAAATTACTTCTGGGAAGTTGCGGCCGTAAAGAACGGTAAAGAGATCGTCGTGCCCGTAGCGCCTGCGCCTAGAGCACAATTCAGAATTATCGAGGCTCAAAAATTAGGTGCGTTGCAAAATCTGAAGCGCCAGCAGCCAACCTCACATCTTGCGCTGGGCTTAACGTATGCGCGCTTAGGATTGATTAAGGAAGCCGAGGAGGAGTTTCAATACTTACTAAAAGAGAATCCCGACTCAGCTACTGCTAAAAAACTACTGCGAACTGTTCAGGGTTGGAGTAGGTGATTATTTCACCAGTGCAGACTGAAGCTGGCAGGTCTAGTTCATGCCGTTCCCTACCACAACGAAGCCTGACCAGAAAAACGGATGCCGGTATTTCGGATCCGACATTAGCTTCAGCGCCGCCTGGCGAAGAGCCTCGGCTTTGCTGGCACCGGCATGATCTTTGGGGCTTTGAAGTTGACGATGGAAATCCACCATTAGCCGTGCCGTGCTCGCCGAATCAACTTTCCACTGGCTTACCACGGTTGTGGAAGTGCCGGCAATAAAGAAGGCCCACGACATTCCGATGAGCCCTTCGCCCGGGCCAATCGTGCCGCGCGCAGTTTGGCAAGCCGATAACACCGCCAGATTTGCACGAAGATCGAGCTTCATGATCTCTCTCGCTTCGAGGAACCCATCATCGTTTTCATTCGAAGTGGCGAGGAGCAAGCGGGAGTAAAGTGGATTTTCATCATCCAATAAACCATGCGTCGCAAAATGAAGAACTGGATAGCGTCCGGCCTCAGCTTTGACCGTTCCCTCCTGGGCTGCTAAGCCGGTCAGGATTTTGCTGCGCTTTACTCCATAAATCTCGCCGAGATCTTTTACCTCGCGTTCGGCCTCTGGCAAGTCGCCTAAAGAGATACTTCGATCATTCGACTGTGCACGAGACACCAGGTTCGCGCTCAAGCGCGGGTTTCCCATCGCCAGCAGTGATGGTGCTGTATCAGCTGCAGTGGCGCTAACCTTCACTATCGAGGCGCTTGACGGATCGAAGACCAAGTTACGAGACGGCCCCCTGGCATCCTTTTTTCTCATTTCTCCCAGAACGCTCAATGACGGGGCATAAAACAAAGCGTGATCCTGGAGCACATATCTATCCCGCTGCGACAGCAGAGCCTGAAAGGGCAATTCCCAAAGCTGATTGGAAGGCACAATGCCCACAGCCGTCCTGCTTTCAAGCTCTTCCTGCGCGGGCAGCAAAAGCAGGTCATACAACTGCCGGGCAAGCTGCTTGAAACCTAACGAGTTGCCGGCCAGCACCTGGTGAAATTGTGTGACGCGGTTCGCGAGTTCGCGAGAGGTGATGGGTATCGAAAAAACTCTTAACTTTACAGCGCTGGCGTTCTTGTCTCCAGCCAGACCCTTCCCTTCTCTTATCACAGAGGAGCCGCGCCGCCCGGGACCTCGAGTTAAGACAAAGAGATATGTTTTCTCCGGAGCCACGACATACTCAAGTAAGGCTGTTTGCTGGTCCGGAAGCAAACGCTCCACTTCGCTGAGTGTCAGAGATTGGGTATCGCCGCGTTGAGTCCTTAATTCGGGATGTGCGGCGTAAATCCGCGTTTCGTATGCTTCGTATTCAAGACGCGCTTGTTGCAAACGAGCCTCAAGATTCGCAAGCTTTGTCTGGTCCGGTTGAGGCAGTGCGATCTCTCGTCTGATTTGGGAGCTAATGCTGGTCATTGAAGTGTTTAAGTTTCTCTCTTTGTCTCGCTCTTCGGCAGTCATGCTCCTGGTGATGTCGGCCCGGCCGTAGCGCAACACATCGAGCAGCATTCGTCCCTTGGCCCGTTCAGCGTAAAGAAACGCGCCCGCCAGGTCATTCCCCTCAATCAGCAATTTCACCATTTCCAGGTAAGGCGCGGTCTTACTTTCAAAGGACAATTCCCGGTCCCGCTCGCTCCCCGCAACCTGAGTACGGAGTTTCTCAAT
>DASZDU010000261.1:0-23558 GCA_035941655.1 Pyrinomonadaceae bacterium | reverse complement strand
CCGCAACAAGCAAATCGGTTTTATCTTCCAGGACCATTTCCTGCTGCCTCAATGCTCAGTAATCGAAAACGTGCTAACTCCAACGCTGGTATCCGAATCAGACCGCAGTGAGGAACGTGCGCACACGTTGCTCGGACAGGTTGGCCTGGCCGATCGCCTCGATCATCGTCCGGCGCAACTCTCCGGAGGCGAAAAACAGCGCGTTGCCCTTGCGCGTGCGTTGATAACAAAACCACAACTGCTTTTATGCGATGAACCAACGGGCAATCTGGATCACAAATCAGCCGAGGTGGTCGCTTCCCTGCTCCTCGAGCTGCATCAGCAACAGGAAACGATTCTGATCGTCGTGACTCATAGCACGGAGCTGGCGGCTCGTTTTGCCCAGCGCTATGAGTTGATCGATCAACAACTTCGTAACGCAAACTGTTAGTTTGCGAGCGATTCATTGCAGTTACTTGAATTTTAGGACAATCGACGCAAACTAACAGTTTGCGTTACAGCGGAACTCATGAAACGTTTCCAGCTTTTCAGACAAAGCCTTACTTACTATTGGCGCACTAATCTGGTTGTCGTCATTGGTGTGGCGACAGCCGTTGCCGTGCTGTCGGGAGCGTTGCTGGTGGGTGATTCGGTGCGCGCGAGTTTGCGCGATCTCGTCGTACAAAGACTGGGACAAACCGACCATGTGATTACCTCGACCGGTTTCTTCCGTGACCAGCTCGCGAACGATATTCAAAGCGATTCGCAATTTGCTGCGGCGGGTTTCGATGCTGCCTGTCCACTCATTGCACTCCAGGGAACGGTTACGCATGAACCAAGCAAGCGGATAGCTTCGAGCATTAAAGTCTACGGAGTCGATGAACGATTCTGGAAGTTCCACCATCTGCAGAAAGATCAAACGCGGCTCAGCAGAGAAATTTCACTAAGCGAGGGACTCGCGCGCGAGCTCGGAGCAAGCGTGGGTGATTCTCTGGTGTTGCGTGTGGAGAAGCCTTCGGCAATTCCACTCGAATCGCTGCACAGCCGCAAAGAAGATCTGGGCAGCACGCTTCGACTGACGGTGCGCGAAGTTCTTGCGGCTGACGCGCTTGGTGAGTTTTCGCTGCAGCCGCAGCAAGGCGTGGTTCGTGCTGCTTTTGTTCCTTTGAGCCTGCTGCAAAAAGAGATCGATCAACTCGATAAGGTCAACCTGATACTGATTTCGGAAGTATCCAGCGAGGTAGCTGCGCCGTCCGCAGCAAATGCAAGAAGAGACGTAGTTGAAAAAATATTGAAAGAGCGAAGCGCGCTCGAAGACTTCGGCATCAACTTGCGACCGACCACGGAACATCCCGGCATTTCACTCGAGCACGATAGTAAAGTCGTGAGTGCGTCACTCGAAAAGATCTGCAGCGAAACGGCGACGAGTTTGTCGCTTCGCTCAATGCCGATCCTTTCCTATCTCGCTAATAGTATCAGCAGCGGTGAACGCTCTATTCCCTACTCACTTGTTACCGGATTGGGTGAAGCCAGTCTGGCAGAGTTGGCTCCGGGAAGATCCATTGGCGCTGATGCCATTGTTCTTAACGAGTGGGCGGCCCGTGAGCTAGGGGCACGCGAAGGCGATGAAGTTATTCTCGAGTATTACGTTTGGCATGAAGGCGGCCGGCTCGACACGAAGACGGCTAAATTCCGGCTCGCGGCTGTAGTCTCCATCAAGGGCCTGGCAGCGGATCAGAATCTGGTTCCCGAATATCCGGGCATCACCGGTACGGAGAATCTTGCCGATTGGGATCCGCCCTTTCCTGTCGATCTGAAGCGGATACGCAAACAGGATGAAGACTACTGGGACCAGTATCGCACCACGCCAAAAGCTTTTCTTCCCCTGGCTACAGCGCAGAAGCTTTGGCAAACGCGATTCGGAAAGCTGACTTCATTGCGTTTTACTTGGAACCAGACGAGCGCAAGCGAGACAAACTTCCGAACCTTTCAGCAAAGACTTAGATCAGCTTTGGAGCCGGGCGCTATGGGTCTCACCGTGATTCCCGTTCGCTTGCAAGGACTCGAAGCCTCGCGCGGCGCGACTGACTTTGGCGAGTATTTCCTTTACTTCAGTTTGTTTCTGGTCATTTCGGCGCTGATGTTGACCGCACTCTTCTTTAAGTTGGGGATCGAACAGCGTCTCCGTGAAATCGGGGTGCTGGAAGCTATCGGATATCCGCGCTCGAAAGTTCGCGGCTTGTTTCTGACGGAGGGTTTGCTGCTTGCCGTAATTGGCAGCTTGCTCGGGTTAGCCGGGGCGATAGGCTATGGAGAACTTGTGCTGGTGGGTCTGCGGACATGGTGGGTGGATGCAGTGGGAACAACGATGTTGCGGCTGCATGTGTCAACTCTTTCACTAGCCCTCGGCGCAATCAGCGGCATCGCAGCTGCTTTGCTCTGCATAGTCTGGACCTTGAGAGGTCTGGGGAAACGGTCGACGCGCTCATTGTTGTCGGGTGTTTCTGACGATGGAGGAACCGCGAGCCTTAAAGATAAGACTGCTCGACGCCGGTTCTCCTCGCTTGCGATTGGCACGCTACTCGGCGCTCTCGGCTTAGTCCTGTTGCTGGCGGCATCAGTGCATCTGCTGAATCAAGTTGCCGGCTTTTTTGGCAGCGGTACGCTTCTGTTGGCGGCCTTTCTTTGCTATCAGTCCGCATCGCTGCGTCGCACAACCCGAAAACCTATCGCCAGTTTAGGGTGGTGGTCCGTGGCGCGTTTGGGATTCAGAAACGCAACCTCTCGTCCGGGCAGAAGTGTGTTATGCATTGCGCTGATTGCGTCGGCCGCATTCATCATTGTTGCGGTCGATTCGTTTCGACATCGGGAAGGTATCGAAACTACTGATAGAAAATCCGGCAGCGGTGGCTTCCGTCTACTTGCTGAATCTGTCCTGCCCGTCGTCCAAGATCCAAACACGAGCGAAGGACAACAGGCATTAAATCTCACCGCGGGTGAAGCTGAATCTCAACTGGCGGGTGTGACCTTTGCGCGGTTCCGCCTACGGCCGGGCGATGATGCGAGCTGTTTGAATCTATATCAACCTCGCAACCCTCGAATCATCGCTCCCACGCCCGACTTTATCAGCAGTAATCGGTTCGCATTTCAAAGTTCACTCGCGGCGACGGCTGAGGAAAAAGATAACCCGTGGCTGCTTCTTAATCGGAAATTTGCTGACGGCGCCGTACCAATTATTGTCGACGCAAATTCGATGACCTACGTGTTGCATCTCAAACTCGGTGACGATTTGAATTTAGAAGCAGGCAGTGGTCCGGTGCGGTTGCGCCTGGTCGCCAGCCTGGCTGACAGTGTATTTCAAAGCGAATTGCTGATGGCAGAAGCAAACTTCATTCGCCTTTTTCCCGAACAGGAAGGCTACCGCTTCTTTCTCATCGACACACCTGCGATTGAAGGGTCGCGAGCGATTGCGGCGGCTCTCGAAGATCGACTCTCCGATTTTGGGTTCGATGTCCAGCCAACGGCTGAACGGCTGGCAAGCTTTCATCGGGTGGAAAACACCTATCTCTCCACATTCCAAATGCTCGGCGGCCTGGGTCTGGTGCTGGGCACCCTCGGCATGGCGGCGGTGCTGCTGCGTAATGTCCTCGAACGACGCCGCGAACTAGCGCTGCTTCGAGCGGTGGGGTACAACTCATCGCACTTTACGCTGATGGTGGTTGCGGAAAACTCTCTGCTTCTTTTTAGTGGACTTATTACGGGCGCTGGTTGTGCGTTGCTTGCGATTGCGCCAGTGCTCTTCTCACATCACGCGCAACTTCCCGGCGTGTCGCTCGGTATGCTGCTGTTGGGAGTGTTGCTATCAGGATTGACCGCATCGCTTGTGGGCACGTGGGCCGCGTTGCGCTCGCCTCTTTTAGCGGCGCTGCGAGCTGAGTAGACTTAAGTGGGACAGACGTTCTTGCCTGTCCTATCCCAGTCGAATCGGAGGGAAAGAGATGTACATCCGTATCGCCAAACTCTTTGCCGTCGTAATAGTGCTCGCTTCGGTTACCTATGGCGAAAACTGGCCGCAATGGCGAGGGCCCGGCTTAAATGGCGTGAGCGGTGAGAAGAATCTGCCATTGCGCTGGACCGCCGAAGAGAACATCGCCTGGAAGGTGTCGTTGCCGGGATCGAGCGGCTCCACGCCAATTATCTGGAAGGACCGGATCTTCCTTAATGTCGCGGATGGCAGCGATCTTTATCTCTGGTGTGTTGACCGAACTAAAGGCGAGGTGGTTTGGAAGAAACTCCTTGGCGGTGGCAACGTCAAGACGCGCAAGCAGAACATGTCGTCACCTTCTCCGGTAACGGACGGCAAGAGCGTTTTTGTAATGACCGGCACGGGCATTCTCAAAGGCTTTGACTTTCACGGAAAAGAATTGTGGGCGCGGGACATTCAAAAAGACTACGGTGCGTTTGGTCTGAACTGGGGTTACGCCTCTTCGCCGCTGCTGCTCGACGACTCGCTGTACCTTCAGGTGTTACACGGCATGAAGACGGACGATCCTTCCTATGTGCTGCGCATAGACAAGAAAACCGGGAAGACTCTTTGGAGAGTCGTGCGATCCACCAGCGCCATCAGCGAATCACCTGACTCCTACACAACACCAGGACTTCTTCATTATGGCAAGACCATTGAAATCGTTATCACCGGTGGCGATTGCGTTACGGGACACGATCCCGCTACTGGAAAGGAACTCTGGCGCGCGAATGGTCTCAATCCCGAGAATAATCCCTATTATCGGATAGTCGCGTCTCCGGTGATCTTTAACGACATCATCTACGCGCCCACGAGAGTGCGTCCCCTGCTGGCGCTGAAGGCCGGGGGCCGGGGAGATGTCACCACCTCACATTTACTCTGGTCGACTCCCAACGGGCCCGACGTGCCCACACCCGTCACCGATGGACGGTATTTTTATATCGTGAATGACCGCGGGATCATGTGGTGCCTCGATGCCCGTACGGGCGCAGAAATCTATGGCCAACAACGGATCAAACCAGGTACGTATAGTTCCTCACCAGTCCTCGCCGATGACAAGATCTATGTGACAAATGAAGACGGACTGACGACTGTAGTTAAGGCAGGTCCTAAGTTTGAAGTGCTGGCGGAGAATGCGTTGAACGATTATTGCCTAAGCTCGCCGGCCATATCTTATGGCCAGATATTTATTCGCACTGCACAGCATCTCTATTGCATCGGCAAACGTTAACTGTGATTCCAATGGGAGTAATTTGGAGTGCGCTGACCTGTCAGCGCTTTGGTCCAGGGCGGCTTGACGCCCTGATTTCAGGTTGGACTCTCTCAACGTCGGTCGCGACAGGTCGCGACCGACCAAAGCGCTGACAGGTCAGCGCACTCCAAAAATCTACTTCTTTTCGCGAACATCAAAAGCGTAGATCGTGTCCTGATCCCGCAGGTAGAGTCGCCCGCCGGCGATCACTGGATGCGTCCAGGTCGGTAACGACTCCTGCTTAATGCGAAATCGTCCTTTTTCGCGGTAGGCAGCGGGCGACGCTTCAACGAGCCCGACCACGCCGTTTTCACTGAACGCATACAGATTTCCGTCAGCATAGACCAGCGAGCCCTTGCCCACGCTGCGATCGCGCCAGGCGACTTCTCCGGTATCAAACCGCATAGCAGTCAGGATTCCACTGGAAAAGCCATAGAGATAGTCCCCTATCAAAATCGAGCTGCTGTGATGATTCCGCATCTCTTTCGTAAAATAGATTTCCTGCGCAGTGCCGTCAGCCTTTACCTCGACCAATCCGGCCCCTGTGCCGTAGTCGGATGAAACAAAGATGCGATTGCCACGCACGACTGGCGTGGCCACGTTAGCAACATCGTTAGACGCGCGCGGGTACTCCCACAACAATTTCCCATTGGCGGGATCGAGGCCCAGTGCACGGCGGTGGGTAAAGAAAACTACCTGGGTGGTGTTGTTTACCTTCACCGGCATTGCCGAAGAGTAGCCCGCTGGATCACTCTCGCTCTTCCAAATTAGAGCCCCGTCCTTTTTGTTTAGTGCAATTACCGAAGCGCCGGGACCGCCGGCATTGACCAGTAGTTTCTCGCCAAGTATCAGCGGCGACTCGCTGATGCCCCATTGGGGATTTGAGCCGCCAAACTTTTGCAGGATGTTTACGGTCCAGTTGATGCGCCCTGTTTTCGCATCCAGCGACGAAAGGTCGCCGTTACCACCCAGCGCATAGACGCTTTCACCTTCGACTGTAGGAGTGCCGCGTGGTCCATCGCCGCGACTGTCGCGGTACGCGCTGCCGTTCGCGGTTGCCCAGACTTGTTTTCCGGTCGCGACGTCAAAAGCAATCACATATTCGCGATCGCCGCGCACGCCCATCGTATAAATGCGGCCGTTGGCGATCGCCAGTGACGAATAGCCGGTTCCCGCGCCCGCTGCTTTCCAGGCTAGTGGCGGACCGTCGGTAGGCCACTGTTTTAGCAGCCCGGTCTCCTGTGAAATACCATCGCGATTTGGGCCGCGCCACTGCGGCCAGTTGCCCCCGGCCTGGGCTGCGATCTCAGCAGACAAACCCAGAAGAATGATTGCAGAAGTTATGGCAGTCTTGAACCCAAAGTTTTTCATGATAGATCTCCTTATTTTGGAGTGCGCTGACCTGTCATCGCTTTGGTCAGGGGCGACCTGTCGCCCCGCTCTTTCAACTAATTTCAGTCAGCGATGGCCGCGACAGGTCGCGACCGACTAAAGCGCTGACAGGTCAGCGCACTCCAAAAGCGCACTCCAAGCTATGACGAAGGTTTGAAATACAAAACCAATCCGGCGCCGGTCGCCGCCAATATGAAACCCAGGTAGAGCAGTGGATTTGGCGTAGTCTTCGGCGGATGGAGCCACATTGAAAAAATCACGTTCACGAGCGGCGCGCCTCCGAAAACTAACGGCATTACATACGTCGGCAGCCCGCCCGTTTTGAACGCGAAGATGATGCACACGGCTCCGGCTGCTCCCAGTGCGCCTCCCAGCGTCGCCGCCAGAGAGCCTTTCATAGTGAAGCCGTTTAGTTCGCCCTGATAGGAAAGACTCGCCATTGGAACCAGCACCCCAATGAGGAAATAGGCGACCCCGACGCAGAGCAAGGCGCGCATGGGACTTCCCAGCGCCACCTGTCCGCGATGCAATGCAGGGCCATATAATCCCCATGAGAGGGCGGCGCCGAGAGCGAAAATTATCCAAAGCATCAGCTGGGCCTCCAGAAATGTTCAGTGGGATAGTTCGGACTAAATGTCAGATAAGCTTCAGCTTGTCGACTGTTGAATCCATTCAACGCGCGACAGACTAAAGGTTGTCGGACAGCAAGATACTTAAACTACAGTGAAATGTCCGGTAAGCTTCAGCTTGTCGACCGTTGAATCCATTCAAGGAGCGACAAACTAAAGTTTGTCGGACAGCAAGATACTTAAACTAGAGTGAAACCATTATCGGGTTATTGCCGTTCTTAATGACAGGCCGCATTCTATCAGTTAAGTTTTCGACTTTGATAGACAAAACACAAATTAGGTTGTTCAATTCCAAACGCGTTGCGCGCGCATTAGTAAAGGGATTTCGTCCTAATAGTGGGGTTCCCGAAGAGCTTCCGTAATTTCGTGCTCAATCCAAAAATGTGTATGAGGGACTTATGATTTCCACTTATCGAAGATTCTTGCCGCTCCTCTTGCTGCTGCTCCTGGCTCCGTCGATTGACGCGCAAACTTATCGCGGATCAATTCGGGGAACTGTTACCGACCCGAACAATGCTGTCATCCCGGCCGCCTCTTTAAGTCTGACCAGGAAAGAGACGGGCGAAGAGCGCACCAGCACAACCGATGCAGATGGCGAGTACGCGATCTCTTCGCTGCCGCCAGGGTCTTACACACTCAAAGTCACGGCGGCAGGATTTGAAACGCTTTCGCGCGACATCGTGCTAAACGTAAATCAAGAAGTCAGGGTTGACGCCTCGCTGGTAGTGGGCGGCGTTTCGACCGACCCTTCCGTGATAATTTCGAACGCGAACAACTTGAAAAAGGATTCTGCGTCAATCGGCACGGTCATCGAGAACAAAGAGATCCTCGGTTGGCCTCTCGACGGTCGAAATTTTTATGAGTTGACACTGCTCGTTCCCGGCGCTGTTCCTGCGGCGCAGGGTTCCGCGGGCTCAGTCCGTGGTGATTTCGCATTCAGCGTCAACGGGGCGCGCGAAGATTCCAACAACTTCCTGCTCGATGGCGTCTACAACGTTGATCCAAAACTGAACACCTTTGGGGTGCGCCCATCGATTGACGCAATTCGAGAGTTTGAAACGTTGACCAGTAGCTATGACGCGGCCTTCGGTCGGGCGCCGGGTGCGCAGGTCAATGTCGTGCTTAAGTCCGGCGGCAATAGCGTTCACGGCTCGCTGTTTGAGTTTCATCGCAATGGCGCGCTCGACGCGCGCAATTTCTTTGCTCCCGCGAGTGAGTCGAAACCCAAGTACATACGCAACCAGTTCGGAGCCGCACTCGGTGGCCCGATTAAACATGATCGGACATTCTTCTTTGGGGACTATGAAGGCACGCGCTCGCGCGAAGGTATTACGCGCATCACCAATGTGCCCACTGCCCAGGAACGTGCGGGCGATTTCTCACAAAGCCTGTTCGGAATTCCAATTGATCCTTTTACAGGCCTGCCTTTTCCGGGCGGCGTGATTCCTAACATACGTTTGAATGCGGTTGGTAGCGCGCTTGCTGCTCTTTATCCACTGCCAAATCGCAATGTCCCGCTTCAGAATTTTGTTTCTTCGCCCACCCAACGTGATCGCAACGATAGCTTCGATGCTCGACTCGATCAACGAATCGGCCAAACAATGGATTTGACCTTTCGCTACAGCTTCGGCGATCGAAATTTATTCGAGCCTTTTACTGGTCCAAGCTTCGCCCTGGTGCCGGGATTTGGCGACACTGTAAAGCGGCGCAGTCAAAATGTCATGGCCGCTCTCACGCAAGTGTTGAATCCAAATTTTGTGAACGAGACGCGTGTGGCTTTAAGTCGGGTAGCTTCGTCAGTTAACCAGGAAGCAAGCCGGCGCAATCCTGATGTCGGACTGCCCGTCATTTCCACCAGGGCGCGCGATGCAGGTTTGAGTTTTATTACCGTGACGGGTCTATCTCCCCTGGGTGACGAGGGTAACAATCCTCAGAACAGCGTGACCAACGTCTATCAGCTGCTCGATACGGCGACTTATGTGCAGGGCAGTCATTTAATCAAATTCGGCGCAGACATCCGTTTCGCCCAACAGAATGCCTTCCGTGATGTTGAGTCGCGTGGTCGACTACAGTTTTCGCCGTTCGCTCAAATTTCAGGGAATGCACTTGCCGATCTCTTGCTCGGCTATCCGTTGCTCACCAGCATAGCTCGTGTCGATAATCCCCAACATCTCCGCACGCACAGCTACAACTTCTTTTTCAATGACAGCTTTCGCATAAGACCGCGCCTGACGATTACCGCCGGTCTGCGTTACGAATTCAACTCACCGCCGGTTGATACAGCCGATCGAGCGAACGTTTACGATCTGGCCACGCGCAGTCTGGTCCAGGTGGGAACGGCAAACGTGCCACGCGGCGGGTTTGTCGCGGACAAGAACAACTTCGCGCCCCGTGTGGGTTTGGCGTGGACATTGGGCAGCAAAGAACGAACCGTGCTGCGCGCCGGTTACGGTATTTATTACGATCAGTCGCCGCTGGCGCCGGGTGAGGCGCTCTATTTCAACTCGCCCTATTTCGACAACAACATCTTCTTCTCGCTTCCCGGTTTGCCCTTAACTCTGGACAATCCGTTTCCGGCATTCTTCCCTTTTCCTTTGCCTGATTCGGCCTTGGCAATTCAACGTGATTTGCGCACAGCTTACATGCAGCACTGGAATTTTAATGTCCAGCAACAACTCAGCGACGACAGCGTACTGGAACTCGCATATGTGGGATCAAAGGGAACAAAGCTTTTGACGGCGCGCGACATTAGCCAACCGCAACCCAGCGCGCTACCGCCCGGACTGCCTTTCGTACCGCGACCCGATCCGCGGTTCGATGACATCAATCTGCTGGAGTCCCGAGCCAATTCTAACTACCACAGCCTGCAGGCGCGTTTTCAGCAGAGACTCTCCAAAGGCCTCGCGTCGCTCGTGTCGTATACCTGGTCGAAGTCGATCGACGATGCTTCGAATTTCTTCAGCAGCGCCGGTGATTCAAACTTTCCGCAGAATAGTTACAACTTGAGAGCAGAACGAGGACGTTCGAATTTCGACGTTCGCCATCGTTTGTCTGTTAGTTACTCGTATGAGCTTCCCTTCGGCAAAGGGCGGGAGTATCTCGCCGATGATGGCTGGCTTTCTTCGATCCTGAGCGGATGGCAGAGCTTCGGCATACTGACATTTCAATCAGGACGGCCTTTTACCGTGGCGCTTCTGCCTGACATCGATAACAGCGGCACAGGCCGATCGATTCTCGGCTTCGGAGCAAACGACCGACCTAATCTTGTCGGCAATCCCCACCTCGATCGCCGTTCGCCAGAACAGTGGTTCTCAACCAGTGCTTTCGCTTTTGCTCCTCCGGGCCAATTTGGAAATGCAGGCCGGAATATTTTGGACGGACCGGGATATCAAAACGTGAACGTCTCGCTATTGAAGGACACTCACCTTTCAGAAACTCTGAACTTGCAGTTGCGTGCGGAGTTTTTCAATCTTTTCAATCACCCAAACTTCAACCTGCCGGACAATTTTCTGGGTTCGCCGACGTTCGGCCGGATTACTTCGGCAAGAGATCCGAGGCATGTGCAGTTTGGCGTGAAGCTGTTGTTCTAACAGTAATAGTGAAGGCGTAACTTGTAAGTCAGCGAATGAGCGGGGGCAAGCCCGCCTTCCCTTGAGGTTTTCATAGTCAGCGCTTCGGTTTTGAGTTGAAGCCCTTCAAGCTTGAGCAAGCCCGCAAGTTGAAAAATCTCTCAGGTCAGGAAGGTGGGCTTGTCCCCGCTCTTAGTCCTGTTGCAGCACCGCATCATCGTAGTACTGATACTTCGCCGACAACACTTCCTGCCCGGGTTCCGTTAGTAACACCGGAGAACCGTCGAGCTGCTCGTAAAGCGGCGGTGGGATTACGGCGAAATCCGCCATTGGCCCGTAGATGTTGTCTACACCTTCCTTGAACACATCACCCATTAACAAGCTGATAATGTTCACCCGCTGCTCGGGATATTTTTGCAGAAATTGCGAGAAGCTGAAGCCCTCGTTGTAGAAGGCGTAGACAAGCTTGCGCATTGACTCGATGCCGTTATCCAGCTTCGCCTGATAATGACCCAGGGCTGCGCCGGAAAAATCGTTGGTGCGGAAAGCTTCGTGAATGCTGTCTGCGGCGAGCTCAGCCATCTTAAGGGCCAGCAACACGCCGGAAGAATAGATCGGATCGAGAAAACCGTAGGCGTCGCCGATCAGAATAAAGCCATCACCGGCGCAACTCTTTGAGCGGTACGAATAATCAAGAATTGAATAGATCTTGTCGACGCGGGTCGCGCCCGCGACTCGCTTCCGGCAGGATTCAACCTTTTCGATCTCCTCGTGGAAAATTTTCGCCAGATCCTGGCCGCGGCCTTGTACCAGGTATTCCGGGTCGGCGACTACTCCCACACTGGTGATGTCGTTCTCGAGCGGGATATACCAGAACCAGCCGTTGCTTCCCAGTGGAGTGCGCAAAACGAGTGTGGCCCCGCCATTGAGATCCGGCTCACGATGCGCGCCCTTGAAGTAAGAATAGAGCACAGCTTTCTTGAGCTTGGGATCGCGTACGCGCCAACCAAATTTATTTGAGAGCATTGCGGTCTGCCCAGTCGCATCGACCACAACCGGCGCATGAAATTCCTGAAGCGAGCCATCCTTGAAGCGCGCCTCGACGCCATAGGCCCGTTGGTCATCAAAGAGTACGCGTTTGATCTGCGTCTCCTGATAAACCTTCGCGCCCTGTTCTTCCGCATGCTCGATCAGCATCAGGTCAAACTCTGCGCGCGTCACTTGCCAGGTCACGGCACACTCGTGGTGATTTGCTTCGAAGAAATAGAACGGACGTGATTCTTTGCCGGCTGGATTTGCGAACTGTACGCTGTATTTGCGAACGAACGGACTTGCTTTCAACTTCTCCAGCAGGCCCATGCGTTGGAAAGTAAAGTAAGTATCGGTCATTAGCGATTCGCCGATATGGTGGCGCGGAAAGCGCTCCTTCTCAAACAGCACAACTTTCCGGCCCTCGCGCGCGAGGATGCTGGCAATGGTGCTGCCCGCCGGTCCGCCGCCAATAACAATCACATCATAATTCTGGTTCTGGTGGTTGTGGTTCATATTTCCATTAGTGAAGAGTAAAAAGTGAAAAGTGAAGAGTAAGAAACCTCCTCCGTTTACCGTAACTCTGACTTTTCACTTTTCACCCTTCACTTTTCACCATTCTTAAACGTATCGCACGGCTTTCAATTCGGGTTCAAAAAATTCAGACAGAAAGTGATCGACTTGCAACAAACCAATGCGAGTAAGCTTGATTGCTCCATTGTCTCGCTCCAACAGATGGTCGCCGGCAAGTCGTTCATATACAGGTTCAAACTCGTCCCAGATATTGACTCCAAACTTTCCGCGAAAGTATTCAAGATCAATGGCGCCGGTCTTGAGCTGCAGGATCATTTCACGAATAAGCTTTTGTTTCGGGGTCAACGTCAACGCTCGCAGCAATGGCAAGCGATCATTGTCCAGCATCGCCACGTATTCCTCAAAGCTGTGCGCGTTTTGGAAATGGACGCCGCCGAAGTGTGAGAACGATGAGACACCAAGTCCTATCATGTCGCCGCCGTGCCAGAGAGCGTCGGTATAAATAAAACGGCAAGGCTTTGCTGTGGTAGCCACCGTGTAGGCGCTGGCGATCCGATAGCCGCGCGCCTGGAATTCATCAAAGGCATAATCCAGCCAGCGTCGCTTCGTGTCCCAATCGGCGATCGGCGACTCCGCTCCCTGCTTGAGTATTTCCTGCGAAATGACCGTATTGTAGGGAAGCTCCATCTGATAGATCGTGACGGAGTCAGGTTGCAACTCAAGCGCTTTACGAATCGTATCTCGCCACTTCGCCTCAGTCTCTCCAACCATCCCGGCAATCAGATCGATATTGATCTGAGGAAAATCAACTTTCCGAGCCAGATCATAGACGTCGTAAATCTCGGCCGAGAGATGTGCGCGACCGTTAATCGCCAAAATCTCATCATCGAAATGTTCTACGCCAAGACTTAGACGCGTGACGCCAATGTCCTTCAACGTGTCAAGCTTCGATCTTCTCAACGTGCCTGGCTCACACTCGAAGGTGACCTCTTCCGCGTTGCTCCAGCTCACATGACGGTTCAACCCGTCAACCAGATAATGCAACTGCTTTTCGCTGATATAAGAAGGAGTGCCGCCACCGAAATATGCGAAGCGAAGTTGGCGGCCTTGAAGGGCACGCGTTTGACCGTAGAGTTCAGCTTCTTTGATCAGTGCATCGAGATAGATTTCAATCTCCGTGGCATTCTTATCGGTATAAACTTTGAAATAGCAAAATTTGCAACGCTTGCGGCAGAAAGGGATATGAAGGTAAAGACCAAACGGATCTTCGGTGCGCGCAGGTCGATCCAGCGCCTCAAGTGCTTCCCCCAAATATTCCGGCTTCCACTGTGAAAACGGTGGATAATTTGAGACAAAATAATTGCCGACTTCCGTGCTTGTTCCAGTGGTTGTGGTGGTCGTCATTAGTCCTTTGTAATACCGTCTGCGAGAACCAAAATCTCGGAATACTTTTCAAACTTTTGGATAACGACAGTCATTGCCCGTTCAAAACAAATCAGATTGCAACGAGCCAACTTATCGACGAAAGTAACATCTATGACCACGTGGATCAATCAGCCGATTTTTCAGTTAAGGTAACGCAAACTGTTAGTTTGCGTAGCGTTTCCCAGGTTGCCTCTGCCCAAACATCCGCAAACTAACAGTTTGCGTCACGCATGCTCGAGTCTATTAAGTTGCTAGTTAGCTTTCGTGCGTTGCGCCGGGAAACAATTTATACGTGAATACAGTAATACGTTTCGCTCCGGTAATAGGTTTGACCGACGTCAGATAAAGACCCCCAAATGCCTGAATTCAGCACTCAAAAGTCTCGGAGCCTACTTTATTACCTTGGTCTGCTGCTCGTTTTTGGCGCTGGATTGTGGTTGATTCTGGCAATCGGGTCCCAATTAAAGAGTCGCCCACCTATACTCGGCGGCGCTGCTGCGCTTTCAACAAATGCGGCAGTCAGCAGTTCCCCCGCGACTACAACTTCTGAAACCGGACCTGGGAAACTCGTGGGCGCTGTCAGAAGCCCCCTGGCGACTCTGCTTCTCCAGATAATCGTAATCATCGTTGCCGCGCGATTGTTCGGCGCTGTTTTTCGGAGGATCGGCCAACCACCCGTGATGGGGGAAATGATTGCCGGCATCGCGCTGGGCCCGTCGGTGTTGGGTCTAATTTTTCCGCAGGCAATGGGCTTTCTATTTCCAGCGTCCTCGATGAACACGCTGAGCGTGCTTAGTCAAATCGGCGTCGTACTGTTCATGTTTATTGTTGGGATGGAGTTGGACATCGAGCACCTGCGCCAGAAAGCGGCGGCGGCAGTAATGGTCAGTCATGCCAGTATCATCGTTCCTTTTCTTTTGGGTGCGGCATTGGCGCTTTTGCTCTACCCGACCCTGGCGCCGGCCGATACTTCGTTCGCGGCCTTTGCCCTATTCATGGGAATCGCCATGAGTATTACAGCCTTTCCGGTGCTGGCGCGGATATTGGAAGATCGCGGTTTGTCGCAGTCACGTTTAGGCAGCATTGCGCTGGCCTGCGCGGCGATCGACGACGTTTCCGCCTGGTGTATCCTGGCCGTCGTAATCGCTATCGTGAAGTCAGCAGGTCTGGGTACTTCTGTCGTCACGATTGCGCTCACTCTGGTTTTTGTTGGCGCGATGCTCTTCCTCGTCAGACCTCAGCTCGCGAGTTTGGTCGAGAAACGAGTCGCAGATCCGAAGCGCGCCAGAGGTCTACTGGCCGGAGTGCTGGCATTTGTTTTGGCTTCCGCCTGGTTCACGGAAAGTATTGGTATTCACGCGCTCTTCGGCGGGTTTTTAGCGGGAGTTGTGATGCCTTCTGCCGCGGGCTTTCAGATTTTTCTCAAGGAGCGCGTGGAAGCATTCAGCTCGGCGGCGCTGCTGCCGTTGTTCTTTGTCTTTACTGGATTACGCACACAGATTAGTCTGCTCGACGATGGGTGGAGTTGGCTGACGTGTTTGGCGATCATAGTTGTCGCTGTCACCGGCAAGTTGGGCGGCAGCATGTTGATGGCTCGCTGGACGCGCATGAACTGGCGCGACTCGTTCACAATCGGCGCGCTGCTGAACACGCGCGGGCTGGTGGAGTTAGTCGTTCTGAATATTGGATATGATCTGGGAATCTTATCGGCACGTATTTTCGTAATGATGGTGATTATGGCGCTGGTTACGACGTTCATGACGGCGCCACTACTTTCGTTAGTGCGGGCAAAAGCTCAGGAATGAACTTTTGAGTGCGCTGACCTGCCAGCGCTTTCGTCCAGTCGCGACCTATCGCGACCAACGTCCCGTTAAGAACTACTCAACGATTTGGGCGCCAAGCCCCCAAGAACAAAAGCGCTGACAGGTCAGCGCACTCCAAAAAGGAGAGCATTATGATCAGATGTCGATTGAGGCTGATGACACTATCGGCAATCGTTCTATTCGCCACGCCACTCTACGCACAGGATTGGCCACAGTGGCGCGGCCCAAATCGCGACGGCGCAGTTACGGGGCGCTTCTCTGCGTGGCCGAAGGATCTGAAAGAACAGTGGAAGGTAACCGTGGGTGTGGGCCACGCTTCACCGGTTGTAGTGGGCAACAAGATTTACATCTTCGCTCGCCAGGGCGAAGAAGAGACATTGCTCTGTCTCGACGCGGCTACGGGAAAAGAGATTTGGAAGTCGAGTCAGCCAATCTCCTACACCATGCACGAAGCCGCCACCGGCCACGGTAAAGGGCCGAAGTCTACTCCGGTAGTTAGCAATGGCAGCGTGTTCACTCTGGGCATCAGTGGCGTGCTCTCTGCTCACGACGCGCAAACGGGCAAACTAAAATGGCGGCATGAATTCTCCAAACAATATCCAAACACGTCGCCGCTCTTTGGCACCGCCATGTCGCCAATCGTCGATCGCGGTCTGCTCATTGCCCACGTGGGCGGCCACGACAAAGGCGCGCTGACCGCTTTCGATGCTGAAACAGGCGCAGTGAAATGGACTAACGACATGGACGGTCCGGCCTACTCGTCACCAATCCTGGTGACGCTCGCCGGTGTACGCCAGCTCGTCACCTTCATGCAAAAACAATTTGTCGGCGTTGACGCGGCAACGGGGAAACTCCTTTGGAAACTGCCCGCGAAGACTCAATACGACGAGAATACAGTCACGGCAATTCCCTACAAGGACATGCTTATTTTTTCGCGAGAGGGACAGGGCATCTCCGCCATCCGTCTCGCTAAACAGAGTGGCGAAATAGTTCCGCAGGAAGTTTGGAACAACAAAGAGAACACGTTGTATCTGAGCACACCCGTGCTGCAGGGGAACACGCTTTTGGGATTCTCAGTCCTAAAGAAAGGTCAGTTCTTCGCGCTTGATGCTGACACCGGCAAGACCATCTGGCAGAGTCCCGGAAGGATGGGCGAAAGCGCTGCGCTACTGAATGCCGGCGGTTCGGCGTTCCTGGCGCTCACGAATGAAGCTAACCTAATTGTCTTACCTGTAAACGCGAAAGAATATGCTCCGACGATGCAATACACCGTCGCCAGCACTCCGACCTGGGCACACCCGGTGGTGAACGGTAATCGGATTTTGATCAAAGACGAAACGACACTGAGATCGCTCTCGCTTAAGTAAGAATAGGCGAAGGTCTCAAAATTTTACGAGTGGCCGAATTTGAAAATCGTCGCCGGAGGCGTCCGGGAAAATTAATAACGTTTTCTTTCTCTGTGCATCCTCGGTGTTCTCTGTGTCTCTGTGGTGATGGTTCTTTTAAATAGATCCACCACAGAGACAGAGAGTGCACAAAGATCGCACAGAGACTTGGAGCTATTTCCGGAAGGGAAGAAAAAGCTCATCGCGCAACTCGGGATCACCAATGCTCTTAGAGATCCAACAAAAGGAGAGACGAAATGAAATTGAAAGTGATTAGCGCCAGCGCCATGGTTCTCGCTGTTTGTTTGTCGGTGATGGCTATGCCCAAACCTGACTTCAGTGGCGCGTGGGTAATGGATCGCGGCAGAAGCTTTGGGTTGCCGGGAAACATGCAGCAGACGATGACTGTCACCCAAACTGAAAATCAACTTGAAGTGGAAACCAAACTGATTCAGCCGGGCAACGAGCGAACGGTGAAGGATGTCTTTGTGTTTGATGGGAAAGAACACGAATTCACGCCGCCGACGCCGCCAAACGCGCCACCGGCCAAGGGCAAGAGAACGTCTAACTGGCTACCTGATGGAAGTGCTATGGTACTAAACGAGGTGGTGACAACCGAAACGCCAAAGGGCACGGTAACTACGCAGATAACGAAGAAGTGGAAAGTTAACGCGGCTGGAGAGCTAACAATCGATCTGTATGTGGATGGGCCAAACGGCTCCTACGAAGCTAAGCGGATCTTTATCAGGAAATGAATTAGCCACGGACTGAAGTGAAAAGTGAAAGGTGAAGAGTGAAAAGTCAGAAAAGAATGGCGACGCCGTGTTCACTTTTCACTTTTCACCTTTCACTTTATTCCGCTGCAATCTTGTACGCCGCCATCTCCGTCGCGTTGCGGACGAACAAACGCCCACCCGCAATCGCCGGATAGTTCCAGGTCTTGCCTGCGAGTGCGGTAAAGCGCGCCACCTCTGAATATTCCGACGGCGAAGCTTTCACTAGTGCGAGCTCTCCGGTATCGCTCATAACGATCAAGTGACCACTGGCAACCAGCACCTGGCCATAGCCATAACGCCCGCCCTTCCATTTCCGCGCCCCAGTGTTTACATCGACGCAAGTCAGAATTCCCTCGTCGAGTCCGTAAACATGGCCTTCATGAAGAACGGAACTATTAAACTTGTTCTTCATGTTGATGTTTTCCCAAACGCTTCGCGCGTTAAAACTGTTTCCGGCGCCTGTCACTTCCACCAGCGCCGCGCCCTTGCCATAGCCCGACGAAATAAAAAAGCGATTCTTGTCGACGATGATGGGCTGCGAAACATTGATGCCCATATCGGTGTCCCAGGTCTGGCTCCACAACAGCGCACCGTTTTCCGGCGCCAGTCCGAAAACTCGAGACGCACTGACCACGAGAATCTGCCGCCGGCCCGCCAGGGTTACGAGCATAGGTGAAACGTAGGCTTGTGAATCATTCTGCGATGTCCATACCGGTGCGCCGGTCAGCTTGTTATAAGCAACGACTGATTTGCCGCCGGATCCTCCCGGCAGCACAATCACCTTATCGTCGACGACTAAAGGCGAAGCAGCCATCGCCCAGGAAAGGTTTCCTGCCTGATTGTCTTTGAGGATGTTCTTGCCCCAGTTTACAGCGCCGCTCTTGGCATCGAGGCAGCGAAGCTCGCCGGTTGCGCCGAGCGCATAGAGCCGGCCGTCGTCCCACGTAGGCGTTGTACGCGGCCCGTCGCCGGTCGAGTCGGTATATTCGGCATTCCAGGCCTGAGACCAAAGTTCGCGGCCCGTATTGATGTCGTAAGCTGCAACGGCTTCCTGCCGGCGGCGCTGCTCGATTGTGTAAGCGCGTCCGTCGGCAATCGTGAACGAGGCGTAACCAAGTCCGACCGGTTGCTTCCAAACTAACGGCAATCCTTGCGAGGGCCAATTCGTCAAGACTGCCATCTCATCGTAGCGGCCATCGCGATTTGGTCCGCGGAAATTAGTCCAATAATTGCGCGTCACGTGCGCTGAAGCAGAGTCGGTTGAACCTGCGGCTGGCGCCACAGCTTGACCAGGTTGCGGTGAAGTACTAACCGCCGGCGCTGCCGGATTGTTGGCTGCGGACTGTTGCATCGCTTCGGCTTGCTGCCGCGCGCGATGTTGTTCTAATGCGGCATAGTGCGCCTCGTTGGCGCTCGATCTGCTCCAGGCTCTGTAAAGCACAAAATATCCCGCGCCTAGCAATACGATCCCAAGTGAAGCAACCAGCTTCGTCCGGTTCGGCGTCTGGCGACGCATCCAAAGCAGGACCAGTCCGACTGGGGGCAACAGCAGCGCGGCCACAACCAGTGATGTAATCGACTGATGCCAGGGCGTCGATTCTTGAGATTCAAACATGGCTAGTCCTCCAGGGTCTGTTGCGTTTGATTATCGTTGTTAGACGTTTGATATTGCCACAACGTTCCATAAATCGGTTGGTGTCGCCGCATCGCAACGCGATTTTTGGAGTGCGCTGACCTGTCAGCGCTTTGGTCTTGGGCGACCTGTCGCCCAAAGTCTGATGAGCTTTGGCGAACGATGGTCGCGACAGGTCGCGACCGAACAAAGCGCTGACAGGTCAAAGCACTCCAAAATCAAACCCCAATGCAATAAAGGCTTTTTTCTCCGCGGATATACATGTTGCCATCAGCCACAGCGGGAGATGCATAAACGGGTTCGCCCACCGTGTTCGTCCCCAGTATTTCGTGTTTCGGTCCAGCCTTGATCACGAAAGTGTCGCCGTCTTCGCTGGTCATCAGAATCTTGCCATCAAAAGCGATTGGGGAGGCCGTGAACGTCGCGGGTACCGGCACACGGCCGCCCTCGTATTTGACTTCGCCGGTCCGCGCATCAAGACACGTCAGGATCCCGCGATCGGTCGTCAGGTATAGATAGTCGCCGTAGAGAATTGGCGAGGGAACATAAGCGGTTCCCTTCTCATATTTCCATGCCACGCTGTCCAGCAGATCTCCGGCCTGGCCCAGCTTGATAGCCATTGCAATCTTGGTTGGGAAGCCGGCAGAGATAAAGACCATTTCGTTGTTGGCGACCGGAGAGGGAACGGCGTTGCTCTCGACGCCTTTGTGACGCCACAACTCCTTACCTGTTGCCGGATCATAGGCAATCACTGCTTCGGTTCCGCTGGTGATCAGTTCAGCACGCTTACTTGTGCGAACCAGCAGCGGCGTGCACCAGCTGGCCTGAACCTTTCGCGGAGTTCGCCAAACTTCTTTGCCGGTTTTCTTATCAATACCAACAATGAAAGAACCTTCAACGTTTTCATCGTCACGCTGCACGATGACCAGGTGGTTGTAAAGGATCGGAGAAGTGCCCGTGCCCATTCCCACCGTCGCGAGTTGGCCCATATCAGCCTTCCAGGCAAACTTGCCATTCATGTCGTAAGCGTAGAGACCTTCGCTGCCGAAGAAGGCAAAAACAAGCTTGCCGTCGGTGGCAGGCGTCGCGGATGCGTAGGAGCTCTTGCGATGGCGATCGTCGTAAGGCGTGCCTTCGAAGGCAGTTTGTTCCCAAAGAATTTTACCGGTTTCGCTGCTGAGGCAGATAACTTTAAACAAATGTTTGTGATCGGCGCCGACGCTATCGGGATGGACATACTCCTTGTCACCATCCATATGCTTAACAGCCTTCGCACCCGGTACCAGTGGGCCCTCAATCGCGGTGGTCAGAAATATCTTGTTTCCCCAAACGATTGGTGATGAGTGGCCGCGACCGGCGATCGGTGTCTTCCATTTGATATTTTTGGTGGCGCTCCACGTAGCCGGAAGATTTTTCTCTTCTGAAATGCCCTGTCCGGAAGGCCCTCTCCACTGCGGCCAACTCGCACGGGCGAAGGCGCCCGCTGAGTTTATGAACAGCGTTGCGATGATGGTTATAACAAATGCGATGCTGATACGAGCAAGAAGTTTCATGTTTGGAGTTCCTTTAATCCGCTGTAATTTTCAACTCTTTGTGCGATCTCCGTGTCATCTGTGCCTCTGTGGTGGATCAAGAGAATCACTCACCACAGAGGCACAGAGGACACAAAGATTGCACAGAGAGGTCTTATTAAGTGTCTACTGCGCCTTCGCCGTTACAGCCGGGCCAAACGCAAAGATGTGGCTTAGACCCCGCACAATGATCAAGCCGTCCGAAATCGCCGGACTCGCCATCATCACTTCGCCAACCTTATTAGTAGCTAGCAGTTCATACTTCGGACCGGCTTTCACGACGAAAACGTCGCCATCTTCGCTGGCGAGATAAATCTTGCCGTCGGAGGCTACCGGCGAGGCTGTAAACGCTCCGCCCTTGCCTCCAAGGCGTTCCTGGTAAAGGCGGTCTCCGCTATCTGCATTGTAGGCCGTTAATACGCCTTGATTCGAGCAGGTATACAACACATCGTTGTAGACCACCGGCGTCGGCATGTACGTTCCGCCGCGCTGTTTGCTCCAGGCGATGAAGCTATTGGAAGTAGTCCCTTCTTTCAACGAGATATCGCCGTTGGCGCCGGGCCGGATGGCATAGATAGGTTGGATTGGGGCGTAGCCGCTGGTCACGTAGATCAGATCGCGCGCCACAAAAGGCGTCGGTGTGGTGACCTCGGAATTAGGCGTAAGCCGCCATAACTCTTTCCCTGTGGCCGGATCATAACCGCGGATAGCTTTTGAACCGTTCGTGATCAGTTCGGCTCGTGTCTTACCTTCGTAGATTGTCGGCGTGCCCCACGAAGAAATTTCCTCACGCGGTGTCTTCCACACCAACTTGCCGTTCTTCAAACTATAAGCCGCGATAAAGGAGTCTTTTTGAATATCTGCCTGGACGATAACCAAGTCGCGGTAGATGATCGGCGAACTGCCGTGCTCCCACTGATAATCAGCATCGTAGAACCAACCCGAGTCGAGCACGCCAATATCCTGCTTCCATAAAAGTTTGCCATTCAAATCGTAGGCATACAGACCATGAGAACCGAACAAAGCGATCAGATGTTTGCCGTCAGTCGCCGGCGTGGAATCGGAGTGGGTTGACTTTGGATGCCGCTTAACTTTCGGCACGCCTTCGTACGCAATTCGCTCCCAAAGAACTTTGCCCGTCTGTTTGTCGAGCGCATAGACCTTCCAGGTGTGCTTGGGATCGTCTTTGACCGGAGCCACATCGCCGTAGAGCCCATAGCGTGTTTCGTCTTTTGCGCCACTGGTGACTGCCGTGGTCACAAAAACTTTGTTTCCCCACACGACGGGACTCGAATGGCCGAGACCGGGCATTGCGATCTTCCAGCGAGTGTTAACCGACTTCTCTGCGTCCCACGCGACCGCCGCTGCACGCCCCTCGACAACGCCGGCAGCGCCGGGACCACGAAACTGCGGCCAGTTCTGCGCGTTAGCGCTAACAGCGATCAGACATAAGCATGAGATGCACAGTGTGAGCCTTTTCATTAAAATCCCTCCGGTTCTGGTGCCGTTGCCATTACTTATATTTCAGCGCCAAAGGCGCGAAATGTGAAGCCTGGGCCATCGGCCCAGGTAGAAATTTCCCTGAAGCCGTCTGAAGCGCTGAAAGCGCGAAATGATGTGGGATTGACGGCGCTGTGACCACTCTTTTTGATTCGATTGACTATCTCGCGCGTTCAGCGCTTACCTGGTTCACCCGCATTCACCTGGGGCGTTGCCCCAGGCTTTCATATTTCGCGCCGTTGGCGCTGGAATCGGATTACGGCTGCTTCGTTTCCACAATGCGTTTGAATTGCGTCGTCATCGTTCCGCGCTTTAACTCCATTTCCATTGCGTTGCTCGCGTCTGGCTTGAAGTGAATCAAGATGCCATCGAAGGCGACCGGTTTGAAATTCGTCTCGTCAATTGGCAGCAAAGCGAAGGGCCTTTGCCCCGTAGGCAGCGCAGAAAGTCTGCCATCGGTAAGCGTGATCGCTACCTCGGTTCCCGCCTCATCCTTGTATTTGCCGACATACGACTGAAGCTTCGCGGCATCGATTACCGGCGGTGGGAGCGCGCCCGCCTTCTTAAGCATTTCCGCGATCTCTGTTTTGTCCTTATCGTCAGTTGCAATTACGAGAGCTGCCGTGAGGCTTTCCGGTTTTAGACCGCCGTTCGCCAAAGCGACCCGAACCAGAACTGGTTTTCCGCTTCTCACACCGGTCATCAACACGTCACCAGCGCTGCTCGGATCCTTCTGTAGGAGTGCGGTCACAATATCCACGTGATCGTTATCGAGGGCCCAGGTCATGGCGGTGGCGCCGTAAAAGGTGTCCTTGACCGTGACGTCGGCCCCGCGCGCCAGCAGCAGTTTGACAATCTCAAGGTGACCACGTTCCGCTGCTTTGAACAAAGCCGTAGTGCCGTAGCGAAATTTCGCATTGACCTCGGCCCCCTGATCGAGCAGCGCAGTAACCGCGGCCAGGTCACCCTTGCGGACGGCCTCCCAAAATTGATCGTTTAGCTGCTGCTTGGGAACCTGGCCAAGCGCCGCTCCAACA
>DASZDU010000260.1:0-3285 GCA_035941655.1 Pyrinomonadaceae bacterium | reverse complement strand
AAGGGTACTGACTTCCTCGGCCTTCTTCCTGTCAATTGAATTCCAGGAGACGGGAGGATTCGCCATACGGACGAACCGTGTTGCCTTCAGCAGGAAGTCTGCCGAAGCGGCAACACGCCTTACCTATCTTGAGCTTATTCGCGCGCAGGCTGAACTTGCCGACGGAGTGATCATCGGACAGCCAAACGCCTTGACGCGGCTCGAGGCAAACAAACAGGCCTTCGCGCTGGCGATGGTCAACAGTGCCGCTTTCGTCACCAAATACGCCGCCGCAACCACAGCCGACACTTTTGTGGATGCGCTATTCGCTTCCGCCGGCGTTACGCCGACGGCGAGCGAACGTGCAGACGCAATTGACGCCTACAACGCTCAAGCTACGACGGCGCTGAAACGCACGGCGGCACTTCGCTTCGTCAGTGACTCGACCTCGGTGCGCAATGCTGAGTTCAGAGGGGCGTTGGTACTGATGGAGTACTTCGGTTATCTCAGGCGCAACCCGACCGATGCGCCGGACGGAAACGATGATGGCTATCAATTCTGGCTGGCCAAACTGAACCAATTCAACGGGGACTATATTCAGGCGGAGCTGATTAAGGCCTTCATAAATTCGCCTGAGTATCGGCTGAGGTTTGGCCCCTGAGGATAACAACAACACTGAGCGCAATACTCGATCCGGATAAACGATTGTCGAGTAGAGTACTGCACATCGCATAAATGACCGCGACAATGCCCACGGTGCCTGCCGTGGGCATTGTTCGTTTAGGAACTCTAACTGGATTTGCGCATCCTCGAACGACGAGCCACGTTCCGAGACAAATTAAATGCTTGAATCTCCCTCACCCACACGTGTACTCTGTTATCCGAATCCATTTTGCTAAACACTTGCCTGTTTTCTGCGATAAGAAATAATGCTCCACGAGCCATTCAACCCGTTCTACTCCACTTGCTAGAGCTTCCGAGACACAGATCAGAATGAAGGGAATCCAGGGCAACCTCTCGACGATGAGTGTTTCTGATCTGCTGCAATTTCTGGCGGCAAGCCGGAAGACCGGCATGTTGAGATTTGATCGCGCGAAATTCGTCAAGCAGGTTTACTTCGAGGATGGAATCATCGTCGGTGCAAACTCGAACGACCCCAAGGAATATCTGGGCCAACTATTAATTCATTACGGGAAACTCGATGAAGTTCAACTGAAAACGGCGCTCGAGATCCAGCGGGAATCCGGCGGGAGATTGGGTGAAATTCTGGTTTCGACCGGAGTCCTTCCCCAGGAAGACGTGTTGCAGATTCTGCGCATTCGCACGCTGGACATTATTTACGAGCTGTTCCTCTGGGAGGACGCACACTTCGAGCTTTACGATAATGAGCGGCCACCAGACTTTTTCGTTCGCATAGAAGTTCAGCCAACGAAAGTGATCATGGATGGCGTTTACCGCATTGATGAATGGAAACGCTATCGCACACTTATTCCGTCGGATAGGGCGATACTCGAGCTGGGCGCCGGCTGGACCTCATCGTTGAACGTCAGCAAAGAGGTGCGGCAGATACTCTACTTCGTGCAGAAGCGCATGTCGGTGGCGGAAATAAGTTACAACATGCACGCTGCGCCATTTCAGATTTACGGGCAGCTGTATGAACTCGTCACTCAGGGCATCGCGCGAGTGGCTGGTGAAGCACCCGAAAGCTTCCGTCCTCCTCAGGTCACGCTCGATCTGCCCGAAACAATTCCTAACCTGATAGCTGCGGCTCGCAGCCGGTTGGCCGAAGGGGATGCGGAGGCCGCCTTATCCACCATTCAGAAAGTCTTGGAGCAGGAGCCGAAAAACTCCGAGGCGCGCACCTTACTCGCTACCGCGGAAGACTCACTTATCCAGCAGATGTACGCCGCTCCCTTGCTGCCAAATGCCGTCCCCAAACTTCTGATGTCGGATGATGGTATCACTCTCCAACCGCTGGCGCCGCAAGAAGCGTTTGTGCTGTCGCGAATCAATAATGAATGGGACGTTAAGTCAATACTCTCGATCTGTCCATTTCGCGAGGTGGATAGTTTGCGAATGATAAAGACGCTGCTCGACCGCGGCATCATCACTTTCTAATATGGAGTGCGCTGAGAGGCGGGGTCACCGGCGTGGCAGTCGTGCTGGGGTGCTCACGTCAGCGCACGCCAAAAGAAAATGTTTGTCGATTCGCATGCACACATAGACGGCGCTGAATTTGACGCCGATCGCGAGCAGGTTATTCAGCGTGCCCGCGATGCCGGTGTGTCAGCCATTCTCAACGTCGGCACAGGCGATCCACATAGCGGCGCCTTTGAACGCGCGCTGGAGTTAGCTGAGAAACATGCAGGTGTTTATGCCGCCATTGGCATCCATCCCCATGATGCCCGGTTCTTTGACGATGTCGCAGAAGAACTGATTACGAAGCTCGTAACTCAAAGCTCGCGTGTTATTGCCTGGGGCGAGATCGGCCTCGACTTCCATTACGACAACTCACCACGCGACGTGCAGGCGAGCGTGTTTAGACGTCAGCTGCAACTCGCTCGCGACACTCAGCTGCCCGTTATCATTCATACACGCGAGGCGGAAACGGAGACTCTCGAGTTACTGAGGTCAGAGTGGGCCGGTTCTGGACTACCGGGCATCATGCATTGTTTCAGTGGAAGTCTCTCGCTGGCACAACAGGCTGTTGACCTGGGGTTGTCGATCTCGTTCTCCGGCATAGTCACGTTCAAAAAAGCCGAGGAGTTGCGGGCGATCGCGAAGCAGGTTCCTTTGGATAGGTTGCTCATTGAGACTGACTGCCCGTTTCTGGCTCCCGTTCCATTTCGCGGTAAACGAAACGAACCCGCGTACGTTGTCGAAATCGCGCGTTGTTTGGCGGAAGTTCATGAATTAGAACTTGAGGAGATCGCACGTATCACCTCCGCAAATTTTGAGAGGCTCTTCAAACTTGAGCTTAACGAATTAGCGGGGGCAAGCCCGCCTTCCTGACTCAGAGCTGAATGCATGCCCCGCCTAGCGACAACTTTCACATGGTGACATTTTGGTGTTATCCTCAGGTGACTAAACACTAGCAAATTGAACGTCTCCAAAAAGATTCAAATCCAAAATGGCCCAGCAGAACTCGTTTGATATCGTATCGGAGGTAGACCGCGCGGAAATAACGAACGCGATCCACCAAACCGTTAAAGAAGTGCGACAGAGATTTGACTTCAAAGGCAGCGCGGCCAACGTTGCGCTGGAGGCAAATGACTTGATCCTGACGGCTGAAGATGAAACCAAGCT
>DASZDU010000259.1:0-4043 GCA_035941655.1 Pyrinomonadaceae bacterium | reverse complement strand
GCGGCGAGCTCGCACATATGGCGCGTGTCACGACACTCAGTGCGTTGACCGCCTCGATCGCCCACGAGATCAACCAGCCAATATCTGCTGCCATCACCAGCGCCGGCGCGTGTCTGCGCTGGCTGAACCAGGATCAACCGGAAGTGCAGAGGGCTCGAGAGGCCGCCATGCGGATCGAGGAGGACGGTAAGCGGGCCGCCGAGATCATCAGCCACTTGAAGTCCTTCTACAAGAAAGACGTTTCGCCGGAGCGCGAGCTGGTCTCGATCAACGACGTCGTTGGTGAGATGCTTGTGTTGTTGCGCAACGAGGCGGCGCGCCACTCGGTCACAATGCGCACGGAGCTAGCAGCGGATCTGCCCCTGATACGTGCTGACCGCGTCCAGTTGCGACAGGTATTGATGAACCTGATGCTGAATGGGATGGAGGCGATGAGCGAGAAGGGTGGCGAACTCCGAATAAACACCCAAGAACAAGGCAGAGATTTGAAGGTGTCCGTGAGTGACACAGGAGTCGGAATACCCGCTGACAAGATGGAAGACATCTTCAACGCGTTTGTCACCACAAAAGTCCACGGCACTGGTATGGGATTGTCGATTAGCAGCACTATAATCGAGTCGCACGGTGGGCGACTGTGGGCGATTGCCAACCCGGGAACTGGTGCAACTTTCCTCTTCACTTTACCAACTGAATATGAGGCGCATACGTGATTACTGAAGACGCACCCGTTGTGTTTATCGTCGACGACGACGCAAGCGTGCGCAGATCAATCCAGGATCTTTTGTCATCGGTGGCGTTGCGGTCTGAAGCATTCGCGACGCCACAGGCGTTTCTCGATAGCAAACGCGCCGACTGCCCCGCCTGCTTGGTTCTCGACGTCAGACTTCCCGGCATGAGCGGTTTGGACTGTCAACGCAGGCTGGCCGAAGCCGGAGTAACCATTCCCATAATCTTCATCACGGGACACGGTGATGTGCCAGTTACAGTTCGGGCAATGAAATCGGGTGCCGTTGAATTCCTGACGAAGCCCTTTAGGCCTCAGGAGCTACTCGACGCGGTTCAGCAGGCGCTCGACCGGGATAGAAAGTTGCGGGAAAAACGTCGGCAGACAGCGGAGGTGCGAAACCGCTACGAAACGCTGACCACCCGCGAGCGCGAGGTGATGGAGCTAGTGGTTTCGGGCCTGCTGAATAAACAGATAGCCGTGAAACTCGGGACCGGCGAACACACGGTGAAAATTCATCGCGGCCACGTAATGGAAAAAATGAAGGCCGACTCGCTGCCCGCTCTCATCAGAATGGCGGACAGGTTGAAATCCAATTAGTAACGTCCTCGTCGCCGCGATTCCCGCATTCAGACTTTCAGACCAATATCTATTCCCAACACTCGCAACCCCTCACCGTCAAATGCCATGTAACCAAAGTCCCATTCGGCGTAACCAATGTGTAATTGTTTCCACGCGCTGCACGGCGCAAACTCGCAAGCATGACGAACAAAGGAATCTCACAATTAGTTGCAATCGTCGACGACGATCGATCAGTTCAGAATGCGCTCAAGGATCTGATGGAATCTGCCGGACTCTCGGCGCGGTGCTTCGGATCAGCGGAAGAATTCCTTGAATGGGAGCATTGGAATCAGACAGCCTCCTTAGTCACCGATATTCGTATGCCAGGCATGTCAGGCCTCGACTTGCAGGCGAAGCTAAAGGCCGAAGGTTCTCGCATCCCCATTATTTTCATCACGGCGCGTGGTGACGAAAAAATGAAGATGCAGGCGATGAAAGCGGGCGCAATAGATTTCCTGTCCAAGCCTTTCGATGACGAAGTGTTGCTTGAGAAGATCAGGGCAACGCTAGAGAGCTGAATAAGATTCCCCGGCGATTTTTCAGAGAGGAGCATGGCAAATGAATTCAAACGTCCTGGCTTTTTCAGAGCCGCGCGGAGAATCGCATTCGACTGTGAATTTCAACGAACGCGGCGGAGTAAATAGTAATTGCGATGCGGCACCTTTTGCCGAAATCGTAGGTCAGAGTTCGGGTCTGCGAAACGTATTGCGACTCGTCGAGATGGTAGCCGCCACCAATACTACGGTGCTCCTGCTGGGTGAGACCGGGACGGGCAAGGAACTTATCGCTCGCGCGATACACGAAGGCAGCCAACGGCAGAAGCAACTTTTTGTGACGTTGAACTGTGCTGCGATTCCGCATTCCTTGTTTGAGAGCGAGCTTTTCGGCCATGAGCGTGGCGCGTTCACTGGTGCAAACATGCAGCGAGCAGGACGTCTTGAGCTGGCGGATCGCGGGACTCTATTTCTGGATGAGGTTGGTGATATGCCGCTCGAACTTCAGCCCAAGCTGTTACGCACGCTGCAAGAGCACACTTACGAGCGACTCGGCAGTGCCCGGACCAAGAATGTCGATGTGAGACTTGTGGCCGCTACCAACTGCGATCTGGAACACATGGTGGAAGAGAAGCAGTTTCGCAGCGACCTCTTTTATCGACTGAATGTATTTCCAATCCGTGTTCCGCCGTTGCGTGAACGTCGCGAAGACATTCCCATGTTGGTCCAGCACTTCACTCAGAAGTACGCCCGACGAATGAATAAACAGATCGACATGATTCCCGAGTTGACAATCCAGAAACTACAACGCTGGTCGTGGCCGGGCAACGTGCGGGAGTTGGAGAACTTGATTGAGCGATCCGTAATTCTTAGTAGTAACAGCACGCTATTGGTTTCGCTACCCGAGAAGATGAATTCAGCAATCGACGCTGCGGCAGTCGTAAATGATTTCGAAGAGCAAAAGAGGATTCTTGAGATTCTTCTCGAAACGAAGGGCCGTGTCAGTGGTCCAAACGGCGCCGCGTTTCGCTTGGGAGTGAAACGCAGCACACTTCTCGATCGGATGAAGAAACTCGGCATCGATGCACGTGAAATTCAGAGGAGTCGTGCGCAGAGTCAAGCGGGTTATTCGTTATGAGTTTTCGCACACCGACGTGAATAACCGGGTAGACCTGATGGAAGGTATTCATGAATCCCAGCAAACAGATTCGAATCTTAAGTGTTGACGATCACCCGATGTTGCGCGAAGGGCTCGCTGCCGTCCTGAGCACAGAGACTGACCTCGTGCTGGTTGCAGAAGCGAGTAACGGACGAGAAGCGATCGAGCAGTTTCGCATACACCGGCCCGACATCACTCTAATGGATCTGCAAATGCCCGTGATGAATGGCATGGAAGCCATGTTACGTATACGTCAGGAGTTTCCCGACGCCAAAATCATTGTTTTGACGACTTACAGCGGTGACGCCCAAGCGGTGCGCGCCCTAAACGCTGGGGCTTACGGTTACCTGCTTAAAAACATGGTACGCAAGGAACTCATCGAAACAATTCGCAGTGTTTATGCCGGCAAGAGAAGGATTCCTGCGGAAATTGCTGTCGAGATCGCCGAGCACCACTCAGATGATGATCTGACTGATCGCGAAATTGAGGTATTGCGTGAAGTGGCGGCTGGAAATGCAAACAAGATCGTGGCCCAACACTTGAAGGTTTCGGAGGAAACGGTTAAGGCTCACATGAAGAACATACTTTCCAAACTTGGCGCGAACGATCGCACTCATGCGGTAACGATCGCCTTGAAGCGCGGTATAATCGAGATAATGTCGGTCCCATCTTAGACCAGCCAGGATCAGGCTTGGAACTGTCCCTGGGCCCACGGACATGGCAAGAGCAGTCGGGCTCGCTCCCCTCCGTCGGATAACCGAGAAATTGAACCGTTTACTGTTGCCAACCGCCACCCAAAGCTCTGTAGAGCTGGACCAGCGACAATAATTCGTTGCGTCTCGTTTGGGCGAGCCTCAACTCCGCATCGAACAGTTCCCGATCCGCGTCAAGCGCATTGAGCAGTGTATCCACGCCGCCCTCGTATCTCAGGTGAGCGAGGCGCGAACGGTCACGCAGAGTCTTCACGAGCGCCTCCTGTTGCGCGCGTATCTCCTTCACCTTGCGGTATCCAATCAGCGCGTCCGAGACTTCGCGGAACGCGTTC
>DASZDU010000258.1:0-3547 GCA_035941655.1 Pyrinomonadaceae bacterium | reverse complement strand
ATTCTGCGGCCCTGATTCGACCAGCTGCCGGATCACCTCGTTGACTACGCCAGCGTCTGGCGTCTTCGTCACACACTTCTTAACACCGGCTTTTTGCGCCAGGGTTTTCACTGCACTATTCGGCGGCGTTGCTGCCACCATCACGATCGGCATGTCGATGCGCTGAGCGAGCGATTGTGCGAGCCGCGCCAGTTCCAATCCTTCCCTTCTCCGCCAATCGAAATCAATCAACATCAAGTCGTACCGAATGTCGCTCTTAAGAAACAATTCCGCGCCTTCGCGATCCGAACAAGCCAAGAGTCGGTAATCCGGTTCGGTTAGGACCTGCCGCAACGCTGCGATGAATTCCAGATCGTTACCCAGATACAAGAGTCGAAACTTCGATGCCGTCGAGTGTGGATGCTCGGAAGCTCGCATGGATCAAAACCTCCTTCAGGAAAGAGGGTGATCAAGCGGCGTTTTGATGACCGATGACGGACGACCGTCGACCGATGACGGACGATCGTTGACGGACGACCGTTGACGGACGACCGCTGACGGCGACGGACGCGGGTTGTGGGTGACAGACGGCGGACGCGGAATATCTAACTGCGGACCGCGGGGTTACAGATGATGGGTAAACTAAGCGGTTAAGTCAGGGGTGACTATCAATAGAAGTAAGCACTCATTACTCAGTACTGGTACAGGTTGATCGTCTTCTCATTCTCACCGTGGCTTCAGCCCGGTGCCTGCGATGACGTTTGGGATGGAAACCGTTTTAAACGGTTTCCCATGAGTCAGGTTAAGAAGTACACCGCGCTAAAGCGACGGTGTGAATGAAAGCGGACGCTTTGCTCTTGGCTCTCAGCTCTTTGCGCTTTGCTGTTTACTGTTTGCTGTTCGCTGTTCACTCTTATATTCTCTGCGGCGATCGAGTCTTTGAAAAATCGACAACGGCCATGCGTAGCTCAACCCTCCCAGAAAGCGAGTGATGAGCATCGCCGTTGAGAGTGGAAGGTTCCAACTCACGGCGAATTGTAGACGCGAACGCAGTCTACCCATTGTTGTGGGTAGCGTCAATCTCTTTTTGATTGGCGGCAGTCCATCAGGAGGTAACTTCTGATGGGTTACGTTCGCATGAGGCCAAAACGCTTGGCGGAAAAGCTTCTACACATCAGAAATGCCTTGGGACTCTCTCAAGGTGAGCTCTATAGAAGGCTAGGGGTAGAGGACCTCATTCCCCACAAGAGGATTTCGCGATACGAGCGAGACGAACTTGAGCCTCCCTTAACGATTCTCCTCCAGTACGCTCGCGCTGCAGGCGTCCACATGGAAGATATTGTCGACGATGAATTAGATTTGCCCGCGCGTTTGCCGGGCAACGTAAGACATCAAGGTCTAAAACGTGCGTCCAAGTCTCGTCGAACGCGTTAGGATTATTGATTCTGTCGCCCCTTCAGGGCGAAGAGGATTATTAAGGAACGTGTTCCGGGGGTGGCGTCCCGATTACATCGGGACTTGCCCCCGGCTACTGTCTGTCACCGCTACGCGGTGAAAACCCACCCGCTATGCTGCGCACCCTCTCCCTACCTCTCCCAAAGGGAGAGGAGTTGGGCTTCGCACCCTCTCCCAAAGGAGAGGAGTTGCGTGGTGGTGCTGACCTCATCGCGCAGCCGAAGTGCCGAGTATTGAATGCTGAGGGCTGAGTGCTGAGTAGTGAGTACTGAGTAAGTCGCAAACTGAAGTTTGCGCTACACGTGGCTGCGGCTATTTCGCCTTGTTAATGTCGACGAGAAGTTCCTGCGCCTTCTTCGGGTCCAGTTGCTGAAGCGTTTGGTAAATCTTTTGCGCCTCAGCTTTCTTTCCCGCCGCAAGATACGCCTCGCCAAGGTCAAACCGATAGTCCGGTTTTTTGGGGTCGAAGCGAATTGCTTCGCGAAACTCGGCGAGAGCCTTGTCGTAATTCTTTAGCTTGAGAAAGGCATTCCCCCGATAGTCGTGCGCACTAGCCACGGTTGACATGTGTGCCGGTTTCATAGCAATAACGTGATGAAAGGCCCTCAAAGCCTGGTCAAATGATCCCTCATTGAGACTAAGTATTCCGAAGGTGAAGAGGAACTCTATGGTTTGATCGTCCGGCAAATCGCGGTTGTTCGCATAGAGGTATACTTCAATATCCGTGTTAAGCGCTTTCGCCTTAGCTTGATCCATCTTTAGAAGTCTCTGATAGATTTGCTTGGCTTCTGCTTTCTGGCGCGTATCAACGTAAGCGCTGCCAAGATATTTAAGATAACTGGCATCATCGGGTTTGAGCCGAACCGCTTGTTCAAACGCCGTCACAGCTTCCGGAAATTTTTCCAGATTGTAATAGTAAGTAAGTCCTATTTGATTAAAGGCCTCGGCATAATCGGGTTTAAGGCGCAGCGCCTCTCGATAGGAAGCTATTGCGTTGTCATACTGCTCCATCGCCCGGTACACCACACCAAGATTAAGGTGAACAATGCCTTCGTTCGGTACCAGGCGAAGCGCCTGTTGATGTGCGGACAGTGCTTCAGAGTATTTCCGTGAGAAAAAATAGACGTGGCCAAGCTTAGTGTAAGCGCCAGCTGAAGGCTGAACCGCAATCGCCTTCTTGTAAGCTTCGATCGCCCGCGCGTAATCCTTTGCTCCGTAATACTTATCTCCCTGAGCGATAAAATCCTTGGCGCTGCCGCCTGCGGACGTGCTTGGCTGTGCAGTTGGCTGATTTTGAGATGGTGCGGGACGACTTGTATTCACCGGGCTTTGAGGTTCGCCTATGACGAACTGTCCGGGAGCCGCAAAAATACCAACGCATTGCCCGTTCGGTTTGCTAACCAGCCACAGATGACCCACATATGTGTCCTGCTTAACTGCTTTTCCGGGAGCAAGGTCAAACCATCTCTGCCGCCTTCCTTCAAAATTCAGCCAGTACACAATCAGTGAGGCGTTCGTTTGGTTGATGAGAGAAATGCTTGTGGCTTGTGTAGTTTTAGCTGAGCCAGAATATCTTTCCTGGCCGCAAGAGGAGTCTGTTTGGGCCAGAGTTTCTTTGCCGCCAAACACTAAAGCAATGAAGGCCACCACTAACATCGTCCAAGCTTGATAGTGTTGGATTCGTGTTCGCATTGGTTTTTCTGCGCTTTGCCTACGATCGGTATTTGTAGTTAACAGCAGGAGTGAGACGAGAAGAACCCAGGGGGCTGACTGATGCATTTGGGAGCCTCAGGAGTTGAAATAAGGTTCGAGCAGCGCGTTTCTAAAACTTTCGTATCCGGAAGTCAATGAAATCGCGGGGCGCGCCGCCGGCGTCCACATGGAAGTTATCGTTGATGATGAATTGGATTTGCCGGCGCGTTTGCCGGGCAACGTAAGACATCAAGGTCTAAAGCGTGCGTCCAAGTCTCGTCGTACGCGTTAGAAATGTCAGATCGTGGCAGTAGCCCGACTGTTAAGGAGGGCTCAGACAACTCCCGAGTCAAACCCTCCCTGACGGTCGGGCTACTGCCCCCCGGCTCCCGTTGCCCCAAATGCCGACTTGTTGATCGGC
>DASZDU010000257.1:0-2496 GCA_035941655.1 Pyrinomonadaceae bacterium | reverse complement strand
AAACTAAAGTTTGATGTTATGAAGCAAGCGCCTCCCCGGCGAGTGGTAAACTCGCCGCAGCTCTTTGACGGGAGACTGAAAGGAGGCGCTATGAACACAATATATATCGGCGTTGACTTTCATGCACGACAACAAACCGTTTGCTATTTGAAAATTGAAACTGGAGAGCTCGTAGTCAGCGAGCTCAAGCACCAAAACAAAGACGAGGTCCGGGCTTTCTATGCACAGTTCAGTGGGCGCGTGATCGTGGGGTTAGAAGCCAGCGGTTACAGTCCCTGGTTCGAAAAACTGCTGGCCTCATTGGGTCACGAAGCATGGCTGGGTAACGCGACCGAGATTCGGCGCCGCGCTCGCTGGCGGCAAAAGAACGATCGGCGTGACGCGGAACTGATCCTGGACTTAATGCTCCATGATGAGTTTCCGCGCATCCACCGGCCGACACTGGAAAGCAGCGAGATCCTGCGCATGCTGCGATACCGGCAGAAGCTGGTCAAGATGCGCACCATCGGCAAAAACAGCCTGCAGGCGTTGGCCCTACAGTCGGGGCTGTCGTTGCGCACAAAGTTGTTTACCAAAGCTGGCAAACAAGAGTTATGCACGGCAACCATGTCGCCGGTAATGGAGCAACAACGCGAGCAGTGGTTAGCTTTGCTGGAAACGCTCGACAAACGCATCCTCGAAAGCATGCTCTGGCTCAAGCAACAAAGCCAGGGCGATGAGCGCATCAGTCGGTTACGGACTCATCCGGGCATTGGCTTATTAACTTCGCTCGGTGTGGTCCACACGCTCTGGCCAGTCAGTCGCTTTCGCAATCCACGCACAGTGACTGCCTACGCCGGTCTGGAACCGATGGAACGCTCTTCGGCGGAACGGAAACACTTTCTCGGCATCAGCAAAGCCGGCTCCCGGCTGCTGCGCTACCTGATAGTGGAAGCAGCCCATACGGCCGTCAAAAAGGATGACGACTTAAAGCGTTTCTATCAGCGCCTGGCCGCGCGCCGCGGTCGGCCCAAAGCCAAAGTGGCCACCGGCAGGAAACTACTCGTGCGCAGCTACATCATGTTGCGCGACGAGATTGATTACGCGGAGTTTCAACGACGAGCTGTCGCAGCTCGGCTTGCCCGACAGAGTTCTAGGCTAACCATGCCTGACAGTTTGATTGGGCAGCCAGCCTCTCCTGCCAGTGAGGAGCGTTAAGTTGCTTCGTTTCTCCCAACTTGTCGCCACCGTGAGGTGCGGCAAATAAGAGAGACGGTCGTTGAGTGGCTTTCAACGCATGTGAGGTCATTGCCTCGCCGCTTGAAGGCTGCCCAACCAGCATCGAACGCTTCTCCATGGCAGCCGAGTGCGGAGCAAACCTCATGGAGGATGACCGCATAGATGATTGATCGCGGCTCGCGCCCCGATCAGTTGAGGATCCGCAACGACTATTGAAAACATCAGTCTCATGTCAACGAGCTATCAGTTAACCGATTCCTTAGAGGCGCCCTGGCGTCATAGTAGAAGTGTGTTTTATTTTTCTCTTGACACCAGCTTCTTCTTCATAGATGAACTCTATACGCCTATTACGCGCGCCTTAAGCTGCTGTCTGACAACAATTTGCGAAACGCAAAGAAGATGCAAAGCTATCACACAATGATGTCCACATTTTTGCATCAGGCTCGCAACCCGACTACCGTGGCGAATGGGTAAAATCTGGGCTAGATGAAGGAGGTGTATCATGAACCCGAGACGACTTCGCCGGATAATTGGATTTATTTTGGCGGCGTTGTTGGCAACCGCGACGCTCATACTTTCTAGCCCAGCGGTCGGGGCACAACGCCAGATTCAGCGTCGGGTCGTAATCATTCGACCTGTTCGTCCATTCCGTTCTTATGATCCCTTTGGATCTCCATACACTGGATTCAATCGGTTCCGTTATAACCAGTATGTCTTTAGCAATAGCGAAGAGGCATACAATCACGGATATAAGGACGGACGTGAAACTGGGGAGAAGGATGGTCGAAAGGACAAGAGCTACGATCCTGAGCGATCACACTACTTTCAGGAGGCCGGTTTTGGGAACTTCGCCGAAGCTTATCGCGATGGTTTCTCGCAGGGCTACCGGGATGGTTTTGGATCGCGAGCCGGCTAGCAATCAACCTGGATCATGAGGTAGAACCATGGAGAGAAGGAATTGCCGCGATGAAAGTCGCGGCATTTTCTTTAGCACGTGGGTTAGGCCCACTTTGCTCTGGTTGTTTAGGAAACCATTTAAGCGCAGCGAAGGATTTCACGGTCGAGTTGAAAGACGCAATGGCGCTGCCGGATTAATGCGACAAGGATCGGCGGTCGTTGCTCCGGCGCCCTTGCGAGCCTCACGAACGGCGGCTGGAGTAGTCCTTTCATCAAGCTTAACGAGCCCGCATTCAATCTCACTCAGTCGCAGCTGGTACGACTGGATGGCACCGGTCAATAATTTGATTTCCTGATCGCGAGCGCTCGATTGGGGAACCT
>DASZDU010000256.1:0-8317 GCA_035941655.1 Pyrinomonadaceae bacterium | reverse complement strand
CCCGATCAACCCCATGTCGTGGTAAAGCGGCAGCCAGCCGACGATGACGGACTGCTCCGTCTGCCGAAAAGCCTGTTTGATGAGCCGCTGGTTGTGCAACAGGTTGCCGTGGCTGACCATGACCCCCTTCGGCGTCGCGGTTGATCCGGAGGTGTACTGGAGGAAAGCGAGCGTGTGGCTGCTGATGTGCGGCTCGGCCCAGTGGTCCGCCATCTCGTCGGCGATGTCGTCGGTCGTCACGAGCTGCGGTGATCCGGCGCGCTCAGCGAAGAGCGCCTGCACGGGCGGCAGCAGCGAGGTCGTGCAGAGGGCCACGGCTGGCTGTGCGTCCTCGATGATGCCCCAAACTCTGGAGGTGGTCCGCTTGGTGCGGGCGGGGCGCGGCGGGTATGCGGGCACGGCGACCATCTGTGCATAGAGGCAGCCGAAGAAGGCAACCACGTAATCCAGTCCCGACGGGTAGAGTAGCAGCGCCCGACCACCCGCGTAGCCCGAAGTCTGGAGCACGGCCGCGAAGGCCCTCGCCTTCCGATCCAACTCCAGGTAATTCAGACTCTCTTTCTCCTCCTCGCCGTCAACGAGAAAGACATAGGCCAGCTTGTCCGGCTGCTGCCGTGCCCTCCAGCGCAGTAGCTCAACCAACGTCGAAGGCTCGAAGGGCACGTCGGTCGTATTATCAGGGTTGGTCCACATCCTATTCACCAACAGTTCGTCTCATTGCTCGTCCGCGTTAGAAGCTATAAGCGCGGCTGATCTGAGTTGTATCGCTGCCGACGGCGGACGCAGGCGCGATGTAGGCGGGCCGAGGCTTGACGGGAGCACCCGGTATTTCGGGAAGCCCGTACGCCTGATCAACCGTCCTGAGTTTGAGTGGCGATCCCGGCTTCACTTCCAATATCAGTTCGAGTCCTTCGGTTGGCGGCGCGTAGAAGTTGAGGCTCCAGCCGATGCCGTCGCGCGCCGCCCGCGTCCGTTCGTTGACGAACCGCTTGCCCCCGCCCGCCGCCGACACTGTCGCGGCCACCACCTCTGTGCTGGAGTCCGCTGGAGACATGATGTAGCCAGCCGGATAGGTTGACTTGACGCTCAGGCGCAGTGTGCGCACACCACCATTGGTCTGGTCATCGAGCACTGTGACTTCGGATGGCGGCAGAGAGAGAAGCGGCGCCGGACTCTTCAAGTAGTTCACGGGGGCGGTCGGCATCAGATCGAGCATCGACCCTTTATCCGCGCCAGCGCCGAAGAACTGCGTGGTCCACTCGTCGGCGCGCGAGTCCGTACTGGCCCAAACCGCCTTCTTCAGATCAGTGTTCTGGACGTACGAGACGTAATTGGTCTTCGGGTGCCGGCCGTCGAAAGACATGGTGAAGACGGCGAACCCGAGGAACAGCACCCCGACCAGCGCCGCGCCGATCGGCAACAACCATTTTTTCACCGAGGTCATGAGGGCGAAGTACGGAGTCAGCAGCCCATATGAGAGAGCCACCAGCAACGCGACTACTGCAATCAACCGCATTCCGAGCGCCACGTGAACCTGATAGATTGTCGGCACGAGCAGGATGAGAGCCGGAACAAGGCACGCGGAAGCGAGGAGGAAGCGGCCTGCAGTCACCCGCGCGTCATCGCGCGCCGTGATCATCAGCACCATCGCCAAAAGCCCGAAGAGCAGCGGCCACGCCAACAGATAACTACCACCCGGCAACACGACGCTCACCAGGACCAGCAGCAAGAGCCAACAGAGCATCGCGCCCAGCGCCAGATTCTCGACGGTTATTTTTTTCCGGAACAAGTTGAAGAGCGACACGCAGAGGGCGATCGTCAGAGCGACGAAACTCAACAGGAAGAAGTTGCTCTGGTAGAGGTTGCCCTGAAGGCTTCTGCCGGCCGTGCGCTGCACTGCGGCAACGGCCCACCAGATGAAGCCCACGGTCACAGCCGTGACGATGAGCGTCAGGAGCATGGCCAGCGCTCCGACGATGACGCCACGAATAGTTAATCTTCTGTTCCGCAAACCGATGACGGTGACGGCTACGAACAGGCAGGCGATGAGGGCGGTCAGGGGGAGTATAAGTTTAACGGGGTAGCGCACGAGGACCGCCCCGAGGAGGTCAAAGTAGACGGTGTTGCCGCCCTTCAGGGTGTCAGGCGAGAGGTTGCCGAAGTGGCGCGCCAGCGCGAGGGCGTACGCTCCTTTATGTTGCAACGTACGCTCGTCCAGGTTCTCCGTTGTGTCGGTGCTCGAATGGTATCGGGCGAAGTCGTCTATGTTGGCAAAGTTCAGACCGCGCAGACCCGCAGTCTTAAAGACGGCCATGTCGGTGCTGTTAGGCAACAGTCTGTAGATTTCATACGCCAGGGAGCTGGCGGAGGGGCGTGGTGCGGCGGCAGCGAATTCGCGAACGAGTTGGCCGTTACCGGGGCTCGTCTCAAACATCGTGACGGGGCCGCCTGCCCCGCGCGATTCGAAGTTCAGCACCAGCCCGACATCCTTGGCCCATGGGTGCTGCTGTGTGAAAGCCTCCGCACCGAGTTGGCCGATCTCTTCCGCATCGGTGAAGAGGAAGATGACGTCGTTGTTCAGCGGTTCACCGGCTTTGAGCGCGCGCAGAGTTTCGAGCAGCGCTGCAACCGAGGAACCATCGTCCGCCGCACCAGGGCTTCCTGCCACAGTGTCGTAGTGTGCAGCGAGCATGAGCGCGCGCCCTTGGCCGTGTCCCTTCAACCTCGCGAGGATGTTCTCGACCGTGGCGACGCGGATGCTGCCGCCCTGCTGAGTCGACGCCAGCGTCTTCTGCACTTCAGGCTCCACCCCGAGCGCCGTCAACTGCTCGAGCACGTAGTCACGCACGGCGGAATGCTCCGCAGTGCCGACAGCGTGCGGGCTGCGACTGATCGCTTCCAGGTGTTTTAGCGCACGCCCGGACGAGAACTCCCCGACGGGTGCATCGGCGGGGACGGCGGCCATGGGCGCCAATCGGTAAAGCGCAAAGAAGGAGCACAGGAGCAGGAACAAAAAAGCCAGCACTCCGATCGGGAACGTTGTTTTCAGAGGGACATTGAGTGTGGCCGCGCTGGCTTTGTCGAGCGGATATACTTCGTTCATTAATTAGTCTCCTTCACAAGAGCCGGTGCTCGCAGAGGTCGCGCGTCAGAGTTTCCAGCAGCAGCGCGCGAGTCGCGTTGATGAAAAAATGATCGCCGGGGAACAGCCGCACCGTGCAGGGTGCCGTGGTCTGCGCGCACCAGGCGTTTAGGTGCTCGCGTTTGACTTCCTGATCCTGCAAGCCGCCATAAACGGTGATGGGACAATCGAGCGCGGGCTCCTCGTCGTACGTGTACGTTTGGACTACTTCGAAGTCGGCGCGTATCAGCGGCAGCATCACCCTCAGCAAGTCGGGCTCGTTGAAGACTTCGGCGGGAGTGCCGTTGAGGCGGCGGAGATCTTCAATCAGTTCCGCTTCCGGAAGGTTGTAAGTCGGGCGGTCGGTATCGAGCACCTGCGGCGCGCTGCGACCCGAAACGAACAGGTGCAACGGTTGCGGGGCTCGGTCCCTGCGCAGCAAGCGCGCGATCTCGAAAGCGATGGTCGCGCCCATGCTGTGGCCGAAGAAGGCGAAGGGGCTATCCAGTAGAGGTCGAATCTCCTGCGCGATGATGGCGACCAGCGAGGTCATGCGGCTGAGCGGCGCTTCGCGCAGGCGGTGTCCACGTCCGGGCAGTTGCACGGGACAGACGTCGACCTGAAGCGGAAGATAGTTGGCCCACTGGCCGTAGATAAAGGCGCTGCCACCCGCGTATGGGAAACAGAACAGCCGAAGGGTCGTCTCCGGCCTCGGCTTGTAATACGCCAGGCCGTGGACTGAGGCTGTAGCTACACTCATCTTTCAAAACTCTCCCTGAGGAGTAATTGCCGGCAATCCTCTCAGCGCCTAAACACAGCTACCGCATATTGCGCCAGCAATTCACTTTTAACGGATAAATTTTGAGGGAAAGACAGGTGTCAGGATCTGGATTTCTGTGGCTCTTACGCCGCATACAAATCCAAAAATGCGGATCATGGGAACAAACTTGCGCCCAGCCGCCCTGTCGAAGTTTGGTTTCTATTCTTACTGTTTACTGCGTTGTGTCCAGATGAAACTTGCTTCAAGCCCAAACTCGACTGACATGTTCCCTTTGGACCACAACGCTGCCCTGGTAGTTGATAGCCGCTAGCAGTATCAACACCCGGTCACTACCTTTGACACTACGCTCGAACACGCCGGTAAGGCTCCTCAGTGGACCATCTTCTATCTTTACCTTATCGCCCATCCTGAGTTGATCTCCGACTTCAACAAAGACTTCTTCCGATACCTGTGATTGAATAAGAGTGATTATATCGTCATTAACTTCGGCAGGTATGCCACCAAAACTGACCACACTCTGCACGCCTCTGGTGAACAGGATCTTGCCCAACATGCTATCGAGGTCAAAGCGCGCAAAGAGATAACGAGGAAAGAGCGACTTGCTGACGTACGTCGGCACTTTCAAGTATGGATTCGGGTGTTTCTTTTTAATCTTCGGGTTGAAGGTCTCCACCTTCCAGGCCCTTAGATTATCATTGGCCCGATCTTCCTGTTTTGGATGTGTGTGGATGGCATACCACTGCGGAGTGGGAACTGCTGCTTTTTCGTAGTGCATTACTTCTTGTAAAACTTCCCCAGGGCACTAGGTGTGAGTCGGGCCTACCAAGCGGCGATCCATTTGAATTTAGATTTAAATTCTCTACTCCTTTGACTAAAGCGGTGCCAAGGCATCGCATTCCAAAGGCTGGCTCAACCTTTCAAACTGCATCACTACCATCGAACTGCGTCGAATTTTACTTTGCCGCAGATTCAACTTATAATTTGCCCTAGTAATAATCATTGCATGTGTGTTGTATTACCCGTCGTATAACGACTTACGCCACGTGCTCACTGTTATGCCGAGGATAAATCAAGCACACCCTCAAAGTCCTTAGAATCCCCTCAATATGTTCTCATTTAGTTGTTAGGAGTTTATTAGCACGAACGACGTTATTTATAAGTTCAGCTCTTTTCGTTTGGATCCGGTAAAGCACCTCTTATCCTCAAAGGGAAAGCCGGTACCACTACCTCTGAAGCCTCTCGAGGTTTTGCTTTTGCTCGTTCAGCGACACGGGCAGATAGTTCCTAAAGATGAACTCATCAGGCTGGTCTGGCCAGACGCCTTTGTTGAAGAGAGCAACATCTCCCAAAACATTTTCTTGTTAAGAAAGGCTCTGGGAAAGGATGAAGAGGGTCGCCAGTTCATAGAAACCGTACCCAGGCGTGGCTACCGGTTCATCGCGAAGGTGCGAGAAGAGCGTGAACAAGGCGTTGACGTTGAAGCAGCGGAAAAGCGGCCTGGTCCGGATCGGACTAGCTCTAAAGAGGCTCAAACGACTGACCTCGCGGATCGTTATACCTGCTCCATCGCCGTCTTGCCGCTGACAAATTTGAGCGCCGACCCGGACGTTGAATACTTGTGTGATGGCATCACGGAAGTAATCATTAACCGTCTCTCGCAACTACCATATCTGCGGGTCATCGCACGTCCTACTGTCTTCCGTTTCAAAGGACAGGAAATACGAGTGCAAGAGGTCGCGCGCAAGCTGAATGTGGAGCACGTGGCAACAGGGCGAATTCTTGCGCGTGGCGATGATTTAAATATTCAGGTTGATTTGACTGACGCGATTTATGAATCGCAGTTCTGGGGCAAGCAGTATGATTCGAAGCTCACTGATATATTAGAGGTTCAGGGAAAGATCGCACAGGATGTATTGGAGCAGTTGAAGGTACAGTGCACCAGCGAAGAGCAAGAGCGAGTCACGAGACGCCACACCAACAACGTTGAAGTTTATCAGCTCTATCTCAAGGGCTATTACCATCAGAATCAGTTTACAGAGGAGGGACTGAAGAAAGGAGTCGAGTGCTTTCAGCAAGCTATCGACAAGGAGCCGAACTTCGCGCTGGCCTACACCGGCTTAGCCGAATGTTATGCGCTGGGCGGCTTATCTCTCGATCCGCAGGCCAACTTGGGCTATCCAGACTTCATCGACAACGATACCACGTCGGGCCCAAACGAGGCGATGACGAAAGCAAAGGCGGCAGCGATGATGGCACTGAAGCTTGACGATACGCTTGCCGAAGCTCATGCCGCGCTTGGTTTCATTAGATACCGCTTTGACTGGGATTGGGAGACCGCCGAAAGCGAATACCGGCGGGCCATCGAACTCAGCCCGAATTATGCCAAAGCTCATTACTGGTTGAGCATCTGCCTACGAACAATGGGACGGCTCGACGAAGCGTTAGCAGAGGTAAAACTGGCTCATGAGCTTGATCCGCTTATGCTCATCATCACTGTTGAGTTAGGTCGTACTTTTTATTTTGCTCGCCTCTATGATCTGGCTATTAAGTACTACCGTGAGGTGATTGATCTTGAGCCGAATTTTCTTCCGGCGCATTTCCGTCTCGGCCAGGCGTACGTACAAAAAGGGATGTACGAGGAAGCCGTTGAAGAATTTCAACTAGCAATCCCGCCAACGGGAAATGATCCTGACGTCATGGCAGCCCTGGCGTTTGTCTACGCCATATCAGGCCGGACAGACGAAGCGCGAGACGTGCTCAATCAATTGAAAGCCTTGTCACGTGAACGTCATGTTTCATCATATAGCCTGGCGCTGGTTTATGTTGGGCTTGACGATAAAGATGAGGCGCTTAAGTGGCTTAGAACTGCCTATGACGATCGTTCCGTCTGGCTGATTGGAATCAAGGTCGAGCCGATGCTGGACCATCTGCGTCCAGACCCGCGCTTCACAGAACTTGTGCAGCGCGTTGGAGTCGCGGGGTGATAACAAGTGCAAGACCAAGAGCAGTCAGTTTGAGAAGCGAAACTGGCAATTGCGCCAGTTGAAAACTGTCTCAACCGAGGGGTTCACCCCACAAACGTGTGACCAATTTGTGGACATATTGACAGCACAGCACGGTCAGTCGCTGGCAACGAATGGGAAAGAAACCGCAAGACCCTTTGTTTTCTTTGGTGGCTGCAACTTTCGAAAAGGCAATCCAAAGTTTGTTGTAAACTTGCTGTAATCCTCTGTGCGGTATATACACCCTAATGCTTTAAGTTCTGCTCAAACGTCTGACCTTCCGCGGAAAATGATGGTTGATGCAGTAGAGGGTGTTGAGTGCAGCGGCTGAATTAGTCTTCATAACCCCAAGGTCGGCGGTTCGATCCCGCCCCCCGCTACCAATAAAATCAATGAGTTACGCCTCCTTACTCGTTGGCCTTGGGACTCGTAACCCCAAGGCCCCCCTAAACATCTAGCTCTCCAATAAATACCTGAATCTAGAATTACAGCAACTTTACATCAAATCGTTTTCGGAGTAAGGAAGTTGCAGGCCGATTCCGCGACGGTCGAAGTCTCATTTTCTTCGGAAACATTGATTGTCCCACTTCCTTATGTAAACCAAAACGCTCGTGGCGGATTCTGGATACGTTTTCAACTGTGACCTCGCAAACGACTAATCACATGTCGACGCGCAATAAATCATCAGTAAGTCTCACGCATGTTTATGGAAATTTTACTGATTGGCAGATATCGCATGCGCGGACATTAGTGCGTTCATCGACAAAGAGGAGTTAGGCTTCATCCTAAAAGATCAAGTAGCATGGATCACATCGGCGATGGAGTTCGCCGTATAACCACCCAAGAGCGTTGATGACTCCTGATCATTTCGGCACGAAGCGTGCGGAAATGGTTGGGAGTTTTTGTTTTTGAGGAGAAATAATGGGCAAACTATTGCTGCTTGGTTTCGCTGGTTTCATCGGCACGCTCAGCCGGTACTGGATGTGGCCTTCCTCTGTCAGTATCCATTCTTATCCCAACTTTCCCGGGGGAGGGTGAACATCCCGACGGAAATATTAGGAGATGTAACTCCTGAAGGACTCAATTTTTAGCGTTGAAAGTGGCTAATTTAAAAGCACGCTCACTTAATGATCGTGACATCGTAGTCACCGCACAAACCTAAATTAAAGTGATTGACTCTTGAATGTCTGCCTATATACTATCTGTTCATGACAGATATCAACACCCAGGCGCTCGATCGTGAACTGAAGCGGGGAACCGCAGAGCTGCTGATCCTTTCACTGCTCGACGCGCGACCCCGCCATGGATATGAGCTGAGTAAACTGATCCATACGCGCTCCGGCGGCCAGATCCAGCTTCACATCGATTCCCTCTATCCCTTGCTGTATCGCCTCGAGGAACGTGGGTGGATCA
>DASZDU010000255.1:0-2506 GCA_035941655.1 Pyrinomonadaceae bacterium | reverse complement strand
CTCGTCACTCATGGCATCGCGCTGGCTCGATTGAACAGGGCGGAGTCGGCGCAGTTCGCGTTTCAGAGAGCGATTGAGGTTGCACATCAGGTTGGCGCCCTCAACAAAGCCGGCATCGCGGCGCTGACGATGATAGAGGAGTTGAAGGAACTGTCGGCCGACGCTCTTTACGCTGCTTACGATCGGGCCAGCGAATGGCTTGCGAATTCGCAGAGCCCGGATCTGTTGCTGAGGTTGAATGCGGTTGCAAGAAAAGTCGTGACCAGGGTTCGTGCAGGTTCGAAAGCTATCGAAGCTCCGTTAGAGGATCCAATCGACGCAATTCTTAACAAGCCGTGTGATCTGCAACGGGAGGTGTTGAAGTTTGAGGGCAGTGTCATCCAACGCGCGCTCGCGAAAGCGAATGGCAGCTTAACGCGCGCCGCTGCGTTGTTGTCGATGAGTTACCAGGCGCTGGCGTATATCCTGGAATCGCGGCAACAGGATTTATTGGCGGAGCGTACGCCGATACGCCGGCGCTCGCGCAGAGAATCGGCCCAGGCAAAGAAGGCCGAAAAATCTTAATCCGCAGGAGCACGAAAAGCGGCGTGCTTCCTCGGTGCGCGACCAGCTTTGTTTCGACGGAAACGAAAGGGTCGCGTTGGTGCCACGTCATAGGGTGAGCGTGGCACATGGGACCGGCACTCGGCCGAGTGCCGGTCTCGCTTTTTTTGTAACTGGGATTAATGAGCCGACCCGCGAACTATAGCCGCAGGCCTGGACATGCTTAGCTTTTGCTGTCGACACGCTTCACTTCGGCAATCTCGCCGCGAAACGTTTTCAGCATTTGTTGGACCGTAGGATCCTTCTCGGCTTTTTCACGCAGACTCTGTTTCTCGCGCCGCTCGCTTTCTTCCTTTGAGGGTGGAGCAGCCAACGGTTCTCCATCACTGACGACAAAACGCACACCGAGGTCGCGGTCAGCAACTTCCCGGCACACCTCGCGCAGAATCTTGATGCTGTCGCTTTTCGCCAGCGTATCGCGAAGGTGGCGCGTGTCCGGAGCAAACTCAAGACACAACTCGTTACCCTCGACGCTCACCTTGCGCGCGCCTTCGAGCGCTGTCACCAGCAACATCTTGCGGCGTCGGCCCAACGCGTCTTTGATTTGTTCAATCTCTGAAGCAACTGCAGAAGGATCACCGGCGCCAGAGACGGCCGCCGTTTTCTTATCAAGTGCAGCGACTCGATCTTCGGTCTGCAATGCTGTTTGTGCTGCGGTCGCGGCCTGCGAACCCGCCCCGGTGAAACTGCTCGTGGCGCTGTTCAAGACGGATGACGTTTCCGAAATATTAGAGGCGACAGCCGTTGGCCCAGCGGAAGCCGTCGCGGAACGCGGCTGCGCGAAGGGCGCGACGGGCTTAGCTGCGGAAACATTGGCCGAGGGTCGCGGCAACGGCTGACTGCGTGCCGTTCCTGCCGGCGCTTTACCGGTGCGCAGAGATTCCTCGAGCGCCGAGAGCCGTTGCAGCAGTTGGTTCAAAGGCTCCAGTCGCCGCATTTCCATCAGCTTCACCAGGCCAATCTCCAACTGGTAACGCGGATGCGCGGCTGTCTTCAAAAGCGTCTCTGTTTCCGCCAGCGAATGAAAGAAGCGCACCAGGTCGGTTTCGGAAAACAACTCTGACTGCCGCTTCAGCTCGGCCGGTTCACAGATGGCAGACTCCAGCAGTTCCTCACTGCCGGAAACTTTGGTAACCAGCAGATCGCGGAAGTGGGCCAGCAGATCCCGGCAGAAGTTTCGCAGGTCGTGCCCACGCATCACCACGTCGTCGATGACCGCCAGTGCCTCGGCAGGAACGTGGTTGGCAATGCCGTTAACCACTCTGACAAGAATGTCGGCGCCGGCCACGCCCAACGCCATTTCCACGTCTTCCTTTTTGATGGAGGCGCCCGCGAAACTGATCACTTGATCGAAGGCTGATTGCGCATCGCGCATCGAGCCCTCTCCGGAGCGAGCAATTTCACGCAGTGCGTCGTCAGGCACGGAGATGTTTTCCGCCGCAGCAACGAGCCGCAGGCGCTCAAAAATTTTTGCAGTCGCGATGGTGCGAAATTCAAATTGTTGACAACGAGAGAGAATCGTCTCAGGCACCTTATGACGTTCGGTTGTGGCCATGATGAAAACCACGCGGGCCGGCGGCTCTTCGATCGTCTTCAAAAGAGCATTGAACGAGCTGGTTGACAACATGTGCACTTCGTCAATCACGAAGATTTTGTAACGGTCGCGCGCGGGAGCAAAACCGATGGATCCGATAATCGTCTCGCGCACGTTATCGATTCCAGTGTGGGAAGCGGCATCGATCTCCTGCACGTCGATCGACCGGCTTTCGGATATCTCGCGACACGAAGCGCACGCCTCAGGATCGTCGGTGCGGCAGGGCGTGGCGGTCGGTAGTTGAGCCTTGTGGCAATTCAACGCTTTAGCGAGTAAACGTGCTGTAGTCGTTTTACCAACACCACGCGC
>DASZDU010000254.1:0-3418 GCA_035941655.1 Pyrinomonadaceae bacterium | reverse complement strand
AGCGGAGTTGACGGTGCGCAGTCGTCATCTGGAACTTTGAGAGGCTACGGGCAAGGCGATGATATCGCTTACCACTCGCTGGCGGAGATAATGCAGTCGCTGAAAGGTTACACGGCTTTCACATGTAACCAACTTCTTGGTCGGAAGGGACAATTTTGAGCACACGAAAGCTACGACCATTGGATTCGCGACGGCGATGAGTGGCAGCGAATAATTTCTTACGTTCTGAACAACCCCTTAAAAGCTGGTTACGTCAAGTGCTGGAAGGATTGGAAGTGGAGCTACCGGCGAGCGTAAAGCAAACTGTTAGTTTGCTTGGTTTTTCGGTATCGTTGCAGTTGAACGGCGTCGCACCCACGCAAACTAACAGTTTGCGTTACAACCACGCAAACTAACAGTTTGCGTTACAACCACGCAAACTAACAGTTTGCGTTACAACCACGCAAACTAACAATTTGCCTTACATATCTTTGGCACAACGGAAGCCGGAGACCATCCAGCGCTCATGGGCGTGAAAAAAATTGCGGTACGTCGAGCGGATGTGCGACTGCGGCGTCGCGTATGAGCCGCCGCGCAGGACCTTCTGGTTCACAAACCACTTGTCGTTGTATTCGTCGAACTCGGATTTAAACCCCGGGTAGGGAACGTAATCCGAAGTTGTCCATTCCCAAACGTCGCCGATCATTTGGTGACAACCGTAAGCGCTCTGTCCGGCCGGGAGCGAGCCTACGGGAGCCGGCGCCCAGAGTCCGTTCTCAAACAGATTGGCTTTCGCGGAGTCGATCGCATCGTTGCCCCAGGGAAAATTCTGACGCTCGCCCGTCTGCGGGTTAAACGTCGCCGCTTTTTCCCACTCTGCTTCAGTGGGCAAACGCTTGCCCGCCCATTTTGCGTAGGCCGACGCTTCGTAAAAACTAACGTGAGATACAGGTTCGTCTGCCTTGCTTTCGGCTGGGTGTAAGCCGGCGAAGTCTCGGATCATCCACACCTCATCGTGAAACTCCCAATAGAGTGGCGCGCGCCACGCTTCTCGATTAACGACCTCCCACCCTTCTGAAAACCACCAGCGAAAATTTTGGTAACCACCGTCGCGAATAAACTCGAGATAGTCACCATTGCTGACCAGCGCGCGATCGAGCGCGTAGTCCTGAAGGAAAACCTGGTGGGCAGGCTTTTCGTTGTCGAAGGCGAAGTCGTAGTTGGGTGCGCCGCCTGAGCCCTCCCTGACGGTCGGGCTACTGCCCCGGCCGTCGTAGCCCAGCCAAAACAGTCCACCTTCGATCTCCGCCATGCCTTCAACTCTTGTTGCGGCGGCGGGTCTGGCCTTAATTGCCGCGTCATACTGATTGCCTAGCAGGTGCTTGATGTCATAGACGAGCAGCTCCTGGTGTTGCATCTCATGCTCAAGACCTAAACGGACGAGCGACAATATCGTGGCGGCTTCCGCTTTCTGCTCGACTGACTCCAAAAACCCGAGCATTTGTTCGTCAATGTGTTTGCGATAGGCGACCGTGTCTTTTACTGTCGGCCGTGATCGCGTGCCACGCTTGGGTCGCTCGATGCGCGCTCCAAAGCCTTCGTAATACGAGTTGAAATAGAACAGGTATTCTTCAGAATAAACTTTGTACCCGGGCTGGTAAGTTTGCAGCAGTGTCTCAAAGAACCATGAGGTGTGACCGATGTGCCAGCGTGGCGGGCTCATGAATTCTGCCGTCTGGATGACGTAGTCTTCAATTTCCAGCGGCGCCACGATCTGCATAGTGCGCGCGCGCACCGACAGGTAAAGCTCTTGTATTGCCCGGGCCCTTGATGTTTCGCCTTTTGAAATCATGGATACCATCGTCGCCAACTCCGTGTCGAAAGCTAATACTGATTACCGCATCGCAATTGAATGCCGTGTCCGCTCGGTTACTCGGCCGATTACCTCAGCGCGAGCGTAATTCTCGCGCAGTCGCGCCAGCAAGTCATCCGCACGCTCTGCGGGGACAGAAATCAACATCCCACCTGCCGTCTGCGGATCGTAGAGCAACTTGATCAAATTCTCATCCACCGTCGACGCGATTTCAATATCCTGCCCGATATATTCGCGGTTTGTCTTATCGCCGCTGGTCAGCATTCCAACGGCCGCTAATTCCAACGCCCCGTCGAGCAAAGGCACTTTGCCGGCATCGATCTCAATCGTGATCGCGCTGGCCTTTGCCATTTCCCAGGCGTGGCCGAGCAGCGCGAAACCGGTTACGTCCGTCGCGCCCTTGATGTCGAATTCGCGCATTGCTTCGGCTGCGTATCTGCCGGGTGTCAACATTGTGGCCACGGACGAAGCGGCAATTTCAGGACTCGTCTTTTCAAACTTGATACCAGTCGAAATAATGCCGGTACCGATTGGTTTTGTCAGGATAATCACATCACCCGGTTGCGCGCCGGCATTGGTGGCAATCCTGGCTGGGTCGATCACGCCGGTTACCGCATAACCAAACATTATCTGCTGACTGTCGACGCTGTGCCCGCCGATCAGCGTCACGCCATACTTGTTTAGTGTCTCCAGTCCGCCGCGCATGATCTCGCCGAGTATCGCCGGATCGACGCCCTTCTTCGGGAAACAGGTAATCGCAAGGGCGGTCAGCGGCGTGCCGGCCATCGCCCACACATCGTTGATTGAGTTGAGCGCTGCAATCTGCCCGTAAACATAAGGGTCGTCGACAATCGGCGTAAAAAAGTCGACGGTCTGCACAATCGCAAGGTCCTCGCGCAGTCGATACACTCCGGCGTCGTCGGCTTTGTCAAAACCGACCAGGACGTTCTCATTGCCGGGCTGTGTTGGTAGCCCGCTCAACACCTGAGCGAGTAAGCTCGGTGACAGCTTAGCCGCTCAACCGGAGCACGAAACCATTTCGGTCAGACGCATCGCGTAACCTCCTTTCAAGAATCGCGTGAACGAGCGCCTTGTTTATAGCATCGATTCGGGGAGTTCGCATCGGGCGCTGAATTAGAAAGATGGGCGCGGATTTACGCGGATCAGGAAAAAATAGAATTCATTTGCCTGAAATGGTTTTTCAGATTCGCGTAATCCGCGTTAATCTGCGGCTAAATTTATGAACAAGAAGATTTACATCGGACCGGCAGGTTGGTCGTACAAAGACTGGGAAGGCGTGGTGTATCCGCGGAAGCCCGGACCGAAGTTTGATCCACTCGAATATCTCGCAAGATTCTTCAATACAATCGAAATCAACAGCAGTTTTTATCGCCCGTTCACTGAATCAACGGCAAAATCCTGGGTGGGGCGCGTCACTGCGGCGCGCGATTTCATGTTTACAGCAAAACTTCATCGCGTTTTCACACACGAACGCGGGAAAGCGACAGCGGAAGACGAGAAACTTGTGCGCGAAGGAATGGACTCGTTGCGCGGCGCTGACAAGCT
>DASZDU010000253.1:0-11010 GCA_035941655.1 Pyrinomonadaceae bacterium | reverse complement strand
CGACATGCCATCTGACGGAGACAACTCCACGACCGTCGCTTTTAGATACGGATAGGTTGGCGGGTTGGCGTTAACGTGGTAACCGTTTTGAATTGTGAGTCGAACTACTGCTTCAGCCGAGCCGCCGGCAGGAATCTCAACAGGCTGCGCGTCCACCTTTACTACACCCACGGAGGTGATCCGCTCCACTGCGGGAGATGAAGTGGCTGCCGACTCGCCGGGGGAATTAGAGTTCGGCTTAGAACATGCGGCGCTCGTCCACACAAGCATTAGGCAGCTAAACAAAAAGTAAGTTGTTCGATTCATTATGTCCTCAATTCTGCGAACTCATCCGGCTGCTAACTTCACGTTTGATCGATTTGCACCTCTGGCTCATGACGTAATCGCGTTGTCCTGGCGTGACGCACGAAGTGCCGCGTGATCAAATAGCCGGGAAGTATAATCAATAAGAATACCGGAATCATCACGATGACGAACCGAATCAAGAACAGCACGATGGCTATCGCGAGTTGCACGCTGTCCGCAACCGCTTCACGAACGTCTCGGCCGAAGCCCGAGGTGTTTACGGCGATAGCAGTCGCAGTCTGGAGACTGACCGTGATGGTCGACAAACTTGCGCGGTTTTCCAGAAACCGTTTGCGCCCTTCGAGTTTCTCAATCTCCGATCTGACCCCGGCGATCTGACGTTGCACCTCAAGCGCGTCTTCAACCTTGTGTGCCTGCTTCATTATGTCGAGGAACTGCGACTCAAGGGCCTTCTGCGTTTTGAGATGCGCTTCGAGATCGATGAACTCTTCGGTTACGTCCTGGCCCGTGATCTTTTCCTGAACCACTCGATTGGCAGTGCTGCGGATTTGATCGAGCGCAGGGCCAAATTGGGCGGCCGGCACGCGAATAACAAGATTAACCTCGAGTTCGTGGGTCGCGCCTTCCGCGGTTTGGCGTTGCTTTGACTCGGAAGTAACAACAAAGCCGCCCATTGACTCTGCAATTGAGCCAATTTTGCGTTGTGTGTCCTGCGGAGCTGAGCATTCAAGTGTCAGGTCCGCATTGCGCAGAATCTTTCGATCCATAGCTTCGGCTATCGTTTGAGATTGACCGGCAAGATCGAGCGAGACCTGGTTGTCGGCCTTTACACTCTGATTAAGCGAGACGCGTTTCGCCAGCGCGCTTTCGGGCTGGGTTTTGGCACTCGACTTCGAGTCATAAACAGCAACGCGTTGGTCCTCTGCAGGATCTGCCACCTTTGCTGACTCATTCTGCAGGCGTCGAGCAGCGCACGCGGTTAGAAAGCACAGTGCAAGCGTCAGAGCCAGGAATTTGTAGTGTTTCACTTTGGGCCTCCGTTGATGGAATCAAGTTCGGAGATAGAACGGGCGCTGCTCTCAGCGCTTGCGAGGTTAGACCCATCCTGCAAGTTCAAAGTTCCGGCATTTGCTTGTGTCGTCGATTAGGTGGGACCAATCATTTGAAAAGCGGACTTGTCCCCTCGAGGACGGAGCACAAGTGCCGTGTCTAAGCCTGAGTCGGCCGAACTAGCCCGCCGCTTCTTTCTTACCTTCGGGCTTCTTGATGCCAAACTTCTCCAGCCGGTATTGCAGCGTGCGAAAGGTGAGTCCCAGCAACTTAGCGGATTTCGTAATGTTGTAGTCGGTTTGCTCCATAGCCTGCATGATGAGGTCGCGCTCCACGTCTTCAAAGCTAATGCCTTCAGGTGGCAACTTAAACGCGCCCTCCGCGACTGGACGGGATTCCTGTCGCACTTCCAGCGGCAGATCTTCAATCGTTATCTGGTCGCCTTCGCAGAGCAGTATGGCCCGCTCGATAGCAGACTCCAGCTGGCGCACGTTGCCGGGCCAGCTGTAGTCAGTCATCAGCTTCCGTGTTTCCGAAGTCAGTCCGCTCACCAGGCGAGATGTGTTACGCGTGTGCTTCTTGAGGAAAAAATCTATCAGCACCGGAATGTCTTCACGACGTTCACGCAACGGTGGAACGTCAACGGAGAGCACATTGATGCGGTAGTAAAGGTCGTCGCGGAATCTGCCGTCCGAAACCATGGCCCGAAGATCGCGGTTCGTTGCGGCAATCACGCGAACGTCGACGCCAACCTCGTGAGTTCCACCCACGCGCCTGATTTTGCGCTCTTGCAACGCGCGCAAAAGTTTCGCCTGCATCGCTACGTCCAGCTCGGCAATCTCATCAAGAAAAAGCGTGCCTCGATCCGCAATCTCAAAGAGTCCCTTCTTTTCAGCGTGCGCCCCGGTGAAAGAACCTTTTTCATGACCGAAAAGTTCCGACTCAAGCAGGTTTTCGTTAATGGCCGCGCAATTGACCGCCTGAAACATGTCCTGCGCGCGCGGCGACTGATTGTGAATCGCACGCGCGATCAATTCTTTGCCGGTGCCGGATTCGCCGCGAATCAACACGGTGGAGTTCGACCGTGCGACCTTGAGGATCATGCGTTTGACCGACTCCATTTTCGGCGAGGCGGAAACAATTTCGGTATCCAGAGCATCAAGCTTTTTAAGCGCCCGATCAATGGTTTCCAGCAGCGATGTCTTGTCGTAGGGCTTTTCCAGATAGTCGAACGCGCCGCGACGTAGGGCTTCCTTGGCCGATTCGATTGAGCCGTGTGCCGTGAGCAGAATCACGATGATGGAGGAGTCCAGCGCGAGCAGGTGTTGTAACAATTCGATTCCGTCCATGCCGGTCATCTTCAGATCTGTCAGCGCCAAATCGAATCGCCGGTCTTTGGCAAACTTGATCGCGGCTTCGCCTGATGACGCCGTCGTTACGTCATAACCCTCTCCGGAAAGAATCATCTCCAGGATTTCTCGCTGGGATTTTTCGTCGTCAACGACGAGTATGGTTTTTCGCGCCATAGTGTTGAGAGATGAAGGATGAAGGATGAGGGATGAAAGAGTCCCTAATTGCGGGCCATGCTTCATCCCTTATCCTTCAGCCTTCATCCTTTCCTCCTTCTGGTTTCACTGGCAGCAAGATCGTAAAGGTCGTCCCGCTGCCTTCCTTTGAACTTACGCTAACAGAGCCGCCGTGATCATCGATGGCTTTTTTGACAATGGCAAGTCCAAGACCTGTGCCCGTTTCTTTCGTCGAATAGTAAGGCTCGAATACCTTTGCAATATCGTCCTGCGCAATTCCTCTTCCGGTATCAGTTATTTGAACACACGCTCGATTTGGTTTTTCGGCACTCAGCTTAACTTCCACACTTCCGCCATCGCCGTCAATCGCTTCGAGGCTATTGATAAGCAGGTTTGTGAAAACCGACCGCAACGAGTCCTTATCGGCTATGACCATCGGCAGAGCCTCTTCCTCTTGCAGTCGCGTGTCGACTCCTCTTTCTGCAGCCTGGCCCGCAATTACGCGCAATGCATCTTGCGCTTCCGCGCGGAGGTCGAGTGGCTCGAGCTCAAGCGTAGACGGACGTGAATATTTCAGAAAATCCGTAATGTGCCGGTTGATGCGTTGCACTTCCGACTTCAACTGCATTGCTAGTCGTTCGAAAGTCTCACGCTTAGCCGGGTCTTCCGGTGCAAACGACGAGCGCAGGTGATCCAGGGTCAGGTTTATATAGTTCAGGGGATTGCGAATTTCGTGCGCAATGGCAGCGGCCAGCCGTCCAACCACCGCAGCTTTTTCAACCTGATGAAGCTTCGACTCCAGCTCGCGGAGGTGACCCAGCCTCGCAGTCATGTCGTTGAACGCAGCGGCGAGCGCGCCCATCTCATCACTGCGATCAGTTGGAACACGCACGTCGAAGTCGCCGGTAGCAACACGTTGCGCCGCCACGGATAGATGTTTGACCGGCCGTGTAAACCGCCACACAAACAAGCCTGTGACGAGAGTCGTCACGAGCAATAGAGCAAGCGTGTAGTAGGCGGACCGCGTTGCCTGACGCTGCAGTATGTTGGTTAGCGTATTGGCAGAATCGAGCACGACGATAATGTACAAGGTGCCTTCTGTCGTCTCCACGGGAAAGTAGAATGCTCCCGGCTCGCCTGGCTTCGCTACGGAAGTCGCGGAAAGCCAGGGGGGCCGTTTGTTATTAGCATCTGCCAGTTCTACTGCGTTGGTAAGAGGCGGCAGTGGAACATCAGTAATACGAACATACCTGGTGGACTTATCAGGGTTGGTGGTGGGAGCATATTCTGCTACGAGACTATCCGTAATATTGCCTTCAGTATTAACCACCAAAACGTTCTTCACTCGTCCAGTTGTTTCGTCGATAAGAGGCTCTCGCAGATCGTTGCGCATTTGGTCGAGGTATTTCTGGCTGCTGATACTATTAACGCCAAGCGCCACGCCCGCCATGATCGCCTGCTCCTGTTCCACCAGCATGTGTGCGTTTCGTTTGACCGACTGAAGATTGACGTAATACTGCACCCCGAGCGTCAAACCCAGCAGTACCACCAGCAGAAGCACGAGGCGCGCGCGAAAGCTATTAAAGATGTGCGGAGCCTTCATAAGAATTTGACGGACCGGAGACCGTGGATCGTTGTCGCAATTGTGCCTTTCTTTCTTATGAAAGGCACCCTGATTGGATTTGTATTGCGGATTGTGTACAAAAGCTTACTTTTCTGGTTGCCCCTGTCGTTTTCAGATGGTATAGTCGCGTCGGTCTCGAATCAATGTCCCCAGAGACCGTCAAGTTTGGGAATTCTCCCGCCTCAACGTATCAGGGACCTGGAGGTCCACGACAAAACACGGGTTTTGGAGAGTTTTCGTTGCTCTCAGCTGTTCGTTATTTGCAATTTAGAATAGGCGATATCGGAAGCCTTTTCTAACGTTACGCGGTGCAGAACTTTCGGCGAGGCTCACTCAGCTGAGCAAACAACCATAGAAAGGTAATAAACCTCTGATGTTTTTGATCAATCGCCACCCCCGCGGTCTCTTTTTCGCATTCATTCTTATCATTCTTCTCGTCCTTCCTTTTCAAATCGCAGACGCGGCCAAAAAGCGTCGTTCAGATAATACCCGCGGAAAAAAGACGGCGCGCGCATCGGCACGAGCTGACAAACATAAAAAGCTTTCAGCCAGAGACAGGCGTGGAAAAAATCGTCGCGAACTTTCGGCAAGAGGATCACGACGCGGCGGAAAAGTTCGTCTCTCACGGAGAGAGCTCAGACGCGAGCGCATTCAAAACGCGCGCGAACAGGCAGCGTCGTTGAAAGCTCTGGAGCGAAGATTACGTCGGCCTTTGACCAGGCGCGAGCGGGCTGCGGAATTGCGTCGCCAACAATCTCAGCGTCGCCGCGAAATTCTTGAGGCCCGGCGCCGCGCCGAAGCCGCACGACGAGCTGCAATCGCTCGCCAACGTGCTCTCGATCAGGCGCTGCGAGATGAAGTACAGGGAATGATTGCTCGAGACAATACCAGCGGCGAAGATCTTCAGGTGCGACGGGTAGCGATCAACGCGCTCGGTAATCATGCCGGCACTGTTGTCGTGATGGATCCGATGAACGGCAAAGTGTATTCGATAGTCAACCAGGAGTGGGGAGTGCGGCGAGGTTTCAAGCCCTGCTCGACAATCAAGCTGGTGACGGGCGTCGCCGGGCTTTCAGAAAATGTAATTCCGCCGGCAGAGATAACCACGGTCTCAGATCGTTCGCGAATGGATCTAACTTCTGCGCTGGCCCGTTCTGACAATCCCTATTTCGAACGCGTGGGTAGTGGCATTGGCTTCGACAAGATGATCCATTACGCGAAAGAATTGGGACTCGGCGAAAAAACCGGAGCGAACGTCCCGTTTGAATATCCTGGACAACTACCTGAGATGAAGCCGGGCTTCACTCTTCGTCGCATGTTTTCCTACGCCGACGGATTCGAAGTTACTGCGTTGCAATTAGGCAATCTGGTATCCGCCATGGCCAACGGTGGAAAGTTGCTCGTTCCGCAGATCCCGAATACTCAGGATGCTTCCGCTAAATTCAAACCCAAGGTGCGCCGCAAATTGGATATTGACGGTAACGTGTTGCAGCGCATGATTCCGGGAATGATTGGCGCCGTTAACTACGGTTCGGGCAGGAAGGCCTACGACCCGCTGCAAACGGTTGCGGGTAAAACAGGAACCTGCAACGGAGGTGGCGGAAGTTGGGTTGGCCTATTCACTTCCTATGCGCCGCTCGCGAATCCCAGACTCGCAGTTGTTGTCATAACGCGTGGCACTGACGCGCATCGTCATCTTCCCGCAGCGGTGGCCGGCCGAATTTATCGCGACCTGCACCAACGCTTCGGCACTCCGACAAATCTACAGATCTCTACCACGCCGGACGACGAGGAGAAAGAAATTGTTGCCGAGGAAGGCGACGATCTAATCGCAGGTCAGGATAGTCAAGCCGATGAAACGACCACTACCACAGCGACGGCCACGCCTGCTCCGACGCACAAACTAGTTCCGGAGTCATCACCTTCGAACGTGAAGCTGGTTATTAAGCCCATTAACTCCACAACTCAGAAAACTGATGCTCAGAAGGCGGCTGCGCCTGAGAAGACTTCTGTGAAGCCGGCGACACAACCTGACAACAGACCGCGCCGTGCGCATGAATTGCAGCCGTAGTTGTAAGGCAGTTGCAACCTCTGGAAAACCAATCTGCGCCGGATACTCGTAAACTGTTGCGAGAATCCGGCGCAGAATTGTTTGCGCAGGTTTTCTGTTAAGTACCAGCGTTCTCCCTTGACAGGCGCTTGAGAGTTGCAGGAATATTGCGGGCGTTCTTTTCTGAGTTCTAATTTCGACTCGACTAAGACTGTGGTTCTCTCCTGATCGTCACCGCAGAACAGCACCGCAGATCGGCAACCGGCGTCTGTATGTCCGCATCCTAATGTGGCGCTGTTGCGACGCTGGCAAATTTTGTTGTTGCCCCCGTAAGATAGCTGCAAGAGAGCCTTGGAGGTTTTGACGACTAATGAAAAAGATTATTGGCCTATTGGCAATGTATGCGAGTTTGGCTGTAATGGCCACGCCGGCGTTCGCAACCATTTTTCAGTTAACCGCTCAAGCGCAGACACCGACGCCGGCCGCACCAGCGGCACCGGCACAGGGCGCCTGTACTGATGAGAGCAAGGCCGCTTGGTATGCTGACTTCACCAAGTTTCGCACTACCGATGCGAAAAAGGCCTACGAGGCAGGGAAGCACTATTTGACCGCCTGCCCCAACGAGCAAGGCCAAATCCCAGACTACCTGAAGAAGTGGGTTGGCGCTTATGAGAAGGAATCTCGCAAGCTCAAGGTCACGCCATTAATTTACGGCGAAAAGAAATATGTCGAAGGCCTGGCCATGGCCAAAGAAATTCTCGCAGAGGAACCCGAGAATCTTCGCGTGATCGTCGACCTTGGTTACGGAAGCTATTTAGCTGCCGCCACTCTCAAGAACGAAAGCTACAACACTGACGCTCTTACCTATATTCGTAAAGCTATTCAGCAGATCGAGTCAGGCAAAGCTCCCGAGAGTTGGGCGCCGTTCAAAGGTAAGGATGATACGCTTGCCTATCTCTACAATTCGCTCGGCCGAATTACTCTCAAAACAAATCAATCCGAAGGGCTAACAGCACTGATCAAGTCCGCCCAATTCGAATCTGATTTGAAGAAGGACCCGTGGACATATTTCTTTATCGCCACGGCCTATGAAGCCGGCCCCTATGCCAAATTGTCGGCAGACTACAAAGCCAGATTTGAAGGAAAAGACGAGACGCCGGAAAGCAAACTGGCGTTAGCAAACGTTCAGCAGGTTATCGACCGAATGATTGATGGGTATGCCCGAGCAGTGGCTTTGGCGGGTACCGATGCAAAATACCAGGCGAACAAGCCCGAATGGCTCGAGAGCCTGACCACCTGGTACAAGTATCGCCACAATCAATCTGACGCCGGCCTTACGGATCTGATTGCGGGTGTGATGGCTAAGCCATTACCGCCTGAGCCGACGCCGCTTACTACGTTACCGGCTTCGCCGGCGACGTCAGCCGCACCGGCTGCCGGCATTACGAGCACCACTGAGGTGAGTGCGACGCCCGGAGCAGCGGCTCCAGCGGCCAACAAGACTACGCCGACAACGACGACCACAACAACTAAGTCGACGGCAACCCCGGCGCCGACCCCCAAGCCGCCAGTAAAACCGAAGAATAATCACCGGCGTCGCTGATATCGCCATAACCGTTCAGGACTCCTGATTATAGCCGGAAGCCTTGTCGCCCAATCTGACGATGCTTCCGGCTTGTTCAATTAAACCTACCTTGAAAAAACAGGGAATCAAACTTCCGGATCTCGACCTCCTGGAAACCATTCTCGGTTACAAGTTTCAAAATCGCGCACTGTTGGAACGCGCTATCACTCATCGTTCCTGGGCCCATGAACAGGTTGCCCCGGGTGCTGAGGACCAGGCGCGTCAGCTCCACAACGAAGCGTTGGAATTTCTCGGCGATTCTGTGTTGGGCCTGATAGTCGCTGCCTATCTCTGCAAGGCTTATCCGGCCGGCACTGAAGGTGAGCTGTCGCGTATGAAACATCGACTGGTGAGTGCCTCAACTTTGGCAGAGGCTTCGCTGCGTTTGAACCTTGGTGATTTCTTGCGCTTTGGGCGCGGCGAAGAGAGGAGCGGCGGCCGCCGCAAAGACGCGCTCCTGGCAGATGTTCTGGAAGCCCTGACAGGCGCTATTTTTGTGGACGGTGGATTACCAACCGCCACAGAATTTGTGGAGAACGCGCTGGGGGAGGAGTTGAAAAAGGTGACGCCGAGCGCCGCCGCGGAAGCGGACTACAAAACCATGTTGCAGGAAAAACTACAGGCTGAGCGCCGGCCGGCGCCAAGGTATTCCGTGGTTGAGGCAATTGGGCCGCCACACCGGCGCACGTTTCATGTGGAAGTAAGCTGGGACAATGGCAGCGTGCGGGCGGAAGGCCGCTCAAAAAAGACGGCAGAAGCAGCCGCCGCCAAAGAAGCGCTCGCCTTGATGAAAACGAACAGCAAAGAGAAGTGAGCGCACCGTTGCTGGAGTCCAAACTTGACCGGCGCATCCAAGCTATCTAGGATGACTTGATAATGAGCAATCCATCCACTCAGAAACTTTCAACCAACGTCTCTGAAACGAAGGCCAATCCGAAGGCGTCTGTCTTTTCTCGGGTCTTCAATCGGAACGGTCACGAGCGAGCACCGGAGCTCGAGACAAAACCGACCGGACCGCCGAAGTCTGTTTGGCGTGAATATTTTGAATCCGCCGTGGTTACGGTAATCATGGCGCTCTTCGGGATGACGTTCGTTGTGCAGGCGGTCAAAGTTCCGACAGGATCGATGCAGAACACCATCACCATCGGCGATCACCTGCTGGTTAACAAGTTCATTTTTGCACCCGGCAAGTCGTTACCGTTTCTGCCACAGCGGGATATTAGGCGTGGCGACATTATCGTTTTTAAGTATCCCGGCAATCGCTACGATCCGCACAGGGATGATCGCCCTGACAACAAACCGATCATTACCAATTATGTAAAGCGAGTTATTGGGCTACCCGGAGACCACATTCGCATGGAAGGCAGAAATGTGATCGTCAACGGTAAGCCGTTGCTGGAGCATCAGCTTGAAGCCGTAGATAACAACGATAGGGCGCCGCTCGATATCAAGACCACAACTCCGCGGAAAGACGGCGAGCCCTACGAGGTCTATTACAATCCTGATTTCGTTGAAGAAGATTATCCAATTTTCAGAACAGATCACGAGGGCGACGGCCACGAAGTTGTGATTCCTGCCGGCAAGTATTTTGTGATGGGCGACAACCGAAACAATAGTGAAGACAGCCGCTATTGGGGCTTTGTACCGCGCGAGTTGGTTATTGGCCGGGCGATGTTTGTCTACTGGTCTTACGACGAGAGCGCGCCATCGAACGGCAATCCACTGTTGGACTTTTTTCTCAACACTCGCTGGAGCCGCACCGGAACGATGGTTAAGTAAACCCGTCCGCGGATGCGGCACGACCGCTTAATGCAGCTTGTCCCTCGGGCCCCCGCGTTTTAGCCATTGAGATTCTAACGTGACAGAATCGGTCCACTGGCGAATGTCGCTGCACGTCGTCAACTCTATTCCTTGCATTATTGTCTCTATCCTGCTGCTCTCGCTCCTGCTGTTGGCGCCGCACTGCGTGCGTGCGCAACAGACTGGCGCAGTCAAACCAGCGGCAAAAAAGTCGCGGGCCAAATCCTCGAAATCTAAAACTCAGCCTAAGCCGGTTGATGAACTTGCAAGACTGCGCGAAGAATTTATTAAGGCCACCAACGAGTACAAGGCCAACCTGGAAAAGCTGCGCGCGAGTTATGAAAAGAGCGTTCCGAAAGCGGAAGCGGAACTGACTAAATCACGCGAACTGTTTGCTGCTGGATTGATTTCCAAGAAAACTCTGGAAGCCGCCGAGGCCGAAGTTGCGAAAGCAATAGATCGAGTGGCTGAAGTGAATCGCCGCATGGCCTCCGCAGATTCGCAAATTGCCGATACTTTGCTGGAAGCCGAAGCAGTAACGAAACTAGCGAAGAGTAAGCCTATACCGCGCGGAAGCCTGGTGAAGTCGGCGGCGTTGATTCGTTACAATGGCGCTGCCTTTTGGGCTCTGTCGGACGCATGGAAAGTGCAAAACTTTTTCGCTCAGGTATTCAAAAAACCTTTGCCGGTCGCAGTGTTTGGCCAGGGCTCCATTCACGATCGCTGGCGGCTTGACCATCACAATGCCATGGATGTCTCGCTTCATCCTGATGGCCCGGAAGGACAGGCCCTGCTCGGTTATTTAAGGGCGAATGGGATTCCTTTTCTGGCGTTCAGGCAAGCGATTCCCGGCACTGCCACTGGTCCGCACATTCACATCGGCCGCCCGTCACACCGGTATTGAAGCGATTTTTGGAGTGCGCTGACCTGTCAGCGCTTTCGGTCTGCGGCGGCCTGACGCCACACTCTCAACGCGCGCTCTAACGACGGCGGTCGCGGCAGGTCGCGGCCGACCAAAGCGCTGTCAGGT
>DASZDU010000252.1:0-5731 GCA_035941655.1 Pyrinomonadaceae bacterium | reverse complement strand
AGTTACGTCTGGTTACGTCTCAGCACGCCATCGCGCCATAATCGCGCCATCTTTAAAGTCCACATACGCCCTCATTGTTTTTCTCCGGCACGTAGACGCCGTCATTTCTGAGACTCCCAACGGAACGAGAATTAAGGCTGCTTATTGAAATGTAACTGATGCCCGACGGGGCCTTTCGCCTTGATGCAAGCTGGGTTGCCGATTAGTTGTAACTTTGATAAAAGGGGGCGCGGATTCTTTGAAACAAGGATTTCCTCGGAATGCGCTCTCGCACAATCGTTTCCCTGGCGCTCTTCGCTCTAGTCGCCCTTGCGCTGCCATTAAGCATTAGTCGGCACGCCTCTCAAGCAAACAGCCCAGCCACCAAAGTTCCAAAGCTGACCAAACGCCTGGCCTCGGACAATTCAGTCGAAGCCTCACAGGCGCAATCCACCCAACCGCTGCCCAGCCTGCAAGGCAAGCCAGCCAGTGATTATCTGAAAGAGCACGGCCTTTATGGTCGACTGCAGAATTTGATCGAGGCGGCACAGTACCAGATCGACCAGCAGCCGCAAGCGCAAGAGTCGAGTGCGTTGCGATCAGGGCTACGAAAGAACAATGCGGCGGAGATCTACGAAGCAACAAATCCGGCCCAGAAGCTGAGGGCCCGTTTCAATGGACGCGACGTAGTCTTGCAGCCACTCAACAAAAAGGGCACGACTACGTTACAGGCGCGGTTAAGGGTGCGGAGTTACGGTTATGGTCGCCGAATGTTGACTGCCGGTGCGGGAACGATGCGCGTCGATGGCAATCGCATCGAGATTAGCCGAAGGCTCGCTACACGATCCAATAACACTGACCAAGCCGATTCGGATGAGATCGTCGAGTGGTATCAAAACCGAAAAGATGGCCTCGAGCAGGGCTTTACCCTGGCGGCGCCGCCCGGGAAAAGGCGCGAGGGAACGCCACTGCGATTGCGTCTGACGGTTGCGGGTGAAGTCAGACCGGTGCTGGTGGATTCGGGAAAGGCGTTAGAACTGATCGACGGCAACGGCGAGCATTGGCTGCGCTATGACCATCTGATGGCTGCCGATGCGTCGGGCCGGCAATTACAAACCGGCTTCCGGGCTGACAGAAAACAGATTGAGCTTTTGATAGATGATACGGAGGCAGTTTACCCACTCAGGGTTGATCCACTTTTCACTCAGACTAAGAAGCTTACGGCGAGCGATGCGGCGGCAGATGACCGATTCGGTTACTCGGTAGCGACCAACGGCGACACGTTGGTGGTCGGAGCTTACGGCAAGAACTGGCAACCAGGGCCGCCCCCAATATTCATCCCAACATCAAAAGGCGCGGCCTATATCTTCGAGCGCAATCAGGGTGGAGCTGAGAACTGGGGACAGGTGAAGATACTCACTGCGAGTGATGCGGCGGCAAATGACCGGTTCGGTTGGTCGGTTGCAATCGATGTCGACACAGTAGTGGTCGGTGCTTTGGTTAAAGACTCCAACAGGGGTGCGGCCTATATCTTCGAGCGCAATCAGGGTGGAACTGAAAACTGGGGGCAGGTGAAGAAACTCACTGCGAGTGATGCGGCGGCAAATGACCTTTTCGGTTCGTCGGTGTCGATCAACGCCGACACAGTAGTGGTCGGAGCTTTGGGCAGTGTCCCTAGCGCGGACTATGTCTCTACTGGCGCGGCCTATGTATTCGAGCGCAATCAGGGTGGAGCTGAGAACTGGGGACAGGTAAAGAAACTCACCGCCAGTGATGGCGCGGCAAACTACGCCTATTTCGGTTACTCGGCATCGATCAACGGCGACACCGTGGTGGTCGGAGCTTACGGAAAGGTCCCTGGCAGGGCCTACATCTTCGAGCGCAATCAGGGTGGAGCTGAGAACTGGGGACAGGTGAAAAGACTCACCGCGAGCGATTGGATAGGAGGCGACCAATTCGGTATCTCGGTAGCGATCAATAGCGACACGGTGGCGGTCGGAGCTAATCACGGGAACCGAGGCACTAGTGGCGCGGTCTATATCTTCGAGCGCAATCAGAATGGAGTTGAGAACTGGGGAGAGGTGCAGGAACTGACTGCGAGTGATGCGAATTTACTTGACGAATTCGGTATTTCGGTAGCGATCGATGGCGACACAATGGTGGTCGGAGCTTGGGCCATAAATCTCCTCACTGGTGGTGCAGCCTACATCTTCGAGCGCAATCACAATGGCGTTGAAGGCTGGGGAGAGGTGCAGAAACTCACCGCGAGTGATGTGGCGGCGCATGACCAATTTGGTTCGTCGGTAGGGATCGATGGCGACACAGTAGTGGTCGGTGCTGAGGGTAAGAACTCCCACACTGGCGCGGCTTATATATTCGATTTGGCATCAGCGACACCGACTCCTACAGCGACCCCCAATGCTAGTTGCGGCTTTACAGCCAACCTCGGCAGCCCACCAGCGCCCGCCACCACCGGTACGATGACGACACGATTGAACCGAGGCGGCGCGCAGGGTACTTGCAGCACCAATTCCTTTCCCGGAAACACTGGTTCTGGCTCATTTCCATTCGACGCATATACTTTCACGAACTCCTCGCCCTCGCCCGTCTGTATATCAGCGGCTTTGACCGTAAATTCCAAGTCCAACGCGAACTATCAAATCGCGGCGTTCCTGGCGCCGTTTGTCGCCACTGACATAACCAATGCGTCCCGTTATCTCGGTGATCCCGGCCTTAGTAGTGGCACCCCGTCACCGGTCATTCAGTCGTTCCAGTTCACCGTTCCGGCGAACACGAGCTTTGCGATTGTCGTCTTCTCTGTCAACGGCACGACGGAACTGGGCGGGAGTTACACGTTCCAGTTGATGTCGACAAGCAGCTTTTGCCCATCGACTCCCACGGCGACACCAACTCCCCCGCCGACTAAGGGGACCGCCGTGGCCTATCAAATCGACGCCGCCCATAGCGGGTCGCAGTTCGACACGGTTACTCCACCTTTAGCGCAGCGGTGGTCCCGAAATCTGGGCGGTCAGATCTCCTATCCGCTCATCGTGGGCGGCAGGATCTTCGTCACGGTTGCAAACCCGGCCAGCTATGGAACAAAGCTCTACGCCCTCGACGAGGCAAATGGCGCCACATTGTGGGGGCCAGTCGATCTCGGCGGAACCTATGGCTGGTCCAACGCCGCCTACGACGCTGGACGGGTCTTCGCGGTAAATTTTGACGGCCTTCTTCGCGCTTTCGATGCAGCGTCAGGCGCTCTGATATGGTCGAAGCAGCTTCCAGATGCATATGCGTTCTCGTCACCACCGACCGCGTCAGGAGGCGTGGTGTACCTATTAGGAGCCGGTTCGTTATCCGCTTCCGGCAGCGGGACACTGTACGCGGTTGACGAGCAAGATGGCACTGTGAAGTGGTCCGTGCTTCTTCAAAATGGTGGCGACGACAGCTCTCCAGCGGTAACCTCGACTGGAGTATTTTTCGCAGCTGCTTGCAACCATGTCTACGATTTTTCGCCTCAGGACGGGTCTCTAATCTGGCAACATCCCGGGCCGTGCACGGGCGGAGGCGGAAGTACACCAGTCCTCTTCGGCGGGCGTTTGTATGTGGGCGATTCTTTGAACCCAAAGCTGATGTTCGATGCCCCCACTGGTGCGGTGCTAGGCACTTTCCCGACAGGTCCACCTCCGGCATTGAACGGCTCCACAGGGTTCTTCCTCACCGGATCAATTCTAAAAGCGCGCGATGCCTACTCCGGGGCAGTCCGGTGGTCCTTCACCGGCGATGGCACCCTCACTTCCGCGCCAATCGTAGATAACGGCTACGTATACATTGGTTCCAGCAGCGGAAAGGTCTACGCTCTCGACGGGAATACGGGGGCGAACGTCTGGACCGGGAACCTTGGTGCCCCCGTTCAGACGACCGAGTCGCCCGTCAGCCGGCCGCACACCGGACTCGGCGCCGGTGACGACCTCGTAGTCGTACCGGCTTCTACTCTGCTGGTAGCTTATCAATCCCAACCTGGGCCACCTCAACTACTTTTAGATGAATCTGGCCCGGCGCTAAACCAAGTCGCCGCATTAGACTCAGTACTGCTTACGCGCGATCCCTTTCCGGTCGTAAACGGTGCGGACTTATTGAATCTCGGAGTCGATCGCAACACTCGAGTAATGGTCTTCGCAATGAAGCTTCAGTTGTTGCAAGGAGAGACTTCTTCTGCTGTTACGGTGAGTCTCGTTGATAGTAATAACCATCCTTACGATATCGCGGCTGAGGATGTGCGTCGCGTGCCGAATTCTCTGTTTACCCAGGTAGTTTTCAGGCTTCCCGATAACATATCCATTGGCACCTGCATGATCACGCTGAAAGCGCACGGATACATCAGTAATTCCGGCAGCATCAGAATTCGAACTTAAGACTTCGGGTTACGCCCGTGCCCATGAGGCTTCAAGGAAGAAGCGCGTTCGCAGCACCAGCAAATCGCGCCACCTTGCCGTTGAGTAGTTATCGGCTCAACAGCATTAAGATGTAAGTATAAGAACCCTCGCCAGTTGATTGGTGCCCCCGCAGGGATTCGAACCCCGAACCAACAGATTATGAGTCTCCCAAAGGCAGGTTTTCTGTCTTCCTCTCAGGTTCGACTAGTACGGATTTGTTGGATTTTAGCAATTCGTATTATTTCTGCGTCTCACTGAGTATGGAAGGGTTTAGCTGAGTTGGCACACACCCGGCACACACGGGGCTTAGACAGTTACGTTAAGAACGTCAAACCAAACCGAAAAAGGATCTTAGCTAGGCAGGAGAATAAGCGATTGACGCTCACCAAGCATACGCTTTTACTGACCATTAACAATGAGTTGTTCGCAATAGGAGAATTTTTCGAGGCTTTCACGTTTCTTACTCGGAAGTTCTTACTAGCTTTGATTTGACCAGTAGGATCATTCAACCTTGCTCTAGATACTTCCCATTCATCTTTAGCAGTGTCTCCTGATTAAGCTGATTCGCGATGACTTCCGGCTCCTCCTGAGTCTGGTTGAGCTTGTGTGTCATTTCATTTGAGCTACTCTGAGCCCACCTCGTCTCGCTCAATTATTACTACCTCCACGGTTGCTATTTCGTCTTTATGTTACCGGATCGGCCTTTTACATCGAGCAGATCTGGGGATCGTTGAGTTGACCCTTAACACAAGCTTGCAAAGGTTAAGAAAAGTGCCAGGACACCGCCTTTGTACTTCTGTATTTGGCCGCGAGCGGACGATAATTCTGGAGGAGTTGTTCTGCAGTTGGCGGTTAGGGATAAATTACTCCCCTGGGCCAGCAATGCAAATGTCTTCTGATGAGTGAAATCGAACCTACCAAAACAGGCCTGGCGAGCACTGATCTAGCCATTGCCAGCCACGCTCTGCGAAACATCCAGCGTCAGAGCGAGATTGCGGTGGAAGACTCGCAACTGGTTGAAGAGCACGGATACCTACGTGCAGAGGTTCGACTAGATCAAGATCTATACGTTACCCGTACGGTTGAACGAGAGATCTTTGCGAATTTAGACAGAGAGGCCGGTTCTCGTGCACCGTCTGTACTAGTGGTCGGCGAGGCTGGATACGGTAAAACGAGCCTCCTCTGGCGGGTATTTCATGTGCTCAAAGGGAGGACGGGCTGGGAGCCTTGGCTAATCAAGGCGACGTTGCTCTCCCTTGATCCATCGGAGACGCGTCAGGACGCTCGAAATGCAGGTATTGTCTGGTCAGGTGAAC
>DASZDU010000251.1:0-10039 GCA_035941655.1 Pyrinomonadaceae bacterium | reverse complement strand
ATTGGTTGAAGAGATGTAAGACATTACCGGATGGAATTCACTCGCCAACTCATCGTTCCGGAATAGCTCAGTCAGCCATCCGCGCTCGTCATTAAACTTTCGCAGGGGACGAACGATGACGTCCTTGATTTCTCCGGGTTGAAAACTTTCAGACAATGGCGCCTGCTTCTGCTGCATGTTCGTTTTCCTTGTTGTTCGCGCCTGTTTCGGCAACGAGATTTGAAGCATAAAGCAAGCTCTCAAACGTCCCTGCGTCGCTCCACCAACCCTCGAGTTCATTCCAGGTCATTTCGCCGCGTTCGATATAGGCGTTATTCACATCAGTGATTTCGAGTTCGTCGCGGCCGGATGGTTTCAAAGTACCGATGATGTCGAATACGCTGGCGTCGTACATGTAAATTCCAATTACGGCGTAGTCCGACTTTGGCTGTTTTGGTTTTTCGTCGATACGCACTACGCGCTCGCCATCAAATTCGGGGACGCCAAAGCGTTGCGGATCCGAAACCTTCTTGAGCAGCATCTTCGCGCCGTGGCCCTGTTTGCGATACGCATCGGCGGCGGCCCTGATATTGCCCTGAATGATATTGTCCCCCAGCACCACACAGATCGGTTCGTCACCCGCAAAGTGTTCGACCAGTGACAGCGCTGCAGCAATGCCTCCTTCACCTTCCTGATACGCATAATTGAGGTGCTTCAACCCAAAAGTTTTGCCATTTCCCAAAAGTCGCAGAAAATCGCCCGCTGAGTTGCCCCCGGTCACGATCATGATGTCATTGATTCCGGCGTTGACGAGAGTTTGTATCGGATAAAAGATCATCGGCCGATTAAAAACCGGCAACAAGTGCTTATTAGTCACGGACGTCAACGGGAGTAAACGACTGCCCAAGCCGCCGGCAAGAACTACACCTTTCAATTTCTTGGATCCTTCCTATTATTTTCCGCCAGGATGCACGTATTTCGCTTCAGTCAATAAATCTCTCGAACCACAGTTCAAGCATTAATAGTGACCAGAGCTGGTTCGAATGATCCATCTTGCCCTCGACGTGATCATCGACGATGCGTCTGACTTTTTCGGGCTTAAACAGGTTGCGCGCCAGAGCTTTATCCGAAAGCAACGTTTCGCGCAGGAAAGGCTGCATCACGCCGCGAAACCAGTATCCGATAGGCACACCAAAACCCATCTTCCGGCGCGCCAGGTTCTCAGCGGGCACGAGTTTTTTCAGCACTTTCTTCAACAAGTATTTTGTTGTCAGCCGTCGCAGCTTCAATTTCTCCGGCAGGCTGGCGGCAAACTCCATCAATACATGATCGAGAAACGGCGAACGCGCTTCAAGTGAAACCGACATACTGGCGATGTCCATCTTTACCAGCAAGTCGTTTGGAAGATATGTCATCGTGTCGGTCAAAAGCGTTGCATCGACAATCCCCGCACCGTTTGCTTTCGCATACCAGGGCGCGATGATTCCCGCCGTACTGAAATTCGCTGTCTCTTGCCGAAAACTATCCGAGTACAGATCGAGTTTGGCGCTTTCATTAAAAGCGCTAATCCAATGCAGATACCGTTCGATTGGCGACAAAGACGCGGCCGCCACAAATCGTTGCGCTTTGGCAATCGGATTGCCCCGTGACTGAAAAGCTGGAAGAGCCCTGACGGCATTGCCGATCACGCCGTTGCGCAAAACGCCGGGCAGGGCCGCGTAGCTTTGCGCCAGGTTCATCGCGGCATAGCGCTCGTAACCGGCAAAACATTCATCACCACCGTCGCCATTCAATGCGACCGTCACATAACGCCGTGTCTCGCGGGAAACATAGTAGCTGGGAATGGCCGATGAATCCGCGAAAGGTTCGCCGTAGTGTTCGACCAACATCGGCAAAACTTCCATCGCATCGGGCCGGACTACGAATTCGTGATGATCCGCACCCACGTGTTCGGCGACACGGCGCGCGTGATGCAGCTCGCTAAAATCCTGTTCTTCAAAACCTATCGAGAAGGTCTTGACCGGATCAGACGATTCCTGCGCCATCAGCGCGACCACGGCGCTGGAGTCGATGCCGCCTGACAGGAAAGCTCCTAAAGGGACTTCCGACATCAGCCGGATGCGGACGGCTTCGCGCAACAACTCGACCGCGCGTTCACCGGCCTCGTCCTCGCTGAGCGAAACTTTGTTTGAAAAATCCAGTTGCCAGTAGCGTTCGGTCTTGACCTCGCCATTGCGCCATAGCAGCCAATGCGCGGGCTCGAGCTTTCTGATGGCGGTATACGCCGTCAGCGGAGCGGGCACGCAGATGAATGACAGATAATGATGAATGGCTTCGAAATTGACGTCGCGACTCACGTCAGGGTGTAAAACCAGGGCGCTGAATTCAGAAGCGAACAACAACTGATTCGAAGTCTGGGCGTAAAGTAGCGGTTTTTTGCCGACCCGATCGCGAGCCAGAAACAAAGACTTTTCGTGTTCGTCCCAAATGGCAAACGCGAACATTCCCCGCAGATGTTTCGGACAATCTGTGCCGTATTGTTCATACGCCGCGATCACCGCTTCAGTGTCGCTGTTGGTGTAAAACTTGTGCCCAAGCTTTTCGAGCTGCTGGCGCAGATCCCGGTAGTTGTAAATCTCGCCGTTAAAGACGAGCCATTTGGATCGATCAGGGCTGTGAATTGGCTGCTGGCCGGTTTTCAGATCGATGATGGCGAGCCGGCGAATGGCCAGTCCCACGCCCTCGCCGAAGTAAAAGCCATCTTCGTCGGGCCCGCGGTGACGAATAGCTTCATTCATTCGCGCCAGCAGCTCGCGGTCAACGGCCCCGTCATCCGAGCGAACAATTCCGGTTATTCCACACACTTTAGTTTAAATGTTTCCGAATGATTTACGTTCTCGATATCAGCCCTTAAAACAGCAAACAAATCGGGAAAAGCGAGCATTATCCCTGGACGATGGCCCGTGTTGTTGCCTGGGGTTGCTGCTGGTTGCTGGCGGGCTTAAAACGAGTAGCATCTCTCAACGCGTGCGCAGCCCGGCGCTTTTTTTCTTCCCGTTTCTCTTTCAAAAGTACGGCGCCAACCGCCACAAATATGAAGTAGAAGACCAACAACTGCGCACGTTGGCGGTAGGCAGTTCCGACATTTCCCTGGAACACCGAATAAGCCAACGTCAGCATCGATGTAAAGATCAAAACCGGAGACAATTGGCGCAACCGGTACTTAATCGAAAACCAGAGGCCCGTAATGAGTAAAGGAAACGCCGCCCACCAGAGCAACATTTCGGGCAAGGTGAGGGACTGGCGTAACGACGCGAGCTGCCACGGGAAGGGCGCAAACAGGAGATAGATAATGCCCATGGGGATGGCTAGTAACGCTCCTCCAGTAGTCGACACATCCACATCACGGCCGAAGCCCGACTCGGCAGAGCGGGCCGCATCAGCGCGGCTGCGTTGCACTACTTCCAGACTTCCGTATTGCTCGAACTGAACATTCGCGTAACGCGTCACCCCAAGATAGGTCAACGACAATCCGAGCAATACGACAATCACAAACTGGCGGGCAAGACTCTGTGCTGTGACTGTCCTCATGCCAATAATAAATGCGCCGCCAATGGCCAACACCAGCATGTAGAAAACATAAAACCGGAAGACCAACACGCCGAAAAGCGATAGGACAAGCATCACCAGGAATCCTGCTCGGAATTTCTGTCCCAGTTTCAAAGTCGCGAGAATACTGAGGGCCAAAAAGAAAACGATGGGTCCATCTTTCAATCCTTGTGATGACCAGAGAACGAGTGAAGGACAAAAAGCGACCGCCAGCGACGACACTCTCGATACTCTCGTGTTTTTGAACACTTCCTGGGCGCAAAGAAAAATTATGGGGGCGGTAGCGGCTCCGAGGACACTGTTGAAGAATTGAACTGCCAGCATGTTGCGGCAGACCATTCCGTAAATCAACGCGACCATATAGACCATTCCCAGTCCCGAACGGTAACCCTCACCCACAAACCTTTTCACATCCAACGCAGCGTCCAGACTTCCACCCCAGGCGAGCAATTGTTGTTCGCCGTAATAGTCATAAGTCAGGGCGTCGCCTCCGAAAAATTCCTGGCCGTTAAATACAAATATGGCAGCGCCAATTACGATCCTCAAAAGCAGGGCAAAAAGGAAAAGGTACAAAAGATAAGAACCGTGCGATCGTTCCTGGCGTATGACGAAACCTGCCACGCAAGCTGCCAGGCCGCACAGGCCCAGTGCCAGGGCACAACTGGAGACGGTCACCGGTCCATACATCCCCTCGAAAGGCGCCGCCAGCGGCGGCACAAAAATCAGGATTGCCAACGTGATAGCAAGAGCAACAATAGAGATAATGGCCTTCATATTTAATACGCGCCTTCAGACGTCGTCGGGCAAATCCAACCTGGTCTTCCGCTCGATAAGAAACTTATCCTCCGTTTCCAGTTCTTTAATCGACTTTGCAGGAACACCTGCGATTAGGTGGCCCTCGCAGGTCAGCCGCCCGGTAATTACCGAACCGATGCCGACAATGCAGCGCGAAGGTATTGAACTTCCGGGAGCCATCCTGATTTCGGATCCAACATAAGCAAAGTCACCAATCGTAATCGGCAATGTCCGCTGACGATTGTGCGTCCATAACGATGAATTTCTGCCGCCAATTATGCTGCGACGGCCAATCTCAACCCGATCGGTGAAATCAATCTTGTGCCCCGTCGTGATAATGCTTCCCGGTCCAAGAGAGAAGCGCGGATCGACCGGGTTAACAACATCGGGCTCGGGAATCGAGTTTATCTCATTCAATCGTAATAGCTCGGAATACCGGCCCAGATTCACATCGTCGCCACCACGGATGATATTCAAGTGGCCGATCCGCACATGATCCCCAAGCGTCAGGTTATTGACGCCGATGAACAGATTTAAGTGGCCAATTCTCGAGTCGTCTCCGATTTCGCAATGCCGGGCATCGATGATACTCAATCCTACTCGTACGCGACGGCCGATGCTATAGCCAAAGCACTGACGGTAAAGCGGCCGCTTCAAAAATGACGGCATCAAGCCAATTAGAGCCAGGATAAAGAGGCGAAGTTTGCTGGTGCCGTGCATTTAGCGTCCTTAAACTCGTCGCAATCGCCTCAACGAACCAACTGATGATTCACCAGCTCGTCAGTGGCCCGGACGAGGTAATCGCTGGCAGACTGCTGGGCCACCCAGCTAAGCAGTTCTGGTATCCCGGTATTCAAACTAACCCGCGGCTCATATCCCAATAAAGCACGGGCACGGGTGATATCAGCCACACAATGACGAATGTCCCCTTCACGATACTTCCCGACTATTTCCGGTTCAAGTTCCTTCCCTAACCCGGCAGCCAGCAATGACCCGATCTTCCGTATCGAAGTCGCCGTTCCGGTGCCGACATTGACTGGCAGGTAATCGGCCTTAGCGGTCTGCATTGCCAGAAGGTTTGCCTGCACGATATCGCTGACGTGGACAAAGTCGCGCGTTTGTTCACCGTCTTCGAACATCATTGGGCGTTGATCATTCAATAGCCGCGACGAGAAGATGGCACAAACACCGGTGTACGGATTCGAAAGCGCCTGTCTTGGTCCATAAACATTGAAATAGCGCAAAGCGACCGTCGGAATTCCGTAAGCGCGTCCAAACACTAAAGAAAGCTGTTCCTGATCCTGCTTGGTAATCGCATACACCGAAGTCGGGAAAAGAGGCTTGTCCTCATTCGTGAGCGCCGGGGCTAATTCTGACTGATCCTGACAATGCGAACATTCCAGCTCCCAACGCCGCTGCATCAATTGATTCTCAGCGCGCAACTGGGGATAAACCTGACCACAGTTTTTGCACTGGTAGGCGCCCTCTCCATAAATCGACATCGAGGAGGCCACAATTAACTTTTTGATTTGGCTGCGACGCTTGATCAGGCTCTGCAGCAACACCGCAGTGCCGAGATCGTTGGCCCGAACATAGCGATCAACCTGATACATTGATTGGCCCACGCCCACCTCAGCTGCGAGGTGAAAGATAACGGCCACACCGTCTAGCGCGCGATTGACCAGTTCCGCATCCGCGATGTCCCCATGAATGAATTCTGCCTCCGCGTTCAGATGCGCAGGCTGTTTACCTTCGTGGACCTGCGGCACCAGCGCGTCAAGCACGCGGACCCGGTGCCCTTGTCCTACCAACTCATCAACGAGATGAGATCCAATAAACCCGGCTCCACCCGTCACCAGAATGTTGTGTGTCTCCACTTATCAGCCCTTTTCAGAAACTATCCCGTGCCTGGATCAGTCCGACTTTCCAGGCCCACCCATCCATGTAAATGCCGCTGCCGCGCCGGTTTCCCATCCAGTTAATCAGTTGTGCGCCGCGATATTCAAGACGTTTTCGCAGGGACCTTTGCCCAGTCAGCGGCGACACCTGGCCCCACACGTGCAGCTCTGCCAATTGAAAGCCGGTCCGCTCAAGCAGGCGCCGCAGGGATTTAGGATTAAAACCCTGCACATGATACGGCGGAAATGTGGGCGCCAGGTTGACCACCCAATTACGTCTTAGCGCCCGGAAGTAGAGATTCCCGATCTGGGTATAGAGCGCGTCTTCATTCGGGGCGTCTAAATAGAACAAACCACCAGGCTTGAGCACGCGGCGGACTTCCTGCAAAGCGGCAAAAGGATCATAAAGATGTTCGATTACTCCGCCCATGATTACGACGTCAAAACTTTCAGCCGGAAGGCTTACAGTTTCCAGTGTTCCTAAAAGTCCCTGGACATCGAGATTGACCCGGCCCCACTCCAGATGTGCGGAGGACGGATCGATGCCGGTATAATTCCAGCCGGCGTCGCGCGCCGCCCACAGCAACTCTCCTCGTCCGCAGCCGACATCAAGCATTGTTCCTTTACGGCCAAGCTTTTCTTCCACGAACTTCATTAAGTCGCTGCCGTGTCGCTTCTTTACTTCTACGTCGTGGGCGCTGAAGTATTCGTCCGGGTCGTCATACAAATCGCCGACTGTGCCCGCCGGGTAGGGCATGGGATGAGGATAAATATGAGTGCACGTGCTGCAACGAACGATTTCGACGCGTTCGCCTTTGTGATCGTGATGGGCCATGCCACCACGCCAGCCAAGATGTGTTCGCGCAGTGCTCCCACACACGGCGCAGGACAGTTCGCGGAATTCGAAGACCGTGGAAGTGTTCATTCTATGGGCCCGCTCGCAACCGGCTCAGTATTTCCGCTCAGCAGCGAAGCAAATCGTGACAGTCTCTGCGGATGAATGAAGACATAATTATCTTCCACCACCTCTTCGATCTTAACGGGACAAAGCATCCCCTGTCCCTGTTCCCGGCGATAATGGTAAAGATGATAACCTCGATCAATAAAGAACCCCACAAGTTCTGAAAGTTTGATCCCAAACCCCTCGAGAAACCAGGGATTGATTTCGCAGATGACGGTAGGCAAGTGTTTTCCAATCATCTGCTCCGCGCCCCGAAACGCCATCAATTCGGCTCCTTCAATGTCACACTTGATCAGCGTGAGATCTTTTATCTCCGGAAAGAAATCATCAAGTTTGACAACTTCGCACGCCACCTGTTGGGTCCCCGCCCAACGAACCTGTTGCTCTTTGCCGTCGCGGTCGTCGCGCCGGTTGCCGATGTAGGCTTGACCGGCGGCGAAGGCGCCGGATGTTTGCACCGGCACCTCGAATGCAATGGTGCCGGCCACATCGCTGCAACCCTTGGGAATGATCTCAACGTTGCGCAAGCGCAATAGCCTGGCAACCAGGCGCATGGTTTCAAATGTAAATGGGACCGGCTCGAAGGCGTAGATGCGGCCGGAACCTTTAAGCGCTTTTGAGAGGTGATAACTATAGAGTCCGAAGTTGGCTCCGAGATCCAACGCGGTTTCTCCGGGCTTGAGGGCAAAGCGGATCAGGTCCAGTTCCGGCTCGGTCCAATTGCCGTTGCGAATGTCCCAGGCTTTCGACAATGCCTGAAAATAGTGATACCCGTGGCCGGCAAGAATCGGGTGCAATCCCTTCTTTACTATGCGCCTCAATGCGCTATTGGCAGACATGCTCATTCCTCAAAATTCGCCGGCACTCAATTTTTGATCGGTGGAATTACCGAAGAGCCACTTCTCGCGACTGCGCTGCCAGAGCGTGCTCAATTTCCTGCTTGGTAAAATTGGCGCGGTCGACACCGTAGTGAGTTGGTGAAAGACGGCCCTCGATAGGTTGTCCCTGCTCTAAACGGAGCAGCAAGTCCTTGATCAATTGCGGATTCTCAAACTGTTCGGCAGAGTTAACCCGCTCTCTGATCAAAGGAGCGAGTTGCTCGTTTCCTGTTTCCTGGATCACCTGGAATAGACTTGGCAGGTAGTCGGTATTCGGGCCGCGTTCAAATTCTTCCCGCTCCCTGATGCCGCAGAATCCATCGGTGGTTGGATAGAAGTCGAAGTATTCAACCACTTTCAGATCCAATTGTTTGGCGACACCGGCTCGGGCGGCGATCTTGCGAAGACTGGCGGCATTCTTTTGTAACAACGGCAGACGCTTAACGCGATCTTTCCAGGTCGACTGGAATCTACTGCTCCAGAGCGCATAGGTAATGGTCATCGCCCCCGGATAGAAGGGCAGATGAGCAACATAGCTGTCCACGAACGCCACGTGATGCAAAGGATGGGGAGCACGCTCAATGAGAGTCAACGAATACTTCTCCGAGCCGCTATCAAGTGGTTCCGGTTTCTTGAAGGTCCAGTGTTCGTAACCCGGTCCAAAGGCAGTCACGGTTGAGAGCAGCATGTCCCCGTGATGGTGAATTGCTTTGGTCGACACATTGGTCGCCCGGTCCGGAAGTGGAATCCAGCAATTGGCAACCAGGCCGAATAGGTGGTTGAGTTCAATATCAATACCCACTACGGGATAGTGCTTCGTATTCAGAGAGCCTGCCGTTTTTAGGTGCTTTGCGAGGGCCGCACTCAAAAACCGGGGGTCACCAGACAGGTCTTCGAGAACGCTGCGTGAGCGATAGTTTGCTTCGTGCTTGTCGCCAGCGCCGGCAAAGATCTTCTTTAAGGCGTTGATGTATTCATCCATAACAACGTATTCAGGCGCGCAGATTAATTCATCGCCCCGCGGAATGCGGCAATAATCTTTTCCGCGTTGCCCTCCAAACTATACGTATCTTTGGCGGCTTCTACCGCTTTGCGCGACATAGACAAGCGCAGTTCGTGGTCCTCGATCAATTGCTTCAGGTACATGATCCATTCTGTTTCCGAGTCGGCCAGGAAACCGGTCACACCGTGTTCGATCACCTCCGGATTTGAACCCAGAGGCGTAGCCACCGGCGGAATACCAAGCGCCATGTACTGCGCAGTCTTCATATAAAACTTTCGCTTGTTCCATTCATTGACCGGCAGCGGGACCATCCCCACCTGCATCTTGCGCAGGTCTTCAACCTCGGTTTCGGCTGACCATTTTTGCGCGGTGTAGGGCACACCGGGCAAATCGAAATCGGTGCCGCCAATCAAATGAGCACGATAGTTGACTTGCTCGGCGAGTTTCCGCAAGGCGCCGCTGATTACCTGGATGTTCTTCATGGTGGTCGGACTACCGCTCCAACCGATAGAGACTTCGCGGGGTCGTTCTTCTATTGTCTCGGGACGAAAAACATATTTGCGCGTGTCCACGATACTGGGGACCTGCCAGATAGTTTTGTTGTACTGCGAAACGAATTCGCGTATGTGCGTTGAGTTGACGATCACAACTTTGGCCAGGCGGCAGATTTCCGAGACCTTGCTGAAAAACTTCAAATAAGAGAAGTAGCCGTTGCTGGGGCTTCGATACGGAACGTAAAGCGGATCATCGAGTTGATAGATGATGGGCTTTCCCCGCCGCGCGACCATTTTTTCTAAAAGCGCGGGCCCCAGGAGCGCCGCCTCGCGATATACGAAAACTGCGTCAAACTGATCGAGCTCCCGCACCTGTTTCAGGCGTTGGAAATAGGCTCGCAGCATTTCGCTGGCTTTGGTCG
>DASZDU010000250.1:0-6348 GCA_035941655.1 Pyrinomonadaceae bacterium | reverse complement strand
ACGTGAATACCACGGGCTGGAATTTGTACTGGAAAAGCGTTTGTCAAAAAATTGGTACCTCAACGCGAATTACACTTTTAGCCGCCTGTTTGGCAACTATTCCGGTTTAGCAAGTTCTGACGAAATCAATGTTCCCACCGGACGCCTGGCGCCCGGCACCACGCGTGCTTTCGATCTTCCGTTTATCGGGTTTACGGCTACTGGTGTAGAGGACAATGGCAGACTGGAAACAGATCGCCCGCATGTCTTTAATGCTTACGGCGCGTATATTTTCAACTGGTTTGGCGGCAAGACTAATTCCACCGAGTTTTCCGCTTTTCAGACAATCACGTCTGGCACCCCGCAGACGACGAGAATCTTCCTGGTTTCCACTGTCACGCCGGCAATCTTTCTAAAGCGCGGGGATCTGGGCAGAAGTCCAACCTATAGCCAAACGGATTTCAATATCACTCATCGCTTTCGCTTCGGCAATGACGGTCGCTTTACGGTGGCTGGTGATTTGAACTTCCTTAATCTATTTGATCAGGACACCGTAACCCAACTGCATGTAGTGAAGAACTTAAACACGTCCGTCATAACGGCTTCTGCCCTGGCTGGCGTCACGAGGTTGAACGACGCTACCTTTGTTAATGCGTATACGTCGGGCGCATTACTCGCTCCGATCAATACTTATTTGCAAGGTACGCCGACTATTCTCAACCGCCTGGACGCGCGCTACGGACAACCCAATACTTTCCAAACGCCGCGTACGGTTCGCTTTGGTATTCGCTTCCTTTTCTGATTCTTATGAAGGGGCTTTCCGTTATATGGGAAGCCCCTGGTTGTAAAACTAAGCGGAAGCAAGAGCCAGATAGTTGTTCTTAAAAGAATTCTGGTGGCGCAAGCGTGCAATACTCAGTCGCTGTTTGTGTCAGTGGATAGAAACTTCTTGTTCGGCGTACAGACGCGGGTGTATAAAGTAGTTCTGCAAAAGCCAAATAAAGAACTTCGGCTTCCATTTCTAATTAATCAGACGAGAGGAACCCCATGAAGCATTTCCGAATCTCGGCACTAGCTCTAATCGCGTCAGGTCTACTTCTGAGCTTGAGTGTGGCTGCATTTGCGCAAGAAACTACTGGACGAATCAGCGGTCAGGTTATTGATCCGGCCGGCGCCATCGTCAGCAACGCGGAAGTCACATTGACCAACGTTGCGACTCGGGAAGAACGCAAAACGCAGACGGATGAGACCGGCAATTATACGTTCACACAACTGCAACCAGGTTTGTATGATCTCTCGGTTCGAGGTCAGGGCTTCAAGGAACACATCGTCACGGGTTACGAGGTGAACGTGAACGACCGGAAAATCCTCAACGTTTCAATGGAGACTGGGGGCGTTACCGAGTCAGTCACAGTTACGGGTGAGGCGGCGCTGCTGCAAACAACACCCACCGTCGGCGATGTGGTTGAAAACCGGCGCGTGGTGGAATTACCGCTCAACAACCGCAACTTCATGCAACTGCTGACGCTTGTTCCGGGTGTTACCAGTTCGGGGACATCGGAAATCGGAATCGGTCTGACAAACGTGGTCGATTTCTCAATCAACGGTACGCGTCGCAACTCGATCAACTTTCTGGTTGACGGTGTTAGCAATACTGACGTCGGCTCAAACGTTACTTTGCTTTCGATTCCGACAGTTGACTCGATTCAGGAGTTTCGCATTATCACCTCGATTCCGACGGCGGAATTTGGCAAGTCTGGCGGCGGCGTAGTCAACCTGGTTACTCGCGGCGGCGGCCAGCAGTTTCATGGGACCGTTTATGAGTTCCTCCGCAACGACCGCCTCAATGCGAACAGCTTTTTCAATAACGCGAACGGAACTTTCGGACCCAACGACGCCGGTGTCAAGCTGGGAATCAACACTGCCGGCACTCCGCGCACCCCTCGGCCGAAACTTCGTTACAATAACTTTGGCTATTTGGTAAGTGGTCCAGTCACGATACCCGGCATTTACAACGATAAGCGAGAGAAAACCTTCTTTCTCTTTTCGCAGGAATTTCGTCGAATTATCCGCGCTCCCAGTCTTGCTTCACCGATCACGGTACCGAGTCTGCTCGAGCGACAGGGCAACTTTTCGGAAGCTGGCAACCTGATCATCTATGATCCAACAACCAGTCTTCCTTTTCCCAACAATACCATTCCTTCGAACAGGCTCAATCCACAGGCACTGGCCCTGCTCAGTCTCTATCCCGAGCCGAATATTCCTTCGACCACGGCCGGACGCGCGGCCAATCGTTTCGCCGTCACTACTCCAAACATTCAGAACACGCGCCAGGAGACCATGCGCATCGATCACAATATTTCTGCGATGCACCGGCTTACAGGAAGATACACGCGTGATCTTTCTGAGACCCGTGAGTTGGGCGGCTTGTTCTTCGGAGCCACCATCCCTGATGTCGCTACCACCAGCACGATCGTCCCCGGCGAGATCATGGCTATCAGCTTGACCAGCACCTTTGGACCAAACATCGTTAACGAAGCGACCTTTACCTTTTCGGGCAACAAGATCACTACGACGTTGTTGGGACGCTACAACGGCGTGGACGTTAGCGTTCCACACACAGAGATCTTTGCTCAAAACAACTCCGAGCTACCCCCGGTTATCAACATAACTGGCCAACCGACGATTGGTTCGGGTCAGCTTTACGACATCAAATACAAAAACTGGAATCCCAAGGACAATGTGACAATTATTCACGACTCACACACGTTCAAATTTGGCGGAGATGTAAGTTGGGAATCGAAGGACGAGAATGCAGCGAATCTTACGCAGGGCACGTATGGATTTACTGGAGTGCAGACACGTGTCCCGACAACCTCAGGTATAGGCCTGGCAGATTTTCTGCTCGGACGCGCAACGAGTTACACCGAGCCCGAGCGTGACATTACAGAACATCTCCGTTTCGGGCGCACCGAGTTTTACTTCCAGGACACCTGGAAAGTGAAACCCAACCTCCAGCTTGATTTGGGCCTTCGCTACTATCGTTATCGGCAACCGATCGACACGGAAAATGTGCTGGCGACGTTCCTGCCCGATCTCTACGATCGATCGAAGACTCCGGTATGCTTCAACGCAACTTGCAGTTCGTTCGTAACCAGTTCGTTTGACACGACCAATGGCTTCGCTTATGCGGGCACGAATTCACCCTTCGGCCGGCGTGTGCAGCAGGTTGACAGCAACGACTGGGGTCCGCGTGTCGGTTTTGCGTGGAGCCCGGGAAACAGCACCAAAACGGTGCTGCGAGGTGGATACGGCATTTATTACGATCAAGCCTTGATCGGAATCGTCGAACAGAATTCGTTTACCACTCCGCCGTTCAATAATTCGGTCTCGCTTACGGGTACATTTGCTTCTCCAATACCATTCACTAATCCCGGCTCACCGACGACGGCAGCGACGCGTGGCCCGCTCGGTAACATCAATGCCACTACGGCTCCTTTTGTTACGCCGATAATTCAGCAGTGGGTGCTGAACTGGCAGCAGGAGTTGGGCAACAATGCGTTGTTCGAGATTGGCTATGCAGGCTCTGCCGGTAACCATCTAATTCGGCCGGTAGACATCAATGCTCCGACTCCAGCGGAGATCGTCGCCGCGGGCAAGGGTATTGCGACCTGCGACCAGGCGCTGCTTTCGACTAACAACCCTGCAAACTGCATAAACCTCGCTCGACCATACCGCGGGTTTGCCGCAATCACGGATAGGCAAACCAGCGCCACCTCCCGTTATCACGGATTACTAACTTCCTTCCGCCTGCGGCCTACGCACGGGCTTACGGCTCAAGTTGCTTACACGTGGTCCAAGACCATGACCGACGCAACCAACGATCGCGACGCCGCCGACGTGCCACAGATTCGTACGGATCTGCATCTGGAGCGTGCGCCGTCGCGGCTCGACCGCACCCATGTGTTTGTCGCGAGCTACGTTTATGAGGTGCCAACGGGCGATTCGAGTTTTGCCAGGTCAGCCATCGGTCGCCACCTTCTAGGTGGCTGGGAATTGGCTGGAATCACAACCGCACAAAGTGGACTGGCGCTCAATCGCGTAGTTCAGTCTGCTACCACTGTTCCAGCGCGCGGTACGCGTCCAAATATCGTAAGCGATCCGACGCAGAACATTCCCGACAATCCGACCGGTGGCATCCCGTATGGCTTCAACCCATTCGCATTTCAAACCACACTGACGGGCCAAATCGGAAATTCGCCACGTGCGCCATTCCGCTTTCCGACGCAGTTTTTTACAGACCTTAACGTAGCGAAGAACTTCCGCTTTACTGAGCGTTACCGGCTGCAACTGCGTGCGGAGTTTTACAACATCTTTAACAAGACGATCTTCAACGACGTCTTCCAAACCATGCCTGATAGGCTGCCGACCGATGCAGTCTTCAGCTCAGTTCAAAATCTGGTTAACTCCACTTCAAACCCGCAGTTTGGACAATTCTTCTCAACGCGCGACCCGCGCCAGATTCAACTGGGTGTGAAGTTTTCTTTCTAGGATCGTCGACAATTAATAACTAAGAGCGGACCCTGCATCACCGGGGCCGCTCCTTTTATGTACGGCACTCTCTGGTTAGTTTCGTGAACGACCAGGCTTCGGATGGCGGCGCTGTTGATGTGAGCTGCGCACTGCGTCTTCCAGGCGTTGGCGCTCCTCGGCAGCCAGTCTTTGAGATGTAGCAAACGCTCTTTTTGCCTGCTCGCGTTGGCCGGTCGCCATGTAAGCCCGTCCCAGCAGCGCATGTCCAATCGGCCAGCTTGGATCCAAACTGACCGCGTGCTCCAAAACTGCTACAGCCTTTGGTCCATCCCCCTTGCGTAGCAATGCCTGCCCCAGCGACTCAAAGCCCGGTCGAAAATCAGGTGCGGTTTCGGTGACTCTGGAAAGCAATGTGGTGGCTTCGTCGATTTCTCCCCGGCTAAGCTTGATCCTGCCAAGGTGAAACAAGGCAAGGGTCATCGTCGGATCGAGTTCCAACTCTTGTTCAAACAACCGAGCTGCCTCTTCATTGTCGCCTCTTTTTAACAGCGCAACCGCGGCGGCGTAATGTGCTTCCGGCAACTTTGGATCGATTTCGATTGCGCGCCGAAATTCGGGGATCGCTCGCTCAGACTCTGAGTTACTATCAAGTGCTTCGCCCAGCAGCAGGTGAGCCTGAGCAGAACTCGGCGACCGACGGACCAACTCTTCCAGGGCCTCTACAGCTTCCGGATAACGTCGCAGTCGGAGATAGGATTGCCCGAGCGCCTGCAGTATTGGTGGATCGACTTCCGGTCCCTGCCGCAACACTTTCAATTGATCGACTGCTTCCGCAAACTTTTCCAAAGCGATCAATGAAAGCGCCAATAGTTGTCGCGTCTGCTTATTGTTGGGGTCAAGCGCGCTGGCCCTGCGAAGTGGCTCTAAAGCCTGCGTATAACGTGCAGTTTTGAAAAAGGTGACACCAAGATTCAGATGGGCCGCAAACAGCCTTGGCTTGATTTGTGTCGCACGCGTAAAGGCTGCGATTGCCTCGGTAGTCTTACCTTGATGATTGTAGACAGCCCCGAGATTAACCAACACTTCCGCCCATGAAGGAACAAGCTTGAGCGCTTTCAAATAACTGTCAGCCGCTGCCTGCCAGTCTCCATGCGCTTCGGCAGCTTGCGCCTCAGCAACGTGTTGATTCGCGTCTGGAGAATTTTGCTGAGCGTGTGCGGCTGGTTTGGGACGCTGGATTCGGCGCGCGCCAGGCAAAGCATGCGCGAAAGCGCCGTTACCCAGAATAATGCCTATTAGAGCTGCAGATACTTTTCTCTTCATCACCAAAACTTCGGTTCGTTGCCCTTGGAATCATAGTCGATAACTACGGTCTTGCTAAGCTTGTTCAAAAGGAGTGTAATTAAGCGCTCGCCTATTCGGAAACCCGTCGGAGTTTCTTCAGTCACAAATGGGATCAAATCCACAATCGCTGCTGATCAGGAATGTTCGCGTCGTTTTGCCTGAACGATTGGTTGATATTGCGGACGTCTTCATTGAGCAGGGCAGAATTGCACGCATAAGCGAGCGCGGCGGCCAATCCCAGGGAAGCGATTGTGCAGCTATTGACCTCAGCGGTGCTAGCCTGTTTCCAGGGTTCATTGATGTTCACATTCATGGTGCGATGGGCGTCGACACGATGGCTGCGGATGCTCGTGATTTGGAACGCGTTTCCCGGTTTCTGGCAAGCAAAGGTGTTACCGGTTGGCTTCCGACACTGGTGCCCGCGTCCACGTCTGATTATCGAGGCGCCGTAGAAGCGATTGCCGGCGCCATGAACTCTCCTGAGGGTGCTCG
>DASZDU010000249.1:0-10865 GCA_035941655.1 Pyrinomonadaceae bacterium | reverse complement strand
ATCACGCCATCGAGATATTGTTGCTCAACCGCGATGACGTCCTTCTCGGCCTTGTCAACCAGAGGCTTCTTCGCATCCGGCGTAACCAGATCGTCGATGCCGATAGAGATGCCGGCTTTCGTCGCATAAAGGAATCCGAGGTTCTTCAGATCGTCGAGCATCTTCACGGTCATCTCGTGACCGAGACGAATGTGTGAATAGTTAACGAGCGACTGCAGTCCCTTCTTCTTCAGCGTGCCGTTGAAAAACGGCAGACCCGGCGGGATTGAATCGTTGAAAATGACCCGACCGACGGTGGTGTCGATCACGCGACGCACATCTTCCTGAACTGCAGCGCGCAGGATGTCCTGCGGATCGTGCTCCTGCGTCAGATCGATTAAGTCACCCTGAATGCGCAGTTTGATCGGTGTCTGCGTGGTTACTTCTCTTGCATCGAGCGCCAGCAACACTTCCTCGAGTGATGCGAACACGCGGCCTTCGCCCTTCGCGCCGGCTTTGTCGCGAGTCAGGTAATAAATACCCAGCACTATGTCCTGCGAAGGCACAGCGATTGGCTGACCACTGGCGGGGCTGAGAATGTTGTTACTCGAAAGCATCAACACAGCCGCTTCGATTTGTGCTTCCGGCGACAACGGAATGTGCACGGCCATCTGATCGCCGTCGAAGTCGGCATTGAAAGCAGTACAGACAAGCGGGTGAATTTTGATTGCCTTGCCTTCAACGAGCACCGGCTCAAACGCCTGGATACCCAGACGGTGCAGCGTGGGCGCGCGGTTCAGCAGCACGGGATGTTCGCGAATAACTTCCTCGAGAATGTCCCAAACCACAGGTTCCTGGCGCTCAACCATTTCGCGTGCTTGCTTGATGGTGGCGGCGTGGCCCTGCTTTTCGAGCTGGTTGTAGATAAATGGCTTGAACAATTCGAGCGCCATCTTTTTCGGCAAACCGCACTGGTGCAGTTTCAACTCCGGCCCGACAACGATTACCGAACGTCCCGAATAGTCAACCCGCTTACCGAGCAGGTTCTGACGGAAACGTCCCTGCTTGCCTTTGAGTGTTCCACTAAGAGACTTCAACGGGCGGTTGTTGACACCGCGCAGCACGCGCCCGCGTCGGCCGTTATCAAACAGCGCGTCGACCGCTTCCTGAAGCATGCGCTTTTCGTTGCGCACAATAACTTCCGGCGCGCGCAACTCCATCAGCTTCTTTAGGCGATTGTTGCGATTGATGACGCGTCGATAGAGATCGTTTAAGTCCGACGTAGCAAAACGTCCGCCATCGAGTGGCACCAGCGGACGCAACTCGGGCGGAATAACCGGAATAACGTCAAGAATCATCCACTCCGGACGATTGCCCGACTTCAAAAAGCTGGTGGCAACTTTCAGACGTTTCGAATACTTCAGTTTTTTCTGCTGCGAAGTTTCTTCGCGCATGCGCTTGCGAAGCTCGATCGAAAGCTCTTCAACCTTCACCATCGCCAGCAGTTCTTTGATTGCTTCGGCGCCCATCTTGGCAACGAACTGCGCGGGAAAATCACGTACGAGCTCGCGATAGCGTTCATCCGAGAGCAGCTCGCGCTCCTTGATTCCGGGAACATCGCCCGGATCAATCACGATGTAAGATTCAAAGTAGAGGACTTTTTCCAGCTCGCGCAGAGGGATGTCCAGCAGATGTCCGATGCGCGAAGGCAAGCCTTTGAAAAACCAGACGTGTGAACACGGGCTGGCAAGATCGATATGCCCGAGTCGCTCGCGTCGCACCTTCGCCTGAGTTACTTCAACGCCGCACTTGTCGCAGATTACGCCACGGTGCTTCATGCGCTTGTACTTGCCGCAGAGGCATTCCCAATCAGCCACTGGTCCAAAGATACGCGCGCAGAAGAGCCCGTCCCGTTCCGGCTTAAACGTGCGGTAATTGATCGTCTCCGGCTTTGTCACCTCGCCATGTGACCATTGCCGGATCTTGTCCGGCGAAGCCAGCGAGATTCTAATTGCCTCAAAATCAGGAGCTAATTGCGTCTTCTCTTGTTGAAATCGAAACATCTTTTCTCCGATATAAGTCCAAAGTCCAACATCCAATGTCCAAGGTCCGCCAGTCAATCCTGACTTTGGGACATTGGACGTTGGACTTTGGACAAATTAGCCCTCGACCGCGCTTGTAATAAGCGCTTCGCCCACGCCCTCTTCAGTGCCATCTCCGTTGGCGCCGGGCACTTTCTTATTAATTAACTCGACATCCAGGCACAGAGACTGAAGCTCGCGCACCAGCACGTTGAACGATTCCGGTAGACCCGGATCGAAATCAGCTTCGCCCTTAACGATCGCTTCGTAAATCTTTGAACGCCCAGCGACGTCGTCAGACTTGGCCGTCAACAATTCCTGCAGAATGTGGGCCGCGCCGTAAGCTTCCAGCGCCCACACTTCCATCTCTCCAAATCGCTGACCACCGAATTGCGCCTTGCCGCCGAGCGGCTGCTGTGTGATCAAGCTGTATGGCCCAATGGAGCGAGCGTGAATCTTGTCGTCGACCAGGTGCGACAGCTTCAGCATGTAGATGTAGCCAACCGTCACCTTTTGCTCAAACGGATCGCCCGACAGTCCGTCATAGAGTATGGCCTTGCCTGACTCGTTGATGATTTCCGGAAGCCCGAGTTCCGTAGCGCGCCTGCCGGCGAGTTTGAGCTTGTCCTTGATCTCGCTCTCGGTTGCTCCGTCGAAAACCGGCGTAGCAAAATGAACGCCTAAAACGCGCGCCGCCCAGCCCAGGTGCGTTTCCAGAATCTGGCCCACGTTCATACGCGAAGGCACACCGAGGGGATTGAGAACGATTTCGACTGGAGTGCCGTCCGGCAGGTAAGGCATGTCCTCTTCCGGCAGGATCCTGGCGATGACGCCTTTGTTTCCGTGACGTCCGGCCATCTTGTCGCCCACTGAAAGCTTGCGCTTCATGGCGATGAAGACCTTCACCATCTTGATCACGCCCGGAGCGAGTTCATCACCCTGACGCAGCTTGGCAATCTTTTCTTCGTAAATGTCGGACAGGATCTTGATTTGACGTTCGGTGCGGTCTTCGTATTCCTTGATTTCCGCGCCAACATCGACGCGCGAGGAAGCCATCTGCACCTTCCGCAGGACCTTCGCTTCAATGCCTTCCAGCATCTCGCGAGTAATAGCTTCGCCCTTGGGAATGACTACTTCGCGATTGACGGTCAGGTCGGCCGAAAGCTTGCGGCCTTCAAGTAGTTCGCGGATGCGCTGGTCACGCTGCTCGCGCAGGATGCGAGTTTCATCCTCGAGATCGCGTCGCAGCCGATCTTCTTCTTCCTGTTCGATAGCCAGCGAGCGCTGATCTTTTTCCTGACCCTTACGAGTGAAAACCTGAACATCGACGACTGTGCCGTCGATTCCCGGCGGCGAAACGAGCGAAGCGTCTTTCACGTCGCCGGCCTTTTCACCGAAGATCGCGCGCAAGAGTTTCTCTTCCGCAGTCAATTGGGTTTCGCCCTTCGGCGTAACCTTGCCGACCAGAATTGAACCAGGCTTCACCTGTGCACCGATGCGAATGATGCCGCTTTCGTCGAGATCGCGAAGCATGTTCTCGCCGACGTTGGGAATATCGCGCGTGATTTCTTCCGGTCCCAGCTTCGTGTCGCGAGCTTCAATTTCAAGCTCCTCAATGTGAATCGATGTGTAGTAGTCCTCTTTCACCAGCCGCTCAGAAACGAGGATCGCGTCTTCAAAGTTGTAACCGCGCCAGGGCATGAACGCCACCAGCACGTTTCGCCCGAGCGCGAGCTCACCGCGATCCGTGCAGGGACCGTCGGCGATTACCTGGCCTTTGGCGACGCGCTCGCCGACGTGAACAATCGGCCGCTGATTGATACAGGTGTTCTGGTTAGAACGCTTGAATTTGATCAGCGTGTAAATGTCCGCAGTCACTTCGCGCGAAATCGTGCCGTCAACATTATGATCGGCCTTGATAATCGCGCGTTCGGAGTCGACGTAGTCAACCACGCCATCGCGTTTCGCCACTACCACGGCACCGGAATCGCGCGCAGTAGTCTGCTCCATGCCCGTACCGATGTAAGGGGCTTCGGCGCGAAGCAGGGGCACGGATTGGCGCTGCATGTTTGAACCCATTAACGCGCGGTTCGCGTCATCGTTTTCGAGAAACGGAATCAGCGAAGCGGCCACCGAAACAAGTTGCTTCGGCGACACGTCGACATATTCAATATCTTTGCGCAAGGCCAGAATGAACTCCCCCGCTTTGCGAGCTGCATTGCGTTCATTGACGATGTAGCCGGTCTGGTCCAGTTCGATATTAGCCTGACCAACGACGTGCTTATCTTCTTCCCAGGCGGTCAGGTAAAAAGGCCAGGGTTCATAGTCCGCCTTGCGGCCGGCGCCGGTAACTTTTTTGTTGATCTTCTCAACTTCTTCAAGCGGCAAATGCTCGCCATGCTTCAGCTTCGTATCGCCGCCGTTTTGCACGCGCACGTACTCAACAACTTTCCCGTCAGTCACTTTGCGGTATGGCGCTTCAATGAAGCCAAACTCATTGATGCGCGCAAAGCAGGAGAGACTGGAAATCAGGCCGATGTTCGGACCTTCAGGTGTCTCAATAGGACAGATACGGCCATAGTGCGTCGGGTGAACGTCGCGGACTTCAAAGCCGGCGCGCTCGCGTGACAAGCCGCCGGGTCCAAGCGCCGACAAGCGACGTTTATGCGTGATCTCCGAAAGCGGATTCGTCTGATCCATGAACTGCGACAGCTGGCTCGAACCGAAAAATTCGCGCACCGCGGCCGTCACGGGTTTCGCGTTGATCAGATCGCGCGGCATGGTCGTCTGCATTTCCTGATGGATCGACATTTTCTCTTTGATCGCACGTTCCATGCGCTCAAGGCCGATGCGGAATTGGTTTTCCAACAGTTCACCAACCGCGCGCACGCGTCGATTCCCAAGATGATCGATGTCGTCCGCCTGGTACTCCGAAGGGTTCTTGCGCATCTTTAATACGTAAGACACAACCTCGTAAAAATCTTTGGCTGAAAGCAGTGGATCGTTTATGCGATCGCGCTCCGGTTTGCCCATTTTGATGTTGAACTTCAGACGGCCTACGCGCGAGAAGTCAAATTTGCGCGGGTCGAAGAACATGGCCTCGAGCAGTTTGTAGGCAGTCTGTACCGTCGGCGGATCACCGGGACGCATCTTGCGATAAATCTCCAGCAGTGCATCCACCGGTTTGGTGATTACGTCCTTCTTCAGCGTTTGCGCGAGAATCGATCCGATATCGTCGCGTTCAGGGAAGAAGACCGAGAAAGTGTCGATGCCGCCTTCAACAATCTCCTGCAGCTTGGCAGGCGTGATTTCGTTGTTAGCTTCGAGTATTACCTCGCCGCTCTCTTTGTTGACGATGTCAGATAGCGCGTAGGCGCCTTCAAACTGGGAAGTCTCCATCTCGACTTCGCCGATGTTTGCCTTGCGCAACGCTTCGAGCGCCGAACTTGTAACCTTCTTGCCGGCACGAACGATCGGGTCGGGTCCGCGTCCTTTGATATCAAAATCCACTTTCATGCCGACGAGGCTGGTGGCGCCCTGTTCGGGCACCTGCATCATCAAGCGTCCCTCTTCAACCCGGATTTCGTCGGTCATGTAAAGGGCGCGCAGGATATCTTCGTCCGCAAAGGAAGCATTCTTTACTCGCTCTTCGAGAATGGCGTCGCTCTTTACCAACTTGCCGTCGGGTTCTATTCCGAACCACAAGCCGAGCGCGCGCAGGAAAATCGACGCCAGGAATTTGCGCTTGCCGACACGAACGTAAAGCAAGTTCTTCTGGTCATACTCAAACTCGACCCAGGAACCGCGATAGGGAATGATTTTGGCAATGTAGATTGCCCCGCGTTTGAAGAACACACCCGGCGAGCGGTGCAGTTGGGAGACGATGACGCGCTCGGTGCCGTTAATGATGAAAGTACCGTTGTCGGTCATCAACGGAATCTCTCCGAAGAAAACTTCTTCCTCTTTGATGTCGCGAATCGAGAGCGCTTCGGTTTCGGGGTCCTTATCGTAAACGGTTAGTCGAATCTTAACTTTGAGGGGAACGCTGTAGCTCATGCCGCGTTCCTGACACTCCTGCTGATCGTGCTTATGCTTCAAGCCGACCGGCTCGCCGCAGTTTTTGCAAAGCTGAGGGCGCACGGAGTTGAACGTGCCACATTTATGGCAGAGTGTCTCACCCGCCGCGAGCGGATTAACCTTGATGGTAGAACCGCAGTGCTTACAATTTGCGCGCAGGTAGTTCAGACCCTCGAGCCGGCCGCACTTACACTGCCAGTTGCCGATTTGATACTCGACAAAATCGAGTGTCGCCGTACCGCGAAAATCGGAGATTGGGAAGACCGACTCAAACACCGCCTGCAGCCCGGTGTTCTCACGTTCTTCCGGCAGGAAATCCATCTGCAGAAAACGATTGTACGACTCGCGCTGAATCTCGATTAGATTCGGGATTCGCACGGCAGTGGATATTTTGGAAAAGTCGACGCGCACGGGAGCCTGACTCGTCCTTTTTCCTAATCCTGTATTTACTGATTGAAGCAGATTTCCTTGCATGAGAGGTTCCTTATCAGAATTTCTGAATGCGGGTTTCGGATTGCGGAATTCAAATGGAAAAATGCCAATTCAAATCCGCAGTCCGAATTCGGCATTCCGCAATCGCTACAGACACGAAGGCGCGGTCAGGGCGCAGAATGCCCCGACCGCTTCATCACTAAAAAACGGCTGATTTGTCGTTCAAGTTTTTCGGAATAACGCCAGCGCCTCAATACTCTCTTAACTTAACCACCAAGTGAACAAGTGTCAAGTCAGCAAAACATCAGTCCAATGTCACCAGTCCAACGTCCAGTGTCAGCGCCTGAGCAATCGACTTTGGATATGGGACTTTGGATCTACTTCACTTCGACAGTTGCGCCTGCGTCGGCCAGCTTCTGCCGGACCGTCTCCGCTTCTTCCTTGGAAACGCCTTCCTTCACCGGCTTGGGCGCCGCTTCGACCAGATCTTTTGCCTCTTTCAAGCCAAGTGCGGTCACTTCGCGCACAACCTTGATCACGTTAATCTTGTTGCTGCCGATGGCTTGCAGGATCACGTCAAATTCGGTCTGTTCTTCAGCAGGAGCTGCAGCTTCGCCACCGCCGCCACCTGCCGCCGGAGCGGCCACTGCTGCCGCCGCCGCGGAAACACCGAACGTCTCTTCCAGATCCTTAACCAACTGTGACGCTTCAAGAAGCGTCATGCTCTTCAAAAACTCAATAACATCTTCACGTGTTGCTGCCATGATTGCCTTTCTATCCTCCTCAAGGGTTCGTGGGTGCTGATTAGCTGTTCAGCCAGTAACTCGCAGCGCTCACTTTGATTGCTGATTATTACTAGCTCAAATATTCGCAGCAGGAGAACCCACGGTACGTTTCTGCTGGATTGGTTGCATCCCATCCGGCAGGAGCGTCGAAGCCATAGACGACCTGACCATCGTTCCGGCTCGTTCCGCGTCTGGCCCTGTGCTTACTTCTGAGATCTCAGATCTCAAATTCAAAACTTTGAGATCCCAAATTTCAGATCTCAGATCAAAAACCAATAGAACGTACTAAGCGGACTCGCCGCTCTTCTGATCACCAATCTGTTTGATAACAATCGCCAGGTTCCGCGGCACCGCCGAAAGCACGGTGACAAGTCGCTGCGCCTGGGCATTGATCAAGAACATAACTTTCGAGATCAATTCTTCCTTTGAAGGCAGACTGGCAATCGCCTCAACATCTTTGAGTGCCACGACACTGCCTTCTACGATGCCCACCTTAAACTTGAAAATGTCGGGGTTTGCTTTCGAAAACTTTGCGATCGCTTTTGACAGACCCACCGGATCCGCGTCGCTGAGCGCCACCGCGGTTACGCCTTTGAACTGATCCGCCGCCTGCTCCAAAGCTGTACCTGCGGCAGCTTTACGTGCGAGCGTGTTCTTAACGACCCCGTAGGTCACCCCTGCTTCGCGCAGCTGATTTCGCAGTTCCTGATCCTTGGGAACTGTCATCCCCTGAAAGCCAACCAGCATGGCTGCTTTGGCCTTTTTAAACTGCTCAGTGAGAGCTTCGAGGTCTTTTTGCTTCTGTGCCTTTGTTTTCATTTGCGTAGCTCCTCACCTATTTGACGTAAGCCGCTTCATCGAGCAAAACGCCGGGACTCATTGTGGCTGCCAGATTCACCTTCTTCACATACTTGCCTTTGGCAGTGGACGGCTTTGCCTTCACTACCGCCTCGAGCAGGCTGCGAGCGTTGTCGCGAAGTTTTTCGGCGTCAAAAGAAACTTTACCCACCGGCACGTGAATCACACCGGTCTTGTCGACACGATATTCGACCTTACCGGCCTTCGTTTCCCTGACTGCGGTCTTGACATCAAACGTCACGGTGCCCGTCTTGGGGTTAGGCATAAGGCCGCGGGGACCGAGCACTTTTCCCAGGCCGCCGACGAGTCGCATCATGTCGGGGGTCGAAACTACGGCGTCAAATTCAAGCCAGCCGCCTTTGATCTTCTCAACCATGTCCTCGCCGCCGACAAAATCCGCGCCAGCTTCTTCGGCCTCCTTGATCTTGTCGCCTTGCGCGATCACCAGGACGGTTTTCGATTTGCCGAGTCCATGCGGCAGAACGATAGTTCCGCGGACCAGCTGATCCGCCTTGCGCGGATCCACGCCCAGCCACATTGTGAGTTCGACGGTTTCATCGAACTTTGCAAAAGCAATCTCTTTGACTTTTGCGACAGCTTCGTCGAGGTTGTACTTACGTCCCACCTCAATCTTCTCAGCTGCCGCGTTATATTTCTTGCCGTGCTTTTTCATCTTGTATCTCCGAGGTGCATGCGAAGCTCTTGTGAGATCTGAGATCTTAAATCTCAAATCGTCCGAGCTTCTCCCTCTCAACGAAGAACGAGAGATACCTTCATCCCTCAGCCTTCCGCCTTCATCCTTCGATAGTGAGTCCCATCTGCCGCGCCGTTCCCGATATCGTCTTGATCGCAGCCTCAAGGCTGGTGGTGTTCAGATCCTGAATCTTGGTTTTCGCAATCTCTTCAATCTTCGCCATCGAGATCGAGCCCACCTTTTCGCGGTTAGGCTTGCCGGAACCCTTGGAAATCCCCGCTGCCTTCTTCAATAAGTCGGCCGCCGGCGGCGTCTTCGTCTCGAAAGTAAAAGAACGATCCGCAAAAACCGTGATGACCACCGGAATTTTTAGGTCCGGGTCCATCTGCGCGGTTTTTGCATTGAACGCCTTACAGAATTCCATAATGTTGACGCCGTGCTGACCGAGGGCCGGGCCGATTGGCGGCGCCGGGTTCGCCTTGCCGGCTGGAACCTGAAGTTTGATGTAACCTGTAATTTTCTTTGCCATTGCTTTGGTAAATCGTAAATGGTGAATCGTAAATAGTAGGAAGACGCGCTCGTCTATTTACCATTCACTATTTACCATTTACCGCCTTTCACTCCTCTTCCGCAAACGTCACTTTCTCAACGTCCAGGAAGTTCAACTCCACCGGAGTCGACCTTCCGAATATCGTGACCGTCACCTTTAATGTCGACTTATCTTCGTTCACTTCCTCAACCTTGCCGGTAAAACTCTGGAACGGTCCGGACTTGATTCGTACCGTCTCTCCCGACGAATAAGAAAACTTTGGCTTCGGCTTTTCAGCCGCCTCGGTCACGTTGTGGACGATCTGATCCACTTCCTGCGGCGTTAGCGGCGTCGGGTTGTGCCCGCCCACAAAGCCGGTGACTTTCGGTGTGGACTTGATCATGTGAAAAACGTTATCGGGAATATGACCACGCTCATCACATTCAATCTGCACCAGCACGTAACCCGGATAGAACATGCGCGATGATTCAATTCGCTTGTTGCCACGCATCTCAACCACCGTCTCCGTCGGTACTAACACTTCGGTGATCTCGGCTTGCAGATCCGTATCACGGACGCGAGCCTTGAGGCTGTCGCGAACTTTCTTCTCGTGTCCGGAATAGGTATGAAGTATGAACCACTGCTGCATTAATATTGCTTCCTTGTCGATATCAGGCTGAGCCCGTCATCCAGTTTAGTAGATGGTTAAGTTGTATCAACAGAAACGCCCATATGCGGTCTACCAAAAACAAGTAGACAGCGAAAAAGATGACAGCAACGAGCGTGATGATAGTCGTGTTCTTGACCTCTTTAGCCGAAGGCCAGGATACGCGCTTCATTTCAGCGCGCACGTCACGTAAAAATTGCCCCATGCGACCGAGCGGGCCTACTCGAGGTCCGCTGACACCTCGCTCGCGGCGCGCGCCTTTGCCTTCCACACCCTCGCCAAATCGGGCGGTGCGCGGTTGAGGCAGTGGCGCGTCTGGGTTTTCTATATCGTCCATGATCTTACTGACTTAGTCGTAGCCTTCCTGCTGCCTAATTCAATGGCAGGGGTACCAGGATTCGAACCCGGACTTTCGGTTTTGGAGACCGACGTGCTAACCGTTGACACTATACCCCTCCGTCTAAGGATGAAGGCGGAAGGATGAAGGATGAAGGCCAATCCCGGACCTCGGAGGACAGAATGCTTTCATCCTTCATCCTTCCGCCTTCATCCTTACTTCGTTTCTTTATGGTCAGTGTGTTTTCGGCAACGGCGGCAGAACTTGCTAAACTCAAGCCGATCAGGCGTGGTCTTCTTATTCTTGGTCGTTACGTAGTTACGGCTCTTGCATGCACTACACTGAAGAACAATATTATCGCGTGGCATAACTCAATCCTGATCTTTGTACTTTGTTCTTTGTACTTTGATTTCCACTCAACGCTGA
>DASZDU010000248.1:0-46108 GCA_035941655.1 Pyrinomonadaceae bacterium | reverse complement strand
GGGTCATTTCGAGAGGCTAATCTTCGCCAACCATCATAACTTCTCAAAACAACGAAAATCCTGCTGATGAAGAATTGATCAGTTCGTGGTGGGGAACTACGACAAGCCGGTCAGGTTGCCTGAGCCTCCGGGCGCGAGCAGTCGCGCTACCAGGAGGTGCATGCGGACAAAATCTATGGGTTTGGTTAAGTAACCCGAGACCCCAACATCATAAGCGGCGCGTTGAAACCCTTCGGTTCCGTGCGCGGTAACTGCGATCACGGGTACATTTCGCAGCGCATCTATTTCGCGAATCCGTCGGGTGGCGCCCAACCCGTCCAGCCTCGGCATACTAATGTCCATCAGGATCAAGTTAGGCAAAGTGCAACAGGCGACGCTGATCGCTTCTTCGCCGTCAGTCGCAGTCACCACTCGATAACCTTCCTTCTGAAGATCCAAACTGAGCATCGCTACGTTGTCCGCTGAGTCGTCCACCACCAGAATTAAAAACCTGTTCACCGGTTCCTGATCCTTGTTGAGGTGTGCGCTTCCAATTGTGGGGGGCATATCCTCGCTTTCCGAATCGAGGTTTGGTAGGGCCGTTGTTGCTCGAGGATCTTTAGGTTCCATTTATCGAGATTATAGGATACGCGCGATGATAGTTCCCATCCCTCTCACTCTCGTGACACTTAAAACATGTCCACTGTTTGAATAAGGAGAGCGTTAAGTCTTTGACTGTAAATTGGTGTGTGATTGCTCAAATTCAGAACCGGGAGCCGTAGCGACTGGTGGCTCCGAGAAGCTGAAGTTCGACAATCACCACGTTTTCGGTTCGGCTGAAGACGCGGGAACTCGCACCCGACCCGGTCGCTACCGCTCCCGGTTCTGACTTCAATATGATTTTGGTCGCACCAACGCGAGCCTGTACACTGCGTTGAATCTTAATCAGGGCTTGCAAGATTCTGCCCGATATTCAACCCGAAATTATGGCGCTGAGACCGATAGTCGAATATCCCGCGCCCGTGCTTTTGACGCCGGGAGACGCTGTTGTTGAATTTGATTCGGAATTGAAATCACTCGTTGGAGACATGTTCGACACGATGTACGACGCAGGCGGGGTCGGGCTGGCTGCGCAGCAGATCGGTTTGCCGTTGCGTTTGTTCGTGATGGATTGTGACGGGCTAAAGCTGGTAGCCGCGAATCCCGAAATAGTTTCTGCGGACGGTGAACAGAGTGGCGAGGAAGGTTGTTTGTCCCTCGGCAAAGTACATTCAGAACTAAAGCGAGCCGAGCGCGCCGTCCTGCGTGCACAGGATCTTCAAGGCAAGACCTTTGAAAGAGAAGCGAGCGGACTCGCGGCGCGTTGCTTTCAACACGAGACTGACCATTGCGACGGCAAACTGTTTATCCGGCACCTCAGTCCGCTGCGGCGAGATTTGATTTTACGGAAATTTCGCAAGTTGAAGAAGAAGTAATGTAACGCAAACTGTTAGTTTGCGATTGTCCCGCGCAATTCGCTGGCTTGAATTGATCGCTCAGTCCGCAAACTAAGAGTTGGCGTTAGTTTCGCGAACCGACATCTTTCCGGCGCAAGTTCAGAACCAGCGATTGTAAAAAAGTATTCCCAACGCCATAACGAAGGCTGACAGACCTGCGAGGAGAAAGAATAAGGGCGAGGTGCGTTTTGATCGCACCGGAGAAGTCTTCATGAGCTCTTCGCGCATTCTGCCGTTGAGCGCCAGGACGATCTCCAGGGCACCAATCAGGAAAAGAAATCCCGCTGCGATGTATTTCCACATTAGCTTAACTTTTGGAGTGCGCTGACCTGTCAGCGCTTTTTTCTTGGGCGACCTGTCGCCCACGTTTTTAGTTGATCGCCGGTCGCGACAGGTCACGACCGACCAAAGCGCTGACAGGTCAGCGCACTCCAAAAAGGCTTTATACTAAGGCCGCTGGCCCCACGTTGGTGGCGGTGGCTCTTTAACGGCGCGGTCAAGCGGGCGTTCTTTCAACAGCCGCATTGCCTCCGCGACCGCGCGTTCCAGCTGCGGATCGCGGCCGGCGATTACATCTTTTGGCCAGTTCTCAACGTCGATGTCTGGTCCGACGCCTTCGTTCTCAACCGCCCATTTATTGTCGCGGGTAAAGAAGCCGCCGCGGGGCGCGATCATCGAACCACCATCAATAAACGGCGGCGTGTCGGCTGTATGAACAAGTCCGCCCCAGGTTCTTTTGCCGATCAGTGGGCCAAGCTTTCGGCGCTTGAACATGTAAGGCATCAGATCGCCGCCCGAGCCCGCCATCTCGTTAATGATCATTACCTTCGGTCCCCAAATACCGGCGGACGGGCTGGTGAACGGATAACGATCGCCGGCGACGTTATTGAAGTAGCCGTCGAAATCTCGGCCCAGCACATCGATGATGTAGTCTGCAGCCGAGCCGCCCCCGTTGAAACGCTCATCAACCACGACACCTTTCTTATCCTGTTGCGAAAAGTAGTAACGATTAAAACTTGTGTAGCCAGGCTGTCCGGTGTTCGGAAGATAAACGTAAGCAAGCTGGCCTTCAGATAACTTCTCCACCAGCCGGCGGTTTGACTCAACCCAGGCGCGCGTCCGCAAACCCTGCTCACTGGCAACAGGTACGACTGTGACACTGCGTGCGCCTTCCATTGCCGGCTTGTTGTTAACGGTGAGTGACGTCTGTCGATTAGCCGTTCCGTCCAGTAGTCGAAAAATGTTGTCGGGCGCTTTCAGCTCGTCGCCGTTGATTGCCAGAATGTAGTCACCAACGGCAACGTTTGCGCCCGGCGCTGCCAGCGGCGCGCGCAGTTCCGGATTCCAACTTTCGTTGTCGTAAATTCTTGTTACCCGGTAACGTCCGTTCTCGATCGCGAAGTCGGCGCCAAGCAATCCTCCCTGGACCGCCGGCACTTCCGGCATCTCGCCGCCGCGCACGTAAGAGTGTCCAATGGCAATCTCGGCGCCCATCATGTCGAGCAGGTAATTGAGATCAGCGCGATGATTTACGTAAGGCAGAAGCTGTCCATACATTGCTTTCATCCTGGGCCAATCGCTGCCGTGCATGTTTGTCACGTAGAGATAATCACGCTCATTTCGCCAGCCTTCGTTAAATATCTGTTGGAACTCCTGTCTGGGATCAAGATACATCCGCAGCCTTACATTTAGTCGACCCTTGCCGGCCGCTGGCGGCTCTTTATCAGCGTCAACCAGGAAGAGCGAAGGCGTTGGTGGTGGGATAGGTTGCGGCTGGCCAAAAACTCCCGGGGTCGGGGTGCGGTAGACCAGCTTGCGTCCGTCGGCACTGACGTCGTACGCCGCGACTCCGTTTACAAAAGATACTGCCTTTCGATCACTCAGGCGGTAGCGCCACAATTCATCTCCCCTTGGCCCGGTTGCGCCTTCCTGTCCTCGCGGCAAACTGGTTTCGGCGAAGAAGACAGTCCCATCCGCGCCCGCACGCAAGTCGCCATACTGACGCTCCGGAATGCCCGGCACAGATACGATTCGTTGTTGTAGTCCGTCGAAATCGATTTGCACTGAAACGGGTGGACGCGGTCTCCGCGGCCTTTCCGCAGGCTGGTCCGTGGTCGCACTCTCGGTTGATGGCTCCGTGCTGCCCGGCGTCGGATTTGTCGGGCTGGGTGACGGAGATGGGGAGCTGCCAACGCCCTTATCTTCATCGCTCTCGGGCAATAGAGGACTTGACCCGCTCTTCTTCAAGACGGCGAGATAGAGTCCGAAATTTTCTTCATGATCGTAAGAAGTCATGTCGAGCCACTGCGATCGCAAACCAAAATCCGTTGAGGCGAGAAACCATAAATACTTTCCATTCGCGTCCCAGGCGGGCCAGACTGCGTCGGCCAAACCATCGGTGACTTGTTTTGTCTGTCCAGTCTCAACGTTGCTCACAAAAATCGCATGGTACATCGAGCGCAGACGACTGGCATACGCGATCCACTTCGAGTCCGGACTCCACACCGGATTAAGCGTGCGGTTGGGAACCATCCAGGGATCGTTGCCGACCACCTTCGCCGCGCCGGTTGCCACGTCGAGCACCCAAACCTTCAGGTTAGTATCACTGAAGACGATCTTCTTCGAGTCCGGTGACCACGATGCGGTGTAGTAGTGCGTCGGATGCTGCAACACGATTTCACGCGGTGGCGTCAGGCCGTCCTGCGCTTCGATGTAGAGTCGATACTCGCCCGACTTGTCGCTGAAGTATGAAATGAATTTTCCATCCGGCGACCAGGCTGGATCGCGTTCGGCGGAAGCGCTCGAGTTTGTCAGATTTCGCGTGTCGCCTTTCTCGGCCGGAATCGTGAAAATTTCGCCGCGCGCTTCAACGACCACGCGCTTGCCGGTCGGTGAAAGCGCGAGGTTCGTCATGCGAGTGGTGACGTCTTTCCAGTTTGGCATCATCCAGGGAAAATCGCCTGCAACTGTTATGTCAACGATGTGGTCCCTGCCGTTCCTGGGATCGAGTTCATGCACGTAACCGGCTTGTTCGAATACCAGTGCGCCAGACCCGGCGTCGAGTGCCTTAACGTCGAAATCTGTAAACTTCGTCAGCTGCGACAGCTTCCTGGTCGTCGTCTCGTATTCCCAAACATTTGCCACGCCGTCGCGATCGGAAATGAAGTAGACGGCCGTATCAATCCAAACGGGATCCATATCTTTCGAATCGGTCCAGGGCGGCGAGACCAGATCGTAAGTCTTGAGGTCGACGATCCAGATTGGCCGGTTCTGGCCGCCGCGATAATTGCGGCGTTCTTCATCCCACGAATTGTTCATGCGATAAGCGACCTGCGAGCCGTCGGCAGAAATCTTTCCCTGGTAGGCGCGGGGTAGCGGAAACGGCGTTTCGATCCCGCCGGTCGCAGGCACGGTCCAAAAGCGCGGCGCTGGACCTGGCGCCCAGGTTGCACGCCCGGATGAAAACAGCACCGACTTCCCGTCAGACGTCCAGCCCTGGACCAGATCGCCACCGGGATGCCAGGTGAGTCTGCGCGGTTCTCCGCCTTCAGCCGCGACAACATAGACGTCCAGGTTTCCGGCGTACTCGCCGCTGAAGGCGATCCATTTTCCATCGGGTGAGAAATGCGGGTTCAACGTTTGCCCCTGGAAACTTGTCAGGCGCCGAGCGCTGCCACCGCCGCGCGGTACAGACCAGATGTTGTTTGCGTATGCGAAAGCGATTTGCGAGGCACTGATCGTGGGTGTGCGTAGCAAGCGAGTTTGTGTGCTCGCGGTTTGCGCGTGAGTTGTGATGTTGGCAAACAGGAGCACAAGTGAAAGAACGAAGAGGCGGCAGATTGGCTCCGCCGAAGTTCGCTTAGGCATGTGGCTGGTTCCTCCAGACAGGACGGATGATTGCGCGAGTCTTTTAGCACGAAGCTGCACGACTTCGCCACAGATAGACACGGATGAACACGGACAGAAAATCATTCGAACAGGTGGGCTTGGCTAAAGATCTCTGTGCGTCCTCTGTGTTCTCTGTGCCTCTGTGGTGACGTCTGCCAACTTTTGTCTTTACGAGAAAGTGGAAATGAAACGAGACTTTGGACTTCGGAAAATAATCGTGAGCGCGGTAAACTTTTCGACGCCGTTACCGAAACTAATTACTTTTGATGGCGTAGTAACGAAACGCAGGGACGATCCCAGTTCGTTTCGGGCCGTGTGATTTAGTGGTTCGCTTTTTCTTGTTAGCCGGTAATCCGAACCACGAAATAACACCAAAGCGGCGAACCCACACGAAATCTATAACAGGTACAGTAATCAAATAAATTCATGGAGAATCGTATGAAGAACTCGCAAAAATCCATCGTGACCTTCAACGTTCTGCTGGCCATAAGTCTCACCGCCGTCTTCGGCCAAACGCGTCGAGGTTACGACCCGTCGAACATGGACAAGAACGCCGCCGCCTGCACCGATTTTTATCAATACGCCAACGGCACCTGGTTGAAGACTACTCAAATTCCCGCGGCTTATTCTTCCTGGGGTGCGTTCAATGTGCTGGCCGAAAATAATCGCAAGACGCTGCACGACATTTTGGAAGACTCTGCCAAGAACACGAAAGCTGCGAAAGGCAGCAACGAACAAAAGATCGGCGACTTCTACGCGAGTTGTTTAGACGAGGCGAAACGTGAAGCCGAAGGCATGAAGCCGCTGGTACCTGAACTGGCACGCATCGACAAGATCCAAAACGTGAATGACGTGCAAGCGCAGATCGCTTACATGCACCGTCATGGTATTCCCACGCTTTTCAGTTTTGGGTCGTTGCCTGACCTGAAGAACAGCTCCATGGTCATGGCCTTTGCCGGCCAGGGCGGACTCAGTCTTCCCAACCGCGACTACTACACCAAGACCGACGAGAAATCCGTAAAGCTGCGAGAAGATTTTGTTAAGCACGTCGCTAACATGTTTCAGCTCGTGGGCGACACGCCCGAGCAGGCGACTAAAAATGCGCAAGCTGTCCTCGCATTTCAAACACGACTCGCGCAAAACTCGCGCACGCCTGTCGAGCTGCGCGACCCGACCACCCAATATCACATGATGAGCCCGGCGCAACTGAAGGAGCTGAGTCCAAACTTTTCCTGGGAAGCTTATCGCCGCGGCGCCGGCGCTCCGACTACAGGTGATATCAACGTCGCCCATCCGGAATTCTTCACCGCCGTTAATAAGATGTTTGCGGAAGTGGCGGTGGCTGACTGGAAGACCTATCTGCGTTGGCATTTGATCACTGCTGCGGCGCCCAGCCTTTCGTCAAAGTTTGAACTTGAGAACTTCAACTTTTTCGGGAAAACGTTGGAGGGCAGGAAAGAACAATTGCCTCGCTGGCGACGCTGCGTATCAGCGACCGATGCCAGTCTGGGCGAAGCGCTGGGCCAGGTCTACGTTGCTCGTGCCTTCACACCTGAGTCGAAGGCGCGCATGAGAGCGATGGTTAACAATTTGATTGCCGCTTTTCATGATCGTTTGCAAAAGCTCGACTGGATGAGCGACGAAACGCGCAAGCAAGCAATCGCGAAGCTCAACGCTTTTGGCCAGAAGATTGGCTACCCTGACAAGTGGATCGACTATTCGGCGCTCAACGTCTCGCGCGATTCTTATCTGGCAAACGTGCTTCGCTCGAGTGAGTTTGAACAGATGCGCGACTTTAATAAGATCAATAAGCCAGTCGATCGGAAGGAGTGGGGTATGACGCCGCCGACCGTTAATGCCGGCTACAATCCGCTCAACAACGACATTTCTTTTCCGGCGGGTATTCTGCAAGCGCCCTTTTTCAATCCCGATGCTGACGACGCAATTAACTACGGAGCGATCGGCGCGGTTATCGGTCATGAGATAACCCACGGTTATGACGACTCGGGCTCAGAATTCGACGCGCAGGGAAATCTTAAAAACTGGTGGACCGAGACTGACAAGAAAAACTTCGAGACGCGAGCCGAGTGCGTCGTTAACCAGTTCAGCGCTTTTGAGGCCGAGCCTGGCTTACATCTGCAAGGCAAGCTCGTGTCCGGCGAATCAATTGCTGACCTCGGAGGACTCTACGTCGCTTACGACGCGTTTATGAAATCGCTCGAGGGCAAACCGCGTCCGGCGGATATCGATGGCTTCACGCCTGAACAACGCTTCTTCCTGGGCTGGGCGCAGGTTTGGGCTGAGAAGACAACACCCGAAGTGGCGCGACTGCAAGCACAGTCTGACCCGCATCCGCTTTCGCGGTTCCGAGTTAACGGGCCGCTATCAAACATGCCGAAGTTTGCGGAGGCGTTTCAGTGTAAAACCGGTGACCCAATGGTCCGCGGCGATGCAGACCGCTGCCAGGTTTGGTAGTGCGGCTTTGCCGCCTTCCGTGCGGAAAGCCTGTGGCTTTCCGTCCCTGCTACTTTTTCGTTGAGGCTCCGCCTCCGATTGGATGAGGCGCAGCCTCAAAGAGGGAAAGCAGCCAACCGGAAGGGCAAAGCCTTTCCGCACGGAGGGCGGCAAAGCCGCGCCCGTTAATGCACATCTTTTTGGTTCGCCGCTCATCTCGTGCGGTCAAATCGGCTGAGGTAGGTCGAGATCAAGCGCCCAGCTATTGCGCGCGGGTCAATCGGCGGTATTCTTACGTCTAAGAAATCCATTTCAAGGAGAGATACGATGAGCACTCTGAGACGTTTTTACACTTCTTCGCTTGCACTGCTATTGCTGATGTTCTTGGCGACGTCGTTTGCATCAGCGCAGGTGCGCACGCCACGTCCCAGCCAGAAGGCCAGCGTGATGCAGACCATCGGCGTAACGGACGTGACCATCACCTACAGCCGTCCCGGCGTAAAGGGCAGGACGATCTGGGGCGATCCGCTACCGGAGCAGGCAAGCGTCAAGGGCGAGGCTACGCTTGACGATCAGAACGTGCGTCCGAAGGGTGCACCGATTGTGCCCTGGGGTCATGCCTGGCGTACGGGCGCTAACGAAGCAACGCAGTTCGTTGTAACTGACGACGTATTGATCAACGGCCAGAAGCTACCAGCCGGCAGCTACAGCCTGCACACGATTCCTACCAAAGATGAATTTACGATCATCTTCAACAGCGTCGCCAACCAATGGGGCAGCTTCAGCTACGATGCCGCGAAGGACACTCTGCGCGTGAAGGCAAAACCCGAGTGGGTTACCGACAGCAAGGAGTGGTTGGAATATTCAATCGACCCGGTTGACGATACTTCGGCGCGGGTCAACATTCGCTGGGAGCGTCTGCGAGTTCCTTTCACGGTTGAAGTGAAAGATGTGAAAGGACTGACGCTACAAAAAGCGCGAGCCGCGGTAGCAGCTGCCAAGTCAGATGATTGGCGCACCCCATTGCAGGCTGCCAACTACGTCCTCTTAACTGAGAACAAGATTGACCCTGAGGCGATCGGCTGGCTCGAACAATCGATCAAGGTTCGGGAAACCTTTGGCAATCTTTACACAAAGGCACGTGTGCTGGCTGCGCAAGGTAAGACCGATGAAGCCATCACGGTCGGAGAAAAAGCCCTGACGATCGGCAAGGAAGCAAAAGCTAACACTGGCGACTTGGAAAAGCGCCTGGCTGAGTGGAAAGCCAAGAAGATGTAAGCCGGATTCGAGCAGTTCAGATTTCAAGCTTTAGCTTGCGTTGTAAAATGACAGCGAAACCGCAGCCTAAAGCTGAACTCTGAACTGCCGCTTGTTCCCGCAAGGGTTTTTGCTTTTCTGAACAGTTCCACAGGTGTTATTCTTCGCCATCTCCCGCACGGTTTCAGGCCCAACTACTCTGCTAAGGTGACAACATGAGAATTCCTACATCCCTCTTCGCTCGCTGTTTGACGATACTTCTGATCACAATGTTTGCACTTTCCCCGGCGTGGGCTACCTGCGGCGGCGGTGGCGGTGGCGGCGGCGGCGGTATGCCGGGTGGCAGCGGCGGTGCCTCGGCGCCGGAGACATACCCTGTGCCGTGGAAGATTCACGACGCCAAGACTCCTCCGGCAAAAGGGCTCGTTGTCTATTGGTTCCCCGCTTCGGCTGAGGAGTTGAAGAAGTCGAGTTTGCGCATGTCGCGCACGCTTTCTCTCTATGCGTCGCAATGCGTCTCGATGGAGTTGGCCGACGCACGGTTGCCGAATGCGCCACAACTCGTCGGAGAGGCAAAGCTGCCAGTAGCGGTGATAGCTAATCCCGACGGCACTCCAGTGACTCGCGTCGAGAACACCGCTGGAAAGCTGAAAGTGGAAGCGCTCGAAAAAGTTCTCTCCACGGAAGTAAAGACGCGCGAGGCTGCGATTGACGGACAGTTGAAGGACGCTAAGGCGAAAGCTGCTGCCGGTGAAAAAGACGCCGCCATCAAACTCTTTCAAGCGGTGCTCGAGCAGAAGTGTATGTTTCCCGGCAAAGCAAAGGCGGCTGCAAAAGAACTAAAGAAACTCGGGGTAAACGACGTCGCCATGGCCGATGGTCCTGAGTTCATCGCGCCGGTTTTTGACGCGCGGCAGAGTGCCCGGATCGAGCTGACCATGCGCAGTGGGCTGGTCGCCGAAAACAGCGCGAGATACATGGTGGCCGAGAGACTCTACCAACGCGCACACTGGTTGGATCCGGCCGATCCGACGCCGTTGCGTTATCTCGGAGAACTTTATCGGCACCATATCGGCGACTGGGCCAAAGCGCATACAACCTTCGACGCAATTCTAAACATGCGGGCCGATCCGCTTTCGCGAGCCGTTGCGCTACATGGGTTGGGGAAAATAACCATCCATGAAGGTGAATTCAAAAAGGGACTTCGCTTGATGGAGCAGTCGGTCGACGAGTATCCGCTGGCGCTCGCTTATCGCAATCTGGCGGTTTACTGGAATTCTGAAGGAGATCTCGTGCAGGGTAATGCTTATACGCAGAAAGCCCTGGCACTCGATCCTAAAGATCCTTACAACCTCGTCTTTGCCGCTGTCTTCATGGCCGCATCCGGGAATCGCGATGAAGCCTTAAAGGTGGCGCAGGCGAACGCGAACCTGTTGCCGGCGTCATACAACCTGGCGGCGATCTACGCCCAGAACGGTCAACGCGAAAAAGCTTTGGCCTTTCTCAAACGCCACTTCTATCAGTACGAGCGTTACCATGCCGTGCGCTCGAAGGAAATGATGGAAGCGCGCGTCGATGCGGTGTTTGATTCGCTGCGTCAGGACTCGGCTTTTCTCGCGCTCACGCGCCACGCCGATGGACGATTGATGATGCCGATGAAGGGGATGCCGGCGGAACCGGCAAGCCCGAATCGATAGCACTGAGGCCGTCTCTGTGCCACCTTTGTGTTCTCTGTGTTCTCCGTGGTGAATTTACTCGACAAACACTCACCACAGAGGCACAGAGGACGCACAGAGTTTTTCAATCGTTTTCACCCAACTTAAGCGGGGCAAGCCAGCCTTCCCAACCCTGAGACTCCCGTTCTTGAGTCATCCGCTGTGCCTCAAAGCCGCCGCGAGATTGTAACGTCCGCTTTGTTTCTCTAATGCGATGCAGGTAAAGTCTACGGCACAGGCTAAAGATGGGCGTCGCAAAATTAACAGACCAGAACACAATCGTTCCGGCGGAAAGCAAGTATGCGCGTATAGAGCGAGAGCGCCGTTATCTTCTGCAGGATCTTCCCGAAGGATTGACTCGCGCCAGTCCTCACCTGCAGATAACCGACAACTACATTACCGGCACGCGTCTTCGTATTCGCAAGGTGCGCGATCCGCAAACGAACAAATGGACAGTGAAGTTTACACAGAAGTTTGCGCCCAATGAGCCAGAATATTCACGCACCATCATCACAAACATTTATTTGAACGCGCTGGAAGCGGAAACGCTCGGGATGTTTGACCAGAACGAGATACGGAAGAATCGTTACCCGTTTACGTTCGAAGGGCGAAAGTTTTCAGTAGACATGTTTCTCGGCGACTTGTTTGGATTAGTATTGGCAGAAGTTAGTTTCGACTCTGACGAGGTACTGGAGAACTATCAGAAGCCGCCGTTTGCGATCGCCGATGTGACGAATAACGAACTGTTCACGGGGGGCAGGCTTTGCGGGTTAACGTTCGCGGATATTCGCGAAGCTATTTCGCAGGATCGTCCAAGGTCCAATGTCCAACGTCCAAAGTCAGGGCATTTTTCAGGTTGACGCTTCTCCATGGCCGGGCGTGAGTTTTCAGAAACAGACATTGGACATTGGACCTTGGACATTGGACTAATTGTTTATGCGCAAGCTGAAAGTAAAACAAATAATTCCGGCGCTGGTGTTGGTTGTGTTTGTCTGCGTCACTGGATGCAAGAAAGCGTCCGCCCCCAATGAGCAGCCGGCTGCGTTGGCGACTAATTCTCAGGAGCGCCAACATCCGGAGAGCGGCGCGGCTACTGTAGTCGAAACGAGGTTCTTTGGCGGCTCAATCGGCGCTGCGCTCGATCTACAGATGAAGCTCCAGCGCGAGGGCGACAAGCTCACCGGTTCATACCTTTATCAAAAGATAGGAAAGAAGATTGACCTGCGTGGGACGATCGACCAAAACGGCAACGTCACGCTCGAAGAGTTTGACTCCGCCGGAAAACAGTCCGGAGTGTTCAAAGGTATCTGGACGCAGGACAGCGAAGGTGTAATCGAAATCAAAGGCGATTGGTCGAAGCCGAATAGCGACAAGAAAACGGCCTTTTCACTGCGTCAGGAGCCGATCGAGTTTAGTAATGGAGCAGAGGTTGTTTCGAAATACATTAGAGAGAAGAACAAAAAGCTAAAGTATGAGGTCGACGCCGCCTATCCGCAGTTGACCGGGTCGACGGATCCAAATTACGAAAAATTCAATAGCGCCACTCGTGCTCTCATTACGCGCAAGGTTAGCGATTTCAGACAGGAGATGGTGCCTTCCCCCGAAGATGCAGAAGAGCCGGAGACGGCGAATCCAGCGCTTGAGGAGTCTCCGGGCAGCGATATAAATATCCGTTACGCGGTGGTGTTGGCGAAAGATGATCTGATTAGTACTGAGTTTACGGTGAGCAGCTATTCGGCGGGAGCGGCGCATCCCAATTCATATACGGAAGTGGTCAACTTCGATCTTAAAAACGGCAAGCAGCTGAAACTTGCTGACCTTTTTGTTCCCGGATCCAAATACTTGCAAGTGATTTCGACCTATTGCATCCAGGAACTCAAGAAGCAAACGAAAGGCGCCGACGCGACGTTGGACGATGATTGGATTCAAAAAGGTGCTGCCCCTGAGCTGACGAACTACGACAACTGGACCGTCAGAAAGAAAGGATTGGGGATCACTTTTGACCCGTATCAGGTAGGACCCTACGCTGCCGGTCCGCAAATTGTTTTGGTGCCTTACGCTTCGTTGAAAGACATCATCAAGCCTGACGGTCCGGCGGCACAGTTTGTTAAGTAGGCTATCGGCAGATTACGCGGAAGGTAATGAGTTCGCGATTGGTGTAATCGCTGCGCGGGTCGAACTGAGATGACTCCAACATGAACAGATCGGTCGGACTCTTAATAATTGTTGGCGGCGGTTGCCTGATTGTGATTGGCTTCCTGGTTTACTCAGGAGGGGTGAACTGGTTTGGCAAGTTGCCGGGCGACATCCATTACGAAGGCGAGCGCGCGCAAGTTTATATTCCGATTGTCTCAATGTTGCTGGTATCGCTCGCGCTGAGCCTGATTTTCTATCTGCTGCGCCGATTCTTCTAGTTGCGATTACAGAACCGAGAGGGCGGTTGCGCCGGATGCTGAAGTCAACTCCGGGATGGCGCATTTTGGACCGACGTTAACTTTAGGATCCGGCGCTACTGCGCTCGGTTCTGTATGGCGCTACGCTCACTCGCTACCCCGAGGTCGTACTGACTTCATGAGTCGAGTAATAGATCGCCAGCAACAGAGCCAGGATCATGATTGCCGAGCCGGTCCAAAAAGTTACAAACAGAGAGCGGTCGCTCATGAAGTGGGGTTGACCATCTGCACCGCGATACGCGATCGCACTGTGAATCAACATCGCCGCCAGCGCTGGTCCAGCCGCTCGCGCCAAACTCGCCACCGACTGCGTCACGCCCATCACGCTTCCTTGTTCGCCCGCACCCACGCTTTTCGAAGCCAGGCTGGTTAAAGAAGGTGCCGACAAAGAGTTCCCGATTGAGAACAAGCCACCACCCACAAGTAACGCCAACAGACCGCCTGTTTCCGGTCCAACAAACGGAACCGCAAACAGACTCCCGGCAAACAAAAAAGCGCCAATAATCACCAGAAGTAATTCGCCGAAGCGCTTCACCAGCCTACCAATCAATCCGCCTTGCACGATGACTGCGAGGATGCCGACGTAAGCGAAAAGGTAGCCGGTGTGTTGCGCGTCGTAGCCGAAGCGAAACATTGTGTACAGCGAGAAAGAGGTCGTCATTATCGAGAAGGCCACAATGAACAGGAAGTAAATGATCAGGACATAAGCCAGGCGTGGATTACGCAGCGACTGCAGCAGTTGGGACAAGCCGCGCCCGCCGGCCGCGGAGACGCGAGCAGGATGATCGGGCGTCACGGTTTCCGGTAGTGTGAAATAGAGCAGCAAAGCGTTTGCGAAACATAGACCGGCGGCAAAGAGAAAGGGCACCCCAATGCCCCACCGACTCAGTATGCCGCCGATGGCTGGGCCGAAAATAAAACCGAGACCAAAAGCCGCGCCGATCAATCCCATTCCCTTCGCGCGATCTTCCGTGGTCGTAATATCGGCAATGTAAGCCTGAGCGGTGGAAATGTTTCCGCCGGTAATACCGTCCAGGATTCGCCCTGCGAAGAGCAGCCAAAGCGTATTTGCAAAACCAAGAATCAGAAAGCCAATGCCGGTACCGATGATCGAAATCAATAAGACGGGCCGCCGACCATATTTATCGGAAAGGCGCCCGAGAATGGGCGAGAAGATTAATTGCATTACGGAGTATGAGGCGAACAGCAGTCCGACCGTGCGAGGTGTGGCGTTAAATCGTGAGCCCTCGGCGTAGAACGGCAACACCGGAATGACAATACCGAAACCAACGAGATCGATGAATACTGTCGTGAAAATGACGACGAGCGGCGAGCGTTTCATTAGTCAGCCAAAAATGAATCGTAAATCGTAAATTGAGGTGGCGTACGCCGTTCGACAGATCTAACAGTGAGCGCTCCCAGCGCACAACCACTATTTACGATTTACGATTCACGATTTACCTGGGTGTTATCTTCGGCGGCCGCTTGAAAGCGAACGATCGACTGAGGCCATGCCGCCACCGGAAACCAGCAGCGCCAGACACATAGCCAGCAGCGCCAGCGGATATTCCAACCCACTCGCGCCGAAGAATGCCGGCCAGTGAACGCCAATGATTGCCGTCAACATGGTGCACGCAATTAAGAACGCGCCGACTCTGGTCAGGAACCCCAGCAACAGCAGGGCGCCACCGATCAACTCCGCGAAGGCAGCAGCGCCCATCCATAACCATGCGGGCCGCATGAACGGAAACGGCGCGGGGAAACTTGTGAATTTGGCGAGCCCCGGCCCGCCGAAGCTACCGAGCACTTTCTGAGCCCCGTGGCCGATAAAGATCACGGCCAGCGGGAGTCGCAATACCAGCGGCACCCAGGAAGCGGAGGTGGATATTATTTTTCTAAACATGCAGAAAATCCTTCACCCGCGGAGATGTTAAGAGCGCCCCAGATAGTAACAGCCTAAGTGCGAAACGGGTAAAGAGGAGGACATTTTCCATTTCCCATTTTTCATTTTTCATTTGTCATCGCAACTACGATCCGAGCGCCGCAATTCTTTGCGTAGGGGCAGTTCACCAGGAGTTTACGCCTCGCCGTTTTAGATCGGGGCGCTTGAGCCCGCCGTGCGAGGCGGACAAGTCCGCTTTCTAAACAATTGGGATGGCGGCTGTTGCTGGTGGTGGCAAATGAGAGATGAAAAATCAGAAATGGAAAATGTTTTTCTTTTTCCCCCTTACCCATTCCCCTTTTCCCCTAAGCTTTAAGAGATACGTGGCTCAGCAGCCTCGCTGTGATTGCGGGCTTTGGTTGAGCGCCAACAATCCGATCGACGAGCGTGCCGTTCTTGAACACCAGCATGGTAGGAATACTTTGTATTTGAAACTGAGAAGCCGTGCGCGGATTCTCATCGACGTTTAACTTGGCAATGCGATATCGACCATGGGCCTCAGCCGCCAGTTGTTCCATGATTGGCCCAACCATACGGCAAGGCCCACACCATGGAGCCCAGGCGTCAACCAAAATCGGACGATCCCTGCTTTCCAGTATGGCACTCTGAAAGGTTGCGTCAGTCACGATAAGCGGCTTCGTTTCATCGGAAGTCCCCTCGGCATTGCTCACATCCAGGGGCGTGCCACATTTGCCGCACTTCGCAATCTGCTCAGCGGCTTGCTGTGGATCGACGCGATTCTTAGTCCAACAACTGCTGCAGGTTACAACCTTCATTCTCGTCCTCTTTCAGGTTACAAAGATTCGGCTCGATATCGTCAGAGTCTCCCTCAAAAGTTTGGCGAAACAATCTCAGTGGCAGTAACCGGTGAAACTCTCGACGTGAAGCCGTTTTTAGGTTCGTCGAACTGCTTCGTAGTAACATACTTTATCCCATCGCATACGTGCAGGAAATTCGCCAATGAGACAACTGGTTCGCAAACAATATTTAAGAATTGCGCTCACACTGCTGAGTGTCGCGGTTGTGACCGTGGGCCTGACATTTTCGGCGAACGCGCAAACGAAAGATGCGGCGCCAGAGATCGCATTCACAGTATCCATGCCGAAACCGCATACGCACATGCTGGATGTGGAAGTGCGAATCAAACGTGGGGCGGCGGAGCAGGTTGCACAGGAGCAACTGCTGGTAATGCCAGTGTGGACTCCGGGTTCTTACCTCATTAGAGAATTTGAACGCCACGTTCAGGATTTTGTCGCCACTGATACTTCAGGACAACCTCTGCGGTGGGAGAAGCTAAACAAAAATTCCTGGCGCATAACTACCAATGGAGCTCGTGATTGGCGCGCGAGTTATCGCGTGTACGCAAACGAGCTTTCCGTTAGAACGAATGAGGTTAACTCTGAACATGCGTTCTGGAACAACGCCGCGCTCTTGATGTACCCGGAAGGATATTTGAAATCACCCTCAACGCTGCGTGTGGTTGCGCCACAACCGTGGAAGGTCGCGACCGGACTGCCGCCGGTTCTGGGTCAGAAAAATATGTTTCGCGCGGAGAGTTTCGACATCCTTTACGACTCACCGGTTGAAGTAAGCAATTTCAAAACAATCTCGTTTGAAGTTAAGGGAGTGCCGCACCGGATCGTAATCGACGGCGACGGCAACTACGATCCTGAGAAGATGCGCGCGGACGTAAAAAAGATTGTCGAAACGGAAGTCGCATTGATGGGTGGAGAAATTCCTTACCACGATTACACTTTCATTCTTCACCTGAGATCGAACACCGGAGGCGGGTTGGAACACTTGAATTCAACCGCACTTGGATATCCGCGCTTTGGTTTCGGACCCGAACCGAAAGAGAGATCCGGAGTGAACTCAGCCGGTCCGAACGCGCCGCGCCCGCGGACCTACCGCGGATTTCTCTCGCTGGTAGCGCACGAGTTTTTCCATCTCTGGAACGTCAAAAGAATTCGGCCTGACGCTCTCGGCCCTTTTGATTACACCAAAGAGAATTACACCAGATTACTGTGGGTGGCCGAAGGCATCACCGACTATTATGCGCGAATTGTTTTACGCCGGGCTGGTTTCGCATCGGAGACAGATTTTCTGAAGGAGCAGGCTAAGGCTTTTCAGGATCTGCAAAACACGCCGGGTCGCCTGGTGATGAGCACCGAAGAAGCCAGCTTCGATACGTGGATCAAGTATTACCGACAGGATGAAAACTCGATCAACTCGCAGGTGGACTACTACGACAAAGGCGCGATTCTGGGGCTGTTGCTGGATCTGGAAATCCGCAAGCACAGCAATGGCGCGAAGTCGCTTGATGACGTAATGCGTTACCTCTATTCGGAGTTTTACAAGCAGGACAAAAACTACTCGCCTGAGGACTTTCAGAAAGCTTGCGAACTGATGGCCGGTTCGAGTCTGGAACCGTTTTTTGCGAAATATGTGCGCGGTCGAGAAGAGCTTGATTACGATTCCGCTTTGGCAGTGGCTGGTTTGCGACTGGACAGAACTTCCAACGACGAGGGAGGAAAGGCTCCGCAGGGAGCATATCTCGGAGCAGACCTGGCACAGGATGGCGAGCGGCTGGTTGTCAGGCGCGTGTATGCGGGTTCCCCGGCGTACGAACAAGGTTTGAACACCGGCGATCAGATTGTTGCGCTCGGCAACATGCGTGCGAATAAAGAATTCTTCGACGAGCGCATGAAGGAGAAACACCCGGGCGATCTAGTGACATTAACAATTTTTCGCTCGGATGATCTGAGTACGCTGCTTATTAAACTAGGTGGGCAAGCAGAGTCGACCTACCGAATCGTGCCAGTGAATAATCCAACTGAGGCCCAGAAACGAATCTATGAAGCGTGGCTTGTGGCAAGAAGTCCAACGTCCAATGTCCAACGTCCAACGTCCGAATGATTTAGAGTTTAATGTCGGCTTCAACGATTAAGCTTCGACGTTCGGCGTCACTGAGAAGTTCAGAGTTCAATCTTTAGATTGCGGCGGTTTTTAGACGTTGGACATTGGACGTTGGACGTTTGACGTTTGACATTGGACTATTTTAGATGACGTATCAACACATCAAGTTCAGTATCGACGATCGCGTCGCCCGCATTACGCTGGCGCGGCCGCCGGTCAACATCTTCAACATCGCGATGATGCAGGAGATCAACGAGGTGCTGAACCAGTGTGGCCACGAGCGGGAATTGGTGGCCATAGTTTTTGACGCAGCGGCCGACTGTCGTGCTTTTAGTGCGGGAGTCGCGGTGGAAGAGCATGTTGAAGAGACGATCTTTCAAATGCTGGATTCGTTTCATTCGATATTCTTGAATCTGGAGCAAATCAGCAGACCAACGATTGCGGTAGTCGACGGCGCAGCTCTTGGTGGTGGTTGCGAATTAGTGGCTGCCTGCGACATTGTAATCGCCAGTGAGAGAGCGCACTTTGGTCAACCTGAAATTAAGCTTGGAGTGTTTCCGCCAGTAGCCGCGGTGTTGTTACCTCGCATCATCGGCGATAAGCGCGCCCGCGAGTTAATCCTGACCGGCGAGCTTATTGATGCCACCGAAGCCGCGCGGCTGGGCCTGGTAAATTATGTGCTACCGGACAACGAGCTTGCACCAAAAACATCTGAGTTACTTTCCAGGTTTCGAAATCTTTCGGCGGCGGCGCTTGAATTGACCAAAGAAGCGATCTCACTGGGTCAGGGGCGTCCGCTTCACACGGCACTGAAGCAGGTGGAAACGCTTTACCTAAATGAACTGATGAAAACCCAGGACGCAACCGAAGGCATCAATGCTTTCATCGAGAAACGCAGACCGGAATGGCGCAATCGCTAAGGACACAGCAAGCCTGTGATTTAGACTTCAAGCTTTAGCTTGCTGCTTCGCACCCAGACAAACTAAAGTTTGAACTCTGAACTCCTTGAATATCTTTAATGTGATTTCGTTATTCGTTTATATGTCTCGATAAGGAAACGCACGAACTCACACGAAATTAAGGAAATCACTCCAACCATGTGGATTCAAAAGCGAACTCGTCACTGCCCGCGCACACCTTCAAGGCTGTCAGCTAAGTCGTGCGCCTTTGTGACGTTAGTACTTTTGTTGAGCCTCAGTGGCGGCCTCCTGTTTGCGCTTGGCCAGAAGCGACCAAAACCAAGAGCACAAACAGACGTTCCTCTGACCAGCCATTCGCGAGATGCGTTGACTCCCGAGGCGCGCGAAATGGTTGAGTTGGCCAGTGACATTGTTTGCAAAGAACGTATAAGAGATCCGAAAGGCAGCGTACCCATAGATGACATGCAGGCGCGACCGTCGCTGTCGGTACGACGTCCGGAGGCGGTGGCCGGCGCCCAGCGCGCGCAACGATTATTGCCCGTCGCCAAATCGCTGGTCGTGTTGTCGCTTAGGCGACTGTCGAATGAATACGGTTTCCGTCAGTCGAGAGCTCACGGCCGGCGACTGCAAAGGGCGATCACTCACGTGGAGTCAGTAAAGAGTATTCGTCCAGACGTGGATTCACGAGACAACGCGTCAGTGTTTCTCCGCAACCCGCGCACAATTGTTTTTGGAACAATTTTCCTTGCCGGACTGCCCTCAGATGAAGGAATCATCAGCGTCCTGGCCCATGAGTTAGTGCACATTGCAGATGGATCGGAAGATAGTTTAAGTCTGCTGTTCGCGGCGGTCGGAAATCGTGCTTCGAAGCTGACGGCGATGAAGGTTCACGATCAAAGAGCCGAGGAATTGACCTGTGATTTGGTTGGCGCAATGGTGACACGTTCATATGTTGCAGGGTCGCCAAACTATGAACCCTTAGCAAGAAGGATGTCGCGCTCGCTGGAACACAATTGCGTGAGCCAGGACGAAGGCGATGAAGATCACTTGTCGCCGCGTAATACGATCCGCGCCCTGCTCGCGCTCGATCCGGTGCTCTCGCGAGAGCTGGTGTATGGCCGCTGACCAGACGATGCTACGAGAAAAAAGACGGCCGCGGGTTAACGCGGGTTATTCAATTCTGAAAAAACTTCGCTTCCGGGCTCTTAATTGTTTTCGCAACCGCGCCTATCCGCGCAAACCCGCGGCCAATAATTTGATAGAAATAAGCGAAAGGTTGATGGCAACTCTAATCGTTGCGGCGCTGATTTCTGTGAGCACTTCGTGCAGCTCAATAATGCCGCGTCAGGAAGTGCGCCCACTCGTCCTGCGTGATGTTCCAGCGCAACGCCTTGCTTATCGGTTTGAACCTGACGTGGGGGTGCCGGCAGAGATCAAGACTGAAGACGCTGACGACAAGATTGAAGCGATTCAACTTGATTTCAACACACGCCGCCAGGACGATGCGCTTGTGAGGACCGTACGCTCGCCTGACGGTCAGCGGGCGCTGGCGCTCTATGGATCCGTGGATGTGCCCAGCCAGGAGTTTCACCTCGACCTTTATTCGTCTGACGGTATATTCCTGCGAAATCTGACGCCGCCCGATCTTGGTTGCGTATTTCCGGAAACAGTCGCCTGGTCCCCGGATGGAAACTTCATTACCTTCATTGGTCACAAAAGTCTGAAGCCGACGCCGACGCCAACTCCGACGCCTTCGGGCGATAACTTGCCCGAACCGCCCGCGGCAGGAGAAGCGGTTCGTTTGCCGTCTGTCGCTCCCGCCTTCGCAGCCATACCGCTTTTTGCGACCGAACAGATTTACATCTGCAACCGCGATGGAAACGATTTGAAGCCGCTAACCTCACGCGAAGGGCTGATCTATTTCCACTTATCCTGGGCGCCTGACAATCACGCGTTAGTCGCAATGGCCTGCAAGGAAAGTGAGTGGGACGCGCGCGAGAGGGAATATAAACTCCCCGTCGGAAGACCGCGTTTGATTACGCTGGACGGCAAGGAGCGTTTGCTGGACGACGAGTTGACGGAGGCGTTGCCGGTCTGGTGCCCCGACGCTTCAAAGGTCGCTACCGCGTTCGACACAGACCTGGCGATCTATGACGCCGCCAGCACAAAACCCACACAAGCACGCATCAGACTGCGCGAGGCGCTGGTAAGTGCTTCTCGCGCTTATGAAGCGAAGACCGCGGGCGCAAAGAAAAAGGATGAGACCAATACCAATGACACGAAAGCGGCGGAGAGCGCCGCGCCGTCGGCGATACCTTCATCTTTCAATCCGGCGATTCGGCTTGAGTGGACCAGCCCGGAAAAGCTATTTTTTCAAACCGCCTTTGTCAGACTTCTGCCAAGTGAACCGATTACTACCTTCCAACGCTGGCATCTCCTAATCCTGAGTCCGCAAGCGGCGCTACTAAAATAATCTGTGTAAAGCAAACTGTTGGTTGCGATGGTGAATGGCGTTTAATGCCCGCAAACTAACAGTTACCGGATACGGCTTAGCCTTAATTGTGTTTGGGAGTTTAATTAGGTTGCCATGTCGAGCCGTCAGCGAATCGAACCCGTGCGACCACGACTTTTTCAGTAAACGGCAGCGCATCTTTTTTCACCAGCATGCGGACGGTTACCGTTTTCACCGGCGGCACAAGATACAGCACACTAATTTCTTTTGACTTATCTGGCTTGATCGTTTCATCACTCACAAACTGATGACGCATCGCTATTTCGTTAGTTGTAGGGTCGATGAATAGGTAGTCCCACTCGACGGATTTAACGATCTTATCCGTATCGTTCCTCAGTGTGACCTTGTAGCGATAACCGTCTCGCGGCAGTTCGCCAGCGCGAGCTTTCGCGGCAGCTGCCGTGTGATTGATGGTATCTGTCTCGAGCCGTCCTGCGCGCCCCATATCATTGGAATTCCTGGCGGCAGCGAGCTGGCGTTCGCGGCGGGAAGTTTCGACCAACTCGTCGGCGGAGGCAAGCGGGGCCATCGAAGGGTTCATCGTGAGGCGTTCTCTTTCCCAACTCAATTTCAAGATGGCCAGCGGAGCGGAAGCGTCTTGTGAGAACGTCGGATTTGCGGCCACGGCGTAGAGAGCTATAGCAAGAAGAACGATTCGCGCGTTCATGTTTATCCTCCTTTGCTTAACGACAGCCATCGTATCGCGAGCCAGGACACAAAGAAAGAGGGCACCTTCCGAAGCAGGCACCCTCCGCATATTCACATGAGGGTAAGTTCGTCCTCACATAAGAGATTCGCCGCTAGAAGCTGAACTTACCTCCCAGGGTGATGGAGCGGTTACCCCAGTTGTTAGTATTTTGGCCAAAAGCCGCATTACTCAAGCTGTTAACCGGGATACCGTAGTTATCCTGATTAAAGGCGTTCAGGAAGTCTGCGCGCAAAGCAAATCTTGCTCGTTCGCCAAAGTAAAACTTCTTCTGGATGCCTAGGTTCGTGATGAAATTAGCGGGTGCACGCAAGGTGTTTTTGCCAAGGTTACCGCCGCCGTTTGGCATGCTGAAAGTCAGGATAGCGCCCGTAGTGTTGCGGGGGACGATGAAGCGGCCCGGTGCGGTGAATGTACGAAGATTTCCTGTAACCGGATCTACAACCAGCGGAGCATCTGGATTCACATCTGGACGATCCCCGCCCGCGCCGTTGCCGTTCGTGTCGACACCGGCAAGGATAGTGAATGGCTGACCTGATGTACCTGAGCTGACGCCCGAAACCTGCCAGCCGCCGAAAATCCGTTTGAGGACTCCATTGTTAGCAGCGAACCCCGGCGTCGGGAACTCCCAAACATAATTGGCGACAAAACGATGAGTGCGGTCGAACACCGACACACTCCATTCTGCGTCGTAGTTTTTGAAGTCCTGTGGAACCTGCGGCGAGCCTGCCGTGATCGCTCCCACACCCAACGACTCGTCGTTATTGCTCATCAGCCTGCTGAACGTGTAGGCGACACCCAGTTGCAGATTTTTCAGGAACCCTTCGCCGCCAAGCCGGCGGTTGAAGGAAACGAAGCCGGCGTCGTATCGAGCTTTCGCGGTGCTCGCAATGATCGTTCGTGAACCAAACTGTGGAAACTCGCGACGCAACTGCACCGAGGGTATCGACAGTGGATTGTTGGTGGAACGAACCAGTGCTGCTTGCGCTTCCGTAAGCGTGGCGTTGTTCGCTTGTAATTGGTTGATCTGATTTTGCGATTTGCTACCGGTATAGCCAAACTCCAATACATAACTACGGCCGTATTCGCGTTGTATCGTTAGGCTGTAGATATGAGACTGAGGATCCTCAAGGTCGACCGGGCTGTTGACATAGACGGCCAGCGGATTGAAAACTGCCGAACCGGATACGGGCGCAACATTTGGGAAAATATCAACTGGGTTATCAACCCGGCCGGTAACAACCCTGGGGAAGTTTGAGGCGTTTACCGTTAGAATGTTGTAAAACAACACGTCGTAATTCTTCCGGTACCCAGCCCGAATAACGGTATTACCGTCACCAAAGAGCCAACCGGAAATACCCTCTATCGCGCGTGGGCTGTAGTTAAAACCGATGGCCGGCGCCCAGTTGTTGTTGTCTCTCTTCGCAGGTCCCGGGACCAGTGCCGCGAGTGATTGAGCGTCGGTAGCGCCGAAGAAACCAAAAGGATAGTTTGCGGTTTCATATCGCAGGCCTAGATTCAACGTCAAATTCTGATTGACCCGCAAATCGTCCTGCGCGAAATAATTCTGCTGCCACTGACGAGCGTCGAATGAAGCGACGTTGATGGCCTGCTCGAAAGAGGTGCCGACGTTGTTCATGAAGTTGGCGAAATTAGAAAACGCGAAAGTCCCCTTGATGTTGAACGCGGCTTGGTTGAAGAGGTGAATGTGACGAATGTCGGTTCCAAACTTAAAGGAATGACGATTCTTCAACCAGCTCAGCGTATCAGTGAACTGATAGCTGTTCTGTATGCGTCCCTGTGGGAAATTGTTGTCTCCACCGATCTGAAAGAATCCGGTGATCGTGGTGGTCGGCGTAACGCCATCATTTTCGGGAAACGACAGGTTACGACGAATGTAAGAGCCGCGAAATTCATTGACCAGCCCCGGTGTGAAAACGTGAGTCTCGCTCAAGGCCATGTTTTGATCGATCAGATTTTGCGCACCGGCGAATGTTTCACCAAACTGCGTGTTGCTGATCTGATTAATGAAGTAGCCGGCGTCTCGGGTATAGCGAAACGTGAGATTGTCTTTATCGCTCATTTTGTGATCAAACCGGAGCAGATAATTGAATCCGTCGGTTGGGGCCGAGCGCGCAATCTGAACCTGACCAGTTTGAATTGCTGTGCCATTAACAACCGCAGTTGTGGAGTTGACGTTGGCGAAGACCGGGTTCAAACCGTAAATCCGGTTCAGAAACGAAAGCGAATTCAGTATCTGTGCCCGGCTTCCAGCAGATTGCGCCGGAACCGACCCGGAGGCGGCGCGTAGCGGAACGGTACTGAGCGCCGCAAAGCCTGCCTGAGTCGGTATTCTCACAGTTGTTACACTCAACGTAGCCCCAGCACGCTGAAGGTCTTCCTGAAAAGACGTGAAGAAGAACGTGCGATCCTTGCCGCTGATAATTGAGGGACCACCTTCACCAAATCGTGGCAGATGCACCGGCCCACTGAAAGTAAACCCAAATTGATTGCGTACGAGCCTGCTCGGTCGCGTTAAGCCGGCGACTTTTTGGCGGTTAGTCAGCGCATCCAGCCGGCTGCCGCGGTAGTACTCAAAAATATCACCGTGAAAATCATTCCCACCGGATTTGGTAATGATATTAATCTGTGCGCCCGAGTTGCGCCCAAACTCAACACTGTATGCATTGGTTAACACCTGATACTCGGCAACAGCCTCAGGAATTATTGTCGAGGTAGCGAGTGTGACACTGATGTCATTGTTGTCCGTGCCATCGATCGTAAAGTTGTTGTTGCGCGCTCTCTGACCGTTAACCGAAATTTGAGTCGATCCGGGAGCCGGAAACGCGTTGGGCGACAGAATTGCCAACTGGTTAATGTCGCGGGCAGCTGACAGTGGAAGGTCCACAGCTTGCCGGCTGGTCATATTGGCGCCGAGAGTGGCGTCCTTCTTGTTGAGAGTAATGCCTTCAGCTGCGGCTGTAACATCGACAGACTCGGCGACGTTACCGACTGCGAGCTGAACATCAAAAGTCGTTTCAGTTGCCGCGTTAACCCTAACCTCGCGGTTTTCAGTTTTGGTGAAGCCTTGTTTTTCGATCACGACGGTGTAAGTTCCCGGGTCAAGGGCGCCTATACGATAGAAGCCATTGTCGTCGGTTGTAGTCGTTCGAGAGGTATTCGTCGTCGGTGCGAGCACTCTGACTTCGGCGCCGGCCACGACAGCTCCAGTAGGATCATGTGCGTAACCTGCTATAGAGCCTCTCGTTATTTGTGCTTGCGTAACGAGAGGTTGTGAAAACGTGCAGAAAAGAACTATCGCCAAACTTAGCGACAGCTGGAACAGAAAAGCTTTTCGCATCTGAAAGTCCTCCGAAGTTAGCAAAGACGTGTTGGAATCTCTTTTGCTGATTGAAGAAGCCCACGAACCGGACCGATGGCAGACGAGGGCAAAATTGCAATAATCATGCCGACGGGGAGGCGAAGTCGGGACGACAAAATCGCCGGATTTGAGAAGACGATAAGAAGTAAATCATCGTGACATCCGGGAATTTGGATTAATGTTCAAATTCCTGAATCGACTTGCGCGCGGGTGTGGCTATTTCATTGGCGGCTCAACGCTGCTTGATCACTTCAAACTCGAAATGCAGTTCTTTCCCACGGAAGATGTTCGATAGATAGAACTCCCAAAACTTGCGTGTGAAGCGAAGCCCGGGCCGGCGCTGGTCAAGATTAGTTATCCACTCGATACCCAACGCGCGCCAGAGGTTGGCAAGCGTAACGTAAGTGCGAATGGGCCGTAATTCTACCGTGGTGTAAAACGGAAACGGAGTCCGATCAGGCATGAAGCAGGTAAATGAGTAACTGTTGAAGTGGTTGCGGTGGGTTGGGTCGGTGGGCCAGTCGGGATTCGAATAATGAGGTGTAACGATTTTGATGGTGCCGCCCGGTTTGGTAATTCGATGAAGCTCGCTCACGAATGACATCACGTCCGGCACGTGCTCTATCACGTGACGGCAAATAATCTGATCAAACTCGTTATCGGGAAACGGATAAGGCACGACGCCGAGATCGTGAACAACATCTGCGTGAGCGCGCGGATTTGAATCTATTCCAATGGCACCGGGATACTTGTTTTGTCCACAGCCGACGTCGAGAATTTTAGCTGGCGCCGGAGTTTGCGACGAAGCTGCGACGTGTGGTTCGGGGGCCGTCATGGCTCGTGTGATTCAGTTGGCTGAAAGAAACTGTGCAAACGACTGAAAGTCGAAAGCGTGAACGGGCAGATCGAGTCTTCCGGTTAGTTCCTGGAGTGTCATGCCATCGAGCATGATTTCTTCGTCGCTCTTGAGAGTGGTCCTGGGAATGATCACGAAGTCGCCCTTCAGGCGCTCACGCGCAGAAACCAGGTCGCTGCCTGTCAGCAAGCCGGCAACGGAAACATCGCCACCAAAGTAGTTATTTTCAACGGCTTCTACCCACAATTCGGTGCCCACGCTCGAGTTCAAGCCTTCAATCAAAGATCTGATGACGGGTGCGAAGAGTGTGCCGGTCAAAAGCGTCCCGCGCATTTTTCGCAGTCTGGTTGGACGACGTTCAAGACGTTTCAGCAGCGAAGCGAATTGTGTTGTGAAGGAGCGGACCATGCCAATGCCGTCTTCGATCTGCGGGTAGTTGCCATAGTGTGAACGCGCCGGCACCGGCCTCCCTGCGCGCAGGTAAATTTCATCGCCCAAAAAAGTGAAGGTTGTTCCCAGTGTCTTGCGGAACTCCGACTGAATAGCCGCGACTTCAGTAATTATTCGCCGGCAGAATTCAGGTGTGACTGCAGTGAGACGAGGATCCGTGTTATATCGCGTCAAGCCGAGCGGAACGATCGCTACGCTGGTAATGCGGGGAAACTCAGCCGCAAGATCCGCGATTGTCTTTCGCAGGATTTGACCGTCATTGATTCCGGGACAAAGGACCACTTGAGCATGAATTTCGATGCCTGCCTCCAACAACCGTTTGAGTTTGGGAGCAATGTCGGCGCGCTGCTTATCGATTCCGAGCAGATAGGCGCGTACGTCCAGGTCAGTTGCATGCACTGATACATACTGCGGCGAAAGACGCTGCTCGACAATTCGGCGCATCTCGTCTTCAGTAATGGAAGTGAGCGTGGTGTAGTTACCGTAGAGAAACGACAGCCGGACGTCTTCGTCTTTAATGAAGAGTGACGGACGGGCATCGACGGGATTGCCGTTGCAGAAGCAAAAAATGCATTCGTTGGCACATTGACGCGGAACGATCTGCTCAAAGCTCAGCCCAAAATCCTCGCCTTCGCCGCGTTCAATCTGCAGCTCCCAGTCTTCACCGCTGGCTTTTCTAACCTCGAGCACAAGCTCGGTCTCGCCAGAGGTTTGAAAGCGAAAGTCGAGATAGTCGCGTACGGTCCGCCCGTTGACCTTGGTAATCCGGTCTCCGGATTCCAGCTCCAACTCAAACCCCAGGCTCTCCGGCGAGACTTCGGCAATCTCGACGCCGCGACGGCGAATACTGGTGACGGCAGGAGCTACTGCGAATTCGTACATGCAAGAATAATGTCCGACAAAACTCAGTTTGTCGAGCAGGGCGCCATACAGGTAGTGATGCAGTTTGACTCGAACTTCACACGATTAGTACCGATTTTGTGTTGGCTTGCACACCTTTATCCATAGTTGCTGACTTCAGTTCAATATTGAAACGGCATCAGTACCGGCGTCTCCTGGCTTCCCGACCGCTGACCCAGGTGCTATTGCGAGCCGCTGCGGACTTCATCTCGACTGTTTTCAATCAAAATCTGTCAAATTTATTGACATTCTGCGCCCTGTTTGTTAGTTATGCAGCGCAAATTAATTCCATCCGACACTTTGTGGTTTATCCGGCTTTCTCCAACCTATTTCTGAGTTGAGATCAAATGAACAACAAACTAAAGCCAGCACTTCTCGGCGGACTGATTGTCGGCGTACTTTCAGGCATATCGTCGTTAATCCCTTTCGCTAGTTTTTGCTGCTGTATCTGGAGCATCGGTGGGGGCGCGCTTGCCGCTTTCCTGTACGTCAAAGGTTCGCCTATCCCGGTTAAGATCGGTGACGGCGCGATAGTGGGCGCGCTCGCGGGTGTGTTTGGCGGAATTATCTACCTCATCCTTGGTTTGCCGCTTGCCATTTTCTTCGGAATGGCCGCAATGGAGGACCAGCTCACCCGAAGCGGTGTAGAACTTCCGTTTTCCGGAGTGCTCCTGATTATCGTCGGTAGCATCATAGGCGCGATCGTTCTCGCGCTGCTGGCGACGCTCGGGGGCGTTATCGGGGTAGCCATTTTCGAGAAGCGCAAGGGCAATGGTCCTCCACCGCCGGCAAACTATGGTGGCACACCCGGCGCGCCGGGCAGCTATGGCACCGGTTTGTGAGAACGCGCCGCACCCAAAATCAGTAAGCTCTGAAACCTTAGTGTGACTCGAGGGAGAAACTAAATGTCTCAACAGTGGAGTTCACCCCCACCCGCAGGTGGATCGGAAACTGTTCCCAACTATCTGGTTCCCGCAATTCTTTCGTTGTTCTGTTGCATGCCGCTTGGCGTAGTGGCCGTCATCTTTGCGGCTCAGGTAAACGGTAAAGTAGCAACCGGTGACATTGCGGGCGCAATGGATTCTTCGAAGAAAGCGAAGATGTTCAGCTTTATTGCGCTCGGACTCGGCGTGCTGGCGATAGTGTGCTACGTCTTGTTCATCGTCCTTATCGGTGGCTTAAGCGCAATCGGAAATATGTAAATTTGATCGCGGCCTGGTTGGCTGGTTCAGTTTTCAACTAACTACCAGACCGCGATTCTTCTGATTGAAATTGTTCGGAGTAAATTGATGAGTAGATATTGCACAAAGTGCGGCGCTGTAAACGATGAAACTGCGCAGTACTGCATAAGCTGTCAGGCGGCTTTAACCCCGGTGAGCGGTTATCAGCCAATGCAGTCGGTGAATCAAGGTTCGGGAGCGATTACTGATTGGAAGGCGATGGGTGCCGACAAGAAAGTACTCGCCGGTGTGCTGGGAATCGTCGTGGGCGCCTTCGGCATTCACAAGTTCGTGCTCGGCTACACTACTGAAGGCGTCATCATGCTCCTCATAACGGTCCTCAGCTGTGGCATCCTGGCCATCATTCCAAGCGTGATCGGCATCGTTGAAGGAATCATCTATCTCACGAAATCTGACGAAGAATTCGTCAGAACATACCTGCAAACTAAAAAGGGCTGGTTCTAGAAGCCGGCCTTTTTTTCCACTCGTCCTGCCAATATCGGGAAAAAGCAGCGCAGGCACTCATGCAGCTCAGAGTCCAAGCTTTAGCTTGCGCTATCGATTGCCGCCAAACTCGCAGCCTAAAGGCTGAACTCTGAACTGCTGACCTCAACTGCACCCGCACCGCATTCTCATGTTTCATGGCAAAACACAGCCGTGTTAGTTTAGCTGCCGCATGACTTTTGCTGAGACCATAAATCCACGTTTAACCATGGCACTGGTGTGGGCGACGTTGGCCGCAGGCGCTGCCTATCTATTCTTTTTCGAGCCGGGCAAGACCGGCTTCTTTCCAGTCTGTCCCTTTCGAGCGCTAACGGGATTCACGTGTCCGGGTTGCGGTAGCACCCGTGGCCTTCATAGTCTGCTTCATGGCAACGTGGTGGCCGCTTTCGAATTCAACCCGCTTCTGATCGTATCGCTGCCTTTTCTCTTCTACGCACTGCTGCGCTACACAACTGCAGCCGTTCGCGAAAAACCGTTAAAGGGAAACCAACTTAACGCGAAATATATCTGGGCGCTGTTTGGTGTGATCATGTTCTTCTGGATCTATCGCAACACACCGTTCTATCCATTCGCTTCGTGAATAGCTCTTACTTCAATACGCGCAAGCTGCGCCGAAAATTCTCGCGTCGTGGGGCATACTAATTCCGCACCGGAGCGGTAGCGAGCGGGTCTGTTGCACGAACCACAATAGGAGACTCAAAAACATCATGCGTTTACTCTTCGTTTTAATGTTGGCAGTTGCCCTTGCTCCAGCTGTGCGCTCGCAACAGCAGAAAGAGAAACAATTCATCACTCCGCCGCGTCCGGTTCACACGTTTTCGATCGTTGCACGCGATCCGGCGACTGGCGAACTCGGTGTCGCTGTTCAATCACACTGGTTTTCTGTCGGCCCCATTGTGCCGTGGGCCGAAGCCGGTGTGGGCGCGGTGGCGACTCAGTCATTCGTTGATCCCAGTTACGGCAAGTTGGGTTTGGACTTGATGCGCAGCGGCAAGAGCGCGCCAGATGCGCTGCGTTCGTTGCTTGCCGGAGACGAGGGCCGCGACGTCCGGCAGGTGGCTATGATTGACTCGCAGGGACGGGTCGATGCCTGGACCGGCAAAAACGATATCCAGGCTGCCGGACACTTTGTAGGCAAAGACTTTTCAGTGCAGGCGAACTTGATGGCTAACGACAAGGTTTGGCCGGCTATGGCCCGCGCCTTTGAAAATACAAAGGGCGATCTTGCCGATCGCATGTTGGCGGCGTTAGACGCCGCGCAAGCTGTCGGTGGAGATATTCGCGGGCGGCAATCCGCCGCGCTTATCGTAGTCACAGGCAAACCGACGGGCCAGGCTTGGAAGGACCGCACCTTTGATTTGCGCGTCGATGATAGTCCTGAACCGTTGCAGGAATTGCGGCGGCTGGTAACTCTCGGGCGCGCTTACAACCACATGAACGCCGGCGATCTCGCAGTTGAGCATAAGGACAACGAAGGCGCGTTGCGTGAATATAGCGCTGCGGAAAAGTTAGTTCCCGATAACGCTGAAATGATCTACTGGCACGCAGTTGCGCTGGTAAACATGGGCCGGGTGGATGAGTCGTTGCCGTTGTTTCGCAAGGTGTTTGCGATGGATAAGAATTGGGCCACACTGACGCCGCGTTTGCCGAAGTCAGGACTGCTTCCCGACGATCCGAAGCTGATCGAACGGATTCTGTCGGTTGTCAAGTAAACAGTAACTCAAGACTCGATCAGCCTTCCGGAGCAGGTATCCCCAGCCTGGAGGGCACGGCCAAGCCGCTGACCGCCCAATCCGGCGAAGAGTACAACTTAATTACTGATGAAGCGTCGTGTTTTTGCCCTTCGCTTTGCTCTGTTATTCTTCCCCTTAAATGTCCGCAGCAAACGACAATCTCAAGGAACGCGTGCGCGCTTTTTGGCAGGCGAATCCATGTGGGGTGAAGTTTGCCGACGCCGCGCCCGGCACGCGCCGTTTTTACGAGCTGGTCGAGGCGCATCGCTACACCAAGGAGTGGCACATTCCCATAGCGGCCGACTTCGCGAGTGCGCGCGGCTTGAAGGTTTTGGAGATCGGCTGTGGACTCGGCACAGACGGAGCGCAGTTTGCTGAAGCGGGTGCGGATTACACTGGCGTAGACCTTACGGAAGCAGCCGTCGATCTGGCGCGGAAACGTTTTGAGTTGTTTGACCTTCGGGGCAAGTTTCAAACTGCCGATGCTGAAAATCTTTCCTTCCCGGACGAGAGTTTTGATCTCGTTTATTCGCACGGCGTCTTGCATCACACGCCAGAGACAGGAAAAGCTATACAAGAAATTCATCGCGTGCTGCGCCCTCGCGGCCGCGCCGCGGTTATGCTCTATCACCGCGATTCATATAACTATCGCATCAACATCTCCCTTTTGCGGCGAGCGGGAGCGCGATTGTTAAGGTCGGAAAAAGGAATTCGTTTGGTTCACAAAATAACAGGCGAACCGCTGGAGTCGCTTCGTGAACACGCGAAGCTGCTGAAGTCGGAGAAAGATTCTTACCTGAAACCGGCGGAGTTTCTGAATCAGAATACGGACGGCGCCGGCAATCCTTTGGCGCGAGTATATTCAAGGACGGAGGCACGCGAGCTGTTCAAGGATTTCTCGGAAGTCGTTTTGAAGACCTATTTTCTCAACAAGCGTTGGCTGCCGGTGGTCGGAAAAGTGTTACCGCGGTCGATCGAATCACGCCTGGCATCTCGCTGGGGCTGGCACCTTTGGATTTATGCGAAGAAATAATACTTTGAACTTTGTGCTTTAAACTTTGTACTTTGCATTTTAGTCCGTGGCATAACGGTCGAGGGTTAGAGAAGAATTCGAGGACAAAGCACAAAGATCAAAGCACGAAGATCAAAGCGCAGAGCACAAACATCAATGCGAAGCATTCTAATCACAGGCGGCGCGGGTTTCATCGGTTCGCACCTGGTGGATCGTTTGTTGTCTGAAGGCGACTGGCAAGTTTCTGTCGTAGACGACTTCAACGACTTCTATGATCCGGCCATCAAGCGCGCGAATGTAAGACGTCATCAGAACAATCAGAACTATCGCCTGTTCGAAGCGGATATTCGCGACCGCGCGGCGCTGAAGCAGATTTTCCAGCAGCAGACTTTCACGTGCGTGGTTCACCTCGCCGCACGCGCCGGAGTGAGGCCGTCGCTGGCGCAACCGCTGCTTTACTCTGAAACGAACATCAACGGCACACTCAACCTGTTGGAGCTGGCGCGAGAGCAGGGCATCAAGCAATTTGTTTTTGGTTCCTCATCGTCTGTTTACGGCATCAACGCGAAGCTCCCGTTTAGTGAAGACGATCCTATTCGCCTGCCAATCTCACCTTACGCTGCCACCAAAGCAGCGGGCGAATTGATCTGTCACACGTACACACATCTTTACGGCATCCGCTGCGTCTGCTTGCGATTCTTTACTGTTTACGGACCGCGCCAACGTCCGGATCTCGCGATTCACAAGTTTGCGCGGCTCATCACCGAGGGCAAATCAATTCCCGTTTTTGGAGACGGCGCCACGCGCCGCGATTACACGTTCATCGACGACATCATCGCAGGCGTGCGCGCGGCCATTGAGTACAACAAAACAGACTACGAGGTAATCAACCTCGGCGAGTCGCGCACGGTTGAACTGCGCGAACTGATCTCGCTGCTCGAGAAAGAATTGGTAGCGACCGCTAAGATCGACCGCCAGCCATTGCAGCCCGGCGACGTGCCGCAGACGTTTGCCGACATTACGAAAGCCCGACAAATTCTTGATTATGATCCGCGGACGCAAATTGAAGACGGCATCAGGAAATTTGTCGCCTGGTTTCGCGAGCGCGATAATGCTAACGAAGACTAGTTTAGTATTCTCTGTATAACCTCGGTGTTCTCTGTGCCTCTGTGGTGAATTATCCCGACAACGCTCAGCACAAAGACACAAAGAACACAAAGGTCGCACAGAGAAATCGACTTTGTGGTAATAATTTTCTGATGTTTCCCGGTATCTCACTCCGACTTCGATGGTGTCATGGCAACTACTGTTAACACCGCTAACGAAACGCGGCCGCGCGAAATGCAGCAACACACCTACGCGATCATGCGCAGGGTTGAGGAAAGCCATTGGTGGTTTGTCGGTCGGCGGCAAATCATCCGAAGTTTCCTGCAGCGAGTTGTTCGCGATCTCGAGAATGCCGCCGAGCATACCCAGAAAGACGCGGCTTTAAACATACTTGACGTGGGTTGCGGCACGGGCGCGAATCTCGAAATGCTATCGGAGTTTGGCAAACCAGAGGGCGTGGATGTATCCGCAGAAGCGTTGTCATTTTGCCAGGCGCGTGGCTTACAAAATGTGAAACTCGGCGCGGCGGAAGCATTGCCGTACGAAGACAAGTCGTTTGATCTGGTGACAGGACTTGATGTCGTGGAGCATCTGGACGACGATCTTGCCGGCTTGAAAGAGATGCGACGGGTACTGCGCCGCGGCGGCAGGACATTGTTGTTTGTGCCAGCGTTTATGTTTCTATGGGGTGTTCAGGACGATGTCAGTAATCATCGCCGGCGATATACGATGAAAAACTTAAGGCGCGTGGTGCGGGAGGCGGGGTTCGAGGTTGAGCGCGCAACGTATGTGAACATTAGCTTTTTCGCGCCGATACTTCTCGGTAGACTCTTCATGCGGGCGACAGGCCTGCGACCGGAATCAGAAAATAACATTACGATTGGATTTTTGAATGGCTTAATGGGGAAACTGCTCAGCGCCGAACGCGGGCCACTACGTTATCTGAATTTCCCTTTCGGAGTTTCTATTATTTGCGTGGCCCGACGGATTGAGTAGCTCAAACTGTTAGTCTGCGGGGTGACCGACAAGCCTGATGATTCGCAAACTAACAGTTTGCTATACATAAGCTATGAAAACTTACCCAGGAGAAGAAACTCTGATAGTCACGGAACAGACAACGGCCAGCCGTGATGAGCAGCCGGAAGTGTCAGTGTTTCTTCCCGTCTTCAATGAAGAGCCGAACTTAAGGCCGCTGCACGTGAAGTTAGACGCAGCCTTAAAAGCTCTCGGGCGAGCATCTGAAATAGTTTATGTCGACGACGGTTCGACGGATGGAAGTTTGCAGGTCTTGCGCGAAATTGCCGCACTCGATAATCGCGTGCGCGTGGTTGCGCTGCGACGAAACTATGGACAGACAGCGGCAATGGCTGCAGGAATCGATGCCGCTTCGGGTGACGTCTTGATTCCTATGGACGCCGATATGCAAAACGATCCGGCCGATATCGTGCGTCTGCTGGAGAAGTTGGATGAAGGCTACGACGTGGTTTCGGGTTGGCGGAAGAATCGTCAGGACAAGGTTATTACTCGCAAGATTCCTTCGATGATTGCGAATCGTCTGATCTCCTGGATCGGCGAAGTCCCACTTCACGATTATGGCTGTTCGCTAAAAGCTTATCGGCGGGAATCTTTGGAAGACGTCAAACTTTACGGCGAGATGCATCGCTTTATTCCTATTTACGCTGCCTGGGCCGGCGCCCGCGTGACGGAACTTCCAGTCACGCACCACGCGCGCACCATGGGCAAATCGAAATATGGTTTGTCGCGCACGGTTAAGGTCGTTTTTGATCTGATCACGATCAAATTCATGGCGTCGTATCAAACCAAGCCTCTCTATCTGTTTGGCTGGGCGGGCCTGCTGACCTTCGCCGTCTCATTATTCTCGGCGCTGCTGGCTTTTTCGATGAAGTTTCTGAGCTGGCCACATCACGCGGATTTTATTCAAACGCCTCTGCCGGTGGTGGCGATGGTAACCCTGGTTCTGGGCGTGCAACTGTTCCTGATGGGCCTGCTAGCCGAGATGATGGTACGGACCTATCACGAGTCGCAGGCGAAATCGATCTACGCGGTGCGGGAAAGAATTGGATTTAACGACAGTGAAAAGTGAAGAGTGAAAAGTGAAGAGCAAGAGCGGAGAACAAAGAGCAATGCTAAGAGGCCAATAATGGTTTCTTCTGACTCTTCACGCTTCACTTGTCACTCTTCACTGTTTTTCCTATGTGTGGCATAACCGGTTGGGCCAGTCTCGATTCACGCACGCCGACAGCTGAAGGCGCAAGAGATCTGCTGCACTCCATGTGCGAGCGCATGACTCATCGCGGCCCTGATTCGGAAGGTTTACTTGTTTCAAACGGGGCTTGTTTCGGAATGCGCCGCCTCGCGATTATCGATCTGGTGACCGGTGAACAGCCTGCCTTCAACGAAGATAAGAGCGTTGCCGTAATACTAAACGGCGAAATTTATAACTACCGCGAGATCCGCCGGCAACTCGAACAGCTGGGTCACTCGTTCGCAAGTCAGTCTGACACTGAAGTGCTGCCCCATCTCTACGAAGAATATGGGGACCAGATGATTCACCATCTAAACGGCATGTTCGCGTTTGCCCTCTGGGATTCAAAGCGCCGCCGGCTCTTGATTGCGCGTGATCGTTTCGGCGAAAAACCGCTTTACTGGGGAGTGTTTGATAACACCCTGTTGTTTGCTTCGGAGCCGAAAGTGCTGCTGGCCCACCCGTCGGTAAAAAGCTCGCTGAACCTTCAAGCGCTGCGGCAGTATTTGTCATTTGATTACGTGCCCGCCCCACTCACGATTTACGAGGGTATAAACAAATTGCCGGCAGCGCACACATTGACGCTCGACAACGGTAGAGTCGAAACGCATTCGTATTGGTGTCTCAGCTACAAAACTTCTCAGCCACCGCCCACAGAAGCTGAAGCGGCAGAACATCTGCTTGAACTGTTGGCCGAATCAGTGCGGCTGCGACTGGTTTCAGATGTGCCGCTGGGAGTTTTGCTTTCCGGCGGCGTTGATTCGTCGACCGTTGCGGCGCTTGCGGTACGAGCTTCGTCGGAAGCGGTAAAGACGTTTTCGATTTCTTTCGCGGAGTCATCGTTTGATGAATCCTCCTACGCGCGAGCAGTAGCCAAGTTTCTCGGCACAGACCACCACGAAGAGCGGCTGAGTGCTAACCTCGCCGCCAATCTTGTGAGCGAGATTGGTTCGTGGATGGATGAACCTTTCAGCGACCCTTCGCTGGTTCCCACATACTTGTTGTCGCGTTTCACCCGGAAACATGTGACGGTGGCCCTCGGCGGCGACGGCGGCGATGAGCTGTTTGCGGGCTATCCGATGTATCAAGGACATCGCTGGGCTGCGAATTACGCGAAGATCCCCAGCGCGCTGCGCGCCGGGATAATCGAGCCGCTGGTGCGAATGCTGCCAGTCAAAACGCGAAATCTTTCGTTCGACTACAAGGCCACTCGTTTCGTCACTGGAGCGAAATATGATCCGGTGGCGCGTCACCATATTTGGTTTGGTTCTTTTAATCCGGCTGAACAGAAACTGCTGTTGACTCCCGAGGTGTTGCGCACGACAGACGAAGACATTTATCGCGAAGCGCGCACGATGGTGGCTGAGTGTGATTCAACGGATCTCGTGGAGCAGATGCAGAGTCTTGATACGCGCCTTTACCTTGCGGAAGATATTCTCACCAAAGTTGATCGCGCCAGCATGGCAGTTTCGCTTGAAGTGCGTGCGCCTTTTCTCGATCCGCAGGTAGCGGAGTTTGCTGCTTCGTTACCGGCAAGTTACAAACTGCGCGGCCGGAGGACCAAGTATATTCTGAAGCGCGCCATCGAGGACCACCTGCCGCCGTTCGTTACGCGCCGAGGCAAAAAGGGTTTTGGTGTGCCGGTGGCCGAATGGCTCAAGGGAAAATTGCGACCACTTGCGCGGGACCTGCTTTCGCCGGAGCGGGTTCGCAAGGCCGGAGTTTTCAATCCCGAGTACGTAACGAAGTTACTGGATGAACACGAGCGCGGGGCGGCAAATCATCGCAAGCTTTTGTGGACGCTGCTGATGTTTGAGCTCTGGCACGAAAGCTTTATCGAAACACCGCGAAGGATCGAGGCCTCGGTCAGGAGTGAGCAGTAAAAGAGTGAAAAGTGAAAAGTGAAAAGTGAAAGGTCGAAAGAGAGAAAATGCACCGCTGATCGCAGGTCTTGAATTTACTTTTCACTTTTCACTGATATTCGATGCATGAATCTATCGAACAGGCATTTACCGAATTGTTCCAGTGGTGTAGCCGGCGCGACTTTGCCGGTTATGATCCTTTCGACGCGTTGAACAGCCGCGTTTTCCAGTCAACTCCTTTCACACGCTCGCGCGCAGCCCGGCTAATCTGGACACAGGCGTTCAAGCACTTTCCATTCAACCTGCGCTCCCTCACACTCGTTCCGCCGCAACAAAACTCTAAAGGGCTCGCTCTTTTTGCGCTTGCAGCGCTCTCAAACTATCGTCGCACGAAATCTCCTGAGGCCGAAAAAGGCGCGCGCGAATTGCTTGACCAGTTATTGCGCACTCGAATCCAGGGTTACAGCGGAGCTGCCTGGGGTTACAACTTCGCCTGGCAAAGTCGCAACTTCTTTGCTGAGCGTGGCACCCCTATGATCGTGCCAACTGCGTTTGCCGCACGCGCTTTTGTGGAAGGATACCGGGCCTTTGCTGACGATGATTATCTGCAAATAGCGCGCAGCAGCTGCGACTTCATTGTTAAGGACCTCAAACGATCCGTGGAGAGGGCTGATGAAATCTGTTTCAGCTACTCGCCTTCAGACTCTACCCGGATTTTCAACGCCAGTCTCTTGGCGGGGGAAACGTTAGCGAGCGTTGGCAACGTCACGGGAGAAACTGAGCTGTGCGATCTCGCGGTCCGGGCGGCTCGTTATGTCGCACGCCGGCAACACGAAGACGGCTCATGGACCTACGGAGCAGAGCCTCAGCAGCAATGGGTGGATAATTTCCACACCGCCTATGTCTTACTCTCACTATCGCGAATCGCCAAATGCCTTGGTTCGGGCAGTGATATAGATTCATCACTGCGGCGTGGCTTTACGTTTTGGATTGAAAGCTTCTTTCTTGCGGACGGGTGGCCGAAATACTACCATGACAGCCTTTATCCAGCGGACGCGCACGCAGCAGCCACGGCAATCGTGACACTGGTGGAGTTGCGCGAACTGGACAGCGCCTCGACGGACCTGGCTGAAAGGATCGCGCGCTGGGCCATCCATAATTTGCGCGACCGTCGGGGATTTTTTTATTACCAACGACGGCGGTTTTTCACTGTCCACACGCCTTACATGCGTTGGACACAAGCGTGGATGCTTTATGCCCTCGCGCGTTTATTGGAAGAAAGAGTCACGAAGTAGAACAACATGCCGATTGCTTCAAATGTGTCGTTGGGGAAAGGCGTAAAGATTGTCCAGCCTGAACTGGTAAATCTTTACGGCTGCTCCATCGACGCAGAAACGAAGATCGGAGCATTTGTCGAAATACAAAAAAACGCCCGCGTAGGCGCGCGCTGTAAGATCTCATCACACTCGTTTATTTGTGAGGGCGTCACCATTGAGGATGAGGTGTTTATCGGCCACGGTGTGATGTTTACGAACGATCGGTATCCCAGGGCCGTCAATGATAAGGGCGAATTGCAAACTGAAGCTGACTGGGCGGTCATCGCTACCCGCGTGAAGCGGCGCGCGTCCATCGGGAGTAACGCGACGATCATGGCGGGGATCACGATCGGCGAATCAGCGTTGATTGGAGCGGGGGCGGTAGTGACCAGCGACGTGGCCGATTATGCAATTGTCGCCGGCGTTCCAGCGCGGCGAATCGGCGACGTGCGCGAGCGAGGCGATCAAGTTCCAGCATCCGCAAGCGATGCGGCGCGCGGGCAGGATTGCGCATGATAAAAGTTGGAGTGATAGGTTACGGGTACTGGGGACCCAATCTCGTGCGCAACTTCATGGAAGCGCCGGGTTCCACAGTCGTGGCCGTTTGCGACTTGCGCATGGAAAGGCTGGGGTTGTTGAAGGTCCGTTATCCGACAATCAATACCCTCAGCAATTGCTATGAATTGTTTGCGGATGCGACGCTCGATGCGATTGTTATTGCCACGCCCGTGTCGTCACACTTCGAATTGGGCATGGCGGCGCTCAAAGCCGACAAGCACGTTTTGATCGAAAAACCGCTGGCCGCAAATTCTGAACAGGCGATGCAATTGATTGATGAAGCGGCGCGTCGGAAACGTATTCTGATGGTTGACCACACCTTCGTTTATACGTCCGCGGTGCGAAAAATTCGCGAGCTTATTACTGAGAGCGCGCTCGGCGACATTTATTACTACGACGCCGTGCGCGTTAATTTAGGCCTGTTTCAACATGATGTGAATGTCATCTGGGACCTGGCAATTCACGATCTTTCAATTATGGACTACGTGTTGCCGACGAAAGCGACCGCAGTCTCCGCAACCGGCATCAGCCACATTCCGGGTCAGCCGGAAAACGTCGCTTACATCACGCTCTTCTTTGCCAATCCGCAAATTGCTCACGTGCACGTCAATTGGCTCACGCCGGTCAAAGTAAGGCACACGCTGATTGGCGGCAGCGAGAAGATGATCCTTTACGACGATCTCGAGCCGAGCGAGAAGGTCAAGATTTACGATAAGGGCGTCACCGTGTCGCAAAGTCCCGAAGCGGTGTATGAGATGCTCGTCAGTTATCGTTCGGGAGATATGTGGGCGCCGCGACTCGATTCGACCGAAGCCTTGCAAACGGAAGCACAGCACTTCATCGATTGCATTGAACACAACAAGCAACCCGAGACCGATGGACAGGCTGGTTTGAGACTCGTGAAGATAGTAGAAGCGGCGGAGCAATCCTTACGCGCGCGCGGACAGCTAGTCGAAATAAAATAAGAAAAGATGATTCCTTTAGTAGATCTCAATGCGCAATACGCGAGCATCAGACTGAAGTTGAGTGTTTTACCGATCAGCGCGATGACTTGCGCAAAATACTTGCAGGACAAAGGGATTAGTACGGGCGTTCACTACCCAATCCCGTTCACCTGCAACGCGGATTCCGTGGCCTCGGATACGAGCAGGGGGACTTGCCGGAAACGGAACGCGTTTGCCACGAGGTGTTATCGCTGCTGATGAATCCGGAACTGAGGAGAAAACCGCAATCGAGATTGCGTAGTCGGTGCCGGCAGTTTTGCCGGCAAGGGGTTGCGCTGCATTCCTGAGTCGTGGTTATGAGCGATGCTTAACCACAGAGACACAGAGAACACTAAGGTGGCACAGAGATGAATGAGTAGCTGAATGTTGTTGCTCGTTTCTGCTCGACGTCGAGTTCTGCTAAATGCGAATCTGGATCGATCTCGCTAACTCACCGCACGTACCGTTCTTCCGCTCGCTCGCAAATGAGTTAACAAAACGTGATCACGAAATAGTTGTGACGGCACGCGACTTCGCCGAGACAGTAAAGCTTGCCGAAGCTATGGGCTTTGCTCATCAGGTGATTGGCGCGCATGGTGGTGGAAAACTTTCCGGCAAAGCAGGAAACCTGGTGCAGCGCGCGATGGCGCTAGCGCGCTGGGGTCGCGGACAAAAGCTGGACCTGGCACTCAGTCACAATTCATATTCGCAAATCCTCGCGGCTCGCGCTTTGTCGCTGAGAAGCGTCACGCTGATGGACTACGAGCATCAGCCGGCGAACCATCTGGCCTTTCGCATGGCTTCGCGGATTATTGTTCCGCGCGCATTTCCGGAAGCAGCGTTGTCTCGTTTTGGCGCGTCTCCTGCGAAGGTGCGGCGATACGACGGCATAAAGGAAGACGTTTACCTCGCGGACTTTAATGCCAACCCTGAATTCGAGAAAACACTGTGCGAGTTCGGTATTCGTCCGAGCGACGTGTTAGTGACCGTGCGTCCTCCGGCAAGCGAAGCGCTGTATCATCGTTTTGAGAATGAGTTGTTCGATCAATTGCTGGAGCGTTTGTCAACGAGTCCGTCCGTGAAAGCTGTCCTGTTGCCGCGCAACGATTCGCAACGAAAAACCTACGGCGCTCGCTATGGTTCAAACCTGGTCTTACCGGCTAGTCCTCTCGACGGAGCGAATTTGATCGCCTCCAGCGACCTGGTTGTCAGCGCCGGCGGCACGATGAACCGGGAAGCGGCAGCACTCGGAGTTCCCGCTGCATCGATTTATTTGGGACAATGGGCCGCAGTTGATGAACAGCTTGTAAACGAAGGAAGGCTGCGGCGGATTTGTACACCAGACGAAGTTCGCGCTTTGCCCATGCAAAAGAAGCCGATTGCCAAAGCCCGCCGAGCAATGCAGGCGGCCGCCAAAGTCGCCGATCTAATACTTGAGCCGTGAACTTTTGTTATGCTGTGCCGTCGCGGATAACCCGTTATTGATTACCCTGGCAACGACACCATCAGTGAGAGCTGAACAAATTAAAGAACCTGTCGCCGAAACTTCTATCGCGCCTGCTTCGTCACGCGCGCCACACTGGGTCATACCGACAATCAGAGCTGCTTTACTTTTGACGGATAGCCTGGTAGCCGCGGCCTCGTTTGCTATTGCTTTTTACCTTCGTGAAGGCAATGCAATATTTCAACAGACAGGCGATGGCAGCTTTACCTGGACCGCCCGATTCGCTCCGTACGGCGCACTGCTTCTTTTTGTTGTTGTCATACGAGTGCTTGCCCTGCGTTACTACGACCTGTATCGCTTGCGCGGGGAGTTTTCGTTGTTGGACGACGGCATACGGGTCTTCAAATCGACCGCCATCGGCTCCTTACTTATCGTGGCCGCTGCCTTTCTATATCGCGGCGGATTCCACTATCGCGCGTTCTCATATGCGCGCGGCGTATTCGTCCTTGACTTCGCGATCGCATTGGTGAGCTTCTACGCAATCCGCTTCGCAGTACGCAGTGCCCAGACATTTTTTCGCTTACGCGGCATCAATCTTATTCCCACCCTGGTAGTGGGGCGCGGCCCGGAGGCGGCGTTTTGCATCAAGGAAATGCGCGAAAGTCCATCACTCGGATATCGCGTGATCGGTGCGGTGGACAGCGGCAAGCTCAGTTTAAGCGTAGGCGAAACTTACGAAGGCGTTCCGGTCGTCAGTGACCTCGCAGGCCTGCCTGAAGCAATTCGCGCAGCCGGAGCGAACGAAGTCATCTTCGCGGACTCGCATGTTGACGGTGATGCTCTTTTTGACGTGATGATGCGTTGTGGCCGGCGACGTGGGGTCGAATTTCGCATTGCGCCCGGCCTGTTCAATTGTTTGCCGAGTAAAACTGAGGTCGATCAAATTGGCGCATTGCCGATGATCCGTTTATTTCGCGAGCCGCTCTCTGACTTCGCCCGCGGAACCAAGCGTATGTCAGACATCATCATAGCTGCGTTGACGCTCTCGCTGCTTTCTCCGTTTTGGCTGCTGATTGCCCTGCTTATAAAGTTTGATTCCAAAGGTCCCATCCTCTATGCGCAGGAACGCGTCGGCATGGACGGACGAATATTTGTCGTCTATAAATTTCGCACGATGCGAATGGACGCGGACAGCGAAATACATCGAGAGTATCAGCGCAAATTTATCGCCGGACACGCGGAAGCCAATGTCGGCGATGCGAAGAGGCCCGCATATAAACTTCGCAACGATCCGCGCATCACGCGTGTCGGTCGGGTACTGCGACGGCTGAGCCTTGACGAAGTGCCCCAACTGTTCAACGTGCTCAGCGGCGATATGAGCATCGTCGGTCCGCGCCCACCGATTCCTTACGAAGTGGAAGCATATGAGCTACGCCACCGAAAACGGCTCGACATGAAACCCGGATTGACGGGACTGTGGCAAGTTTCAGGCAGGAATCGTTTGCCGTTTGAAGAGATGGTAAAGCTGGATCTTTTTTACATTGAAAATTGGTCTTTGCTTTTTGATATGAAGATCATTCTGCGGACCGTGTTGGTCATGCTGCGGGGGGATGGCTATTGATGGTCGCAATCGAGCGGGTTCTGGGTCGTCTGAATTTGGATCGATTTGTTTGGTATGAGCCGTGGAGCTTTCGTTCGGCGAGCCGAATATTTCGCGTAATTGGCCGGGAAAACATTGGTAGGATTTCAGAAGAGCAATATGGGCCAAGCGGAGTCTATTACTATGAATTGAGAAAGAATCGCCTACGCCTGGTGAGGTTTACCCCTGAAGGTTCATATTCCGATCCCGACCCTCCGGCACACCAGCCACACAGTCGTCGTCAACCTATTCCAACTGATCAAAACCAAGCAAAGTGAAAGCTTACGCACCCAGCTCGGCGGCGAGATTGGTGGACGGCGCCATCGTCGCCTTTCTTTTTTTGTTTGCTGCTGCGGCTCCAAATTCGATTGCTGCTACTCAAAGCGCCTGGTTAGTCGGAATGGCTCTCTGGCTGCTGCGCCTGGCGTTACGGCCTGCACCTAAACCAGCGCGAACGCCGGTTGATTACTTCATCCTCGGCTTCTTTATCCTCAGCGGACTTTCCTCGCTGTTTTCCTATGAGCCGATGGTGTCATTCGGAAAAATGCGCGCTGCGAGTCTCTTCACTATCCTGTATTTGTTCGCCGAAAACATACCCTCGATGCGAATCGCGCGCCTGCTTGCGCTGACACTGCTTGCGGCTTGCATGGTGAATGTTCTTTACACCGCCGGCGAGCGGCTGGTTGGTCAGGGCGTGAAAGTTCAAGCCGTATCGGAGGAAAGCCCGCTATACAAATCAGGTATACGCGACGGCGATACGCTCCTCAAAGCCGATGGGCGCAAACTTCAGGACCCGCAGGAACTAATTAAGGCGCTGCTGAAAGACGATAAAAGTCCGGCTGCGGTCCTCGCCTACCGTCATGAACTGGAACCTGTTTTCAGAATTCCGCGCGGTAGCTTATTGTCTGGCAATACTCCGCTGGAACAATTGGGGATAGGAAGTTGGACGCGAGGACGAGATTGGCGAGCGACGGGCTTCTATGGTCAGTTTGTTACCTATGCGGAAATGCTGCAGTTGATTATTGCACTAGCGCTTGGAATCTTTGTGAACCTGCCGGTAAAGCGGAGTTGGGTCGGCGCGTTATTGCTGTTCGCACTTGCAGGATTGGGCGGCGCGTTGTCTTTAACCGTCACTCGCGCGTCGTGGCTTGGTTGCTTAGTGTCCACATTGATCATCCTGCTGCTCGGCATTGGCAAACGTGCGATGATCTTGATTGCGGTCGTTGCATTACCACTGATAATTGCCGGACTGTTCCTGCTCCAGCAAAAACGCAACGTCTCTTTTATCGATCAAACAGATCAATCCACGACTTGGCGCGAAACTGTATGGCGAGAAGGCGTGCACTTGCTGGTTAGCAAGCCGCGCCACCTGCTGGTAGGCATTGGCATGGACTCGATAAAAAGACACTGGCGCGAGTGGGGCATGTTTGATAAGGGCCGCATACCATGGGGACACATGCATTCTAACCTCTTGCAAATAGCACTTGAACGCGGCGTGCCCGCTTTATTGTTATGGTTGACATTCCTGTTTGTTTACGCGCGAACTCTTTGGCGCCTACCGCGCACGGTGCCAAAACTGCATTGGCTTGATCGAGGAATTGTGTTGGGTGCACTGGGTGGACTGATCGGGTTCTTTACTTCCGGACTCGTGCACTACAACTGGGGTGATTCTGAAGTTGTGATGGTCTTCTACCTGCTCGCCGGATTAACTCTGGCAATCTCCCGCCATGCAACACTGCCCGTGAATACGAACTAAACTCGACTGTGGCTGGCATGACCCTACCCGCGCTTCGCCAAGCGCCGTGTTCTGTCATTTCGATACAGAGCGCTGACTAGAGGGTTGGTGAAGTGGAGAAAGGGAGTGGATTTTAACCCCGACTCCCTTTTACACGACTAGATGGTTAACCAAGATCAGGTGAAGTTTGGGTGAGACTTTGAGGACACTGCGACAGGTCGGCGTTCTGCCAATGTTCAAAAGTCAGAGCTTTGGGGCTTGCGCAAGGTTGGGACACTGAGCCCAGGGTGATGCACGGAATAGGAGCGTGGGAGCTAGTCCGAAGGGTGAATGTAACCACTCAGAACATTTGCTCGACCAACTGAATAGGGTGATCCCGTCGAGCTGCAAGCCAAATTGTTTTGATCGGTCTTCATAACGTTGCACCTTCCTATCAGCGGCGATGCTTTATCAACTTCGGTCTCAGCGCTCGATGGCATGTAGCTTGCCAACTATCATCCCGCGAGCGCTTATCAGCGGTTTTCTCGCCACTTTGAACGATCTTTGTATAGGAGAGCGGCCAAGTTGACCGGCGTCGTTCAAAAGTGAAGCGGCCAGCGAAACTATCCGATTACCAAGGTCAGCATTACATCCACTATGTCCAACGTGGTGATGTTGCCAGCGATAGTGGTGATGTTACCGGCGACAGTGGTGATGTTGCCGCTGCGAGTGGTGATGTTTCCGGCCAACGCGGCTGGTGACAGGGCCAAGGTCAAGAGCGAAGCACAAAGTATTGATTTGAAGCGTTTCATTTTAATTCTCCTGGTTTCGAGCAGTTACTGGTGGACGGTGCGCTAGTTGGGGGTTGCCACTTTCGGATGTCAAACTCTCGTTCCAGCGTACCAGTTATCAACTTGTTCGTGC
>DASZDU010000247.1:0-2980 GCA_035941655.1 Pyrinomonadaceae bacterium | reverse complement strand
GCGGCGCAACCGTGAAAACGGCTGGGCGCGGTTTGGTCTGATGCAGGCCTTGAAAGCGCAAGGCAAGGATGCTGACGCCGCGCTGGTCGAAGCGCGACTCAAGAAGGCCTGGGCGCGTGCGGATGTGACGCTGACAGCGTCGCGGTTTGGGAAATGAAATCTCACGGATGTGGCCCACAAGTTCGCGGCTTTGCCGCCCGATGTGCGGAAAGGCTCCGCCTTTCCGCGCCGCTCCCGAAATGTTTGGGGCTGCGCCCCCCACTTGTATAGACCTGGGACATGGTGAACACATGTTCGGAGACATAGTAAACACATGTCAATGATCCATTGGGACCTGTTTGATATTAATAGAGCCGACGCGTTGATGACCAAAAAAGACATGCAACAAGCCGTCTGTGTTTGTCGGGCGCAGCGCTATACATAAACCAGCAAAGGCATTGCCTAGAAAGAATTTGCGGTTTTGATATTTGACTTGGCCTCGTTTGCCGACTTTACGAACAATTTCATGATGATCGTATTCAATGGGGAGCAGAGTTTCTGGGAAAGAGCGGGCGCTGACACGATAGCGCGAGGCCGGCACCGCTAAGCCTAGAGCTTCGTGCGGACGAATCAAGTTGTACTGAGCGCGCCATTTTTCAAAGGCCCTTTGACAGTCATGTTGATTGACCCAGTGACGATCGCGTAAGAGCTCTATTCCCAAAGTGCGATGGAACCGTTCATCTTTACCTTGAGTTTGCGGATGATGGGGACGAGAAAAAGACAAGCGGATGCCCAGGCGAATCAGCCACACCGAGAAGTCTGTGTAACAACTGCGACCCTGTTGATAAGAGGCCCAAGGCGCGCCATTATCCATGGTCATGCGCCAGGGCAAACCATAGCGACGAAAGATCTCAATCAAGGCAGTGCGAGTTGTTTCAGTTCTTTGATTGGGACAAGCCACCAGCCCCACCGCGAAGCGAGAATGATCATCGAGCACGGTAAGCGGATAGCAACGACCAGGACCCAGCGCAAAGTCGCCTTTGAAATCCATTTGCCACAAATCATTGGGATGGGGATGTTCGAAGCGAATCAAAGCCTTACGTTTGAGTCCTTCTTCTTTGGTGACCAGTTGATGACGATGCAGAATGCTGGTAATCGTGCTCGGGCTGGGAAGGTGGGTGTGACCCAAAGCCAGCAAGCGGGCGCGCAGTTTCCGTGCACCCCAGGCTGGGTGTTGTTGCCGCTGGGCAATCACAGCTTTTTCAATCTCCTCCGCGGTCCGCGCCGGCGAGCGTTGAGGGCGACGGGAAAGCTCTTGTAGACCTTGAATGCCGTGAGCCTGAAATCTATGCAGCCACTTATAGGCCGTGGCTGAGCTGATTCCAAATTGCCGGCATAGTTGACGGACATTGGCTTTTTCTTGACCGGCCAACATTACGAACTCGTGACGTTGTGACATGGCGGAACTGATTCTCCAAGGCATACCTCCGACTCCTTTCGGTCGCTAGGTATAACCTTAAAAGTGTTTACCATGTCTCCGAACACCTGTTCACTATCTGTCCGGTCTATACACTTCAGGGGGCGCAGCCCACAAATTCCAATAGAGCCGAACGGAAGCGCAGAGCGCTTCCGCACATCAGGTGGCATAGCCGCCCCCTTGGAACTGCCTTTTAGGCAAAGCCACCGAAGTGAAAACCAACCCATGCTAGTAAATCAGAACTACATGACTGAGAGATTTAGGCTCCCGCTGCAACCGTGCGAAAACGTTGCGGCGAAAAACTTCTAAGTACTGTGGGAGCCGTGTTTTCAATTATAGAATCGGCTAACAGTTTCGCAGTGATTGGCGCCAGCAGAATGCCGTTGCGATAGTGACCCGTCGCATAGGATAAACCTGCGACTTCTTCGTCAGGACCAAGCACCGGGAAATTGTCTTCAGCCCGCGGCCGGAGGCCGGCCCATGAATCGATCAAGCTAAAGTCTGCAAGGCGCGGGGCGATCTCAAACGCCATCGACTTGATCGACTGCGCCCCATCGTCAGTGACGCGCTTGTCGAATCCGGCGTGTTCGCTGGTTGAGCCGGCCAACAAACGGCCATCGCGGCGTGGAACTAAATAACCGCGCGGGCTGTAAATGACGTGTCTGGCAAACTGGTGTGCATTGAAGCAGAGCATCTGTCCGCGCACCGGATCGATCTGAACGTGTGCGGGCGTAATTTGCGATGTCCATGCGCCGGCCGAAACGATTACGACCGGTGAGCCGATAAAGCCCGAAGAGGTCTCGACGCCCGCCACTTTTCCCTTCTCGCTGCGAACTGAGTTCACCGTACAATTCGTCACCAGGCTGACGCCAAGCTTTCGGGTGGAAACAGCCAGCGCTTGCAGCACCCGGCGATTCTCAACCTGATACTCGTTCGGAAAACGAAGCGCGCAACGCACATGAGGCGAGATGTTCGGCTCCAGTTGCCGCGCTTCGTCGCCAGCCAACCATTCGATCTGTAAACCCGCTTTCACTTGCCAATCGAATCGGCGCCGCATTTCAAGCTCATCGGAAGATGTGAAGCCCAGATAGAGCGTGCCGGTTTTGTCCAACTCAACATCGACGCCGGTTTCTGCCAGTAAGGCGCCGGCGAATTCCGGATAGAGATCGCGACTGGCGCATGCCAGACGAAAGAAGTCGTCCGGCCGATCCGCTTCGACTTGCGGCCCAAGCATGCCGCCGGCGGCCCACGATGCTTCCGCGCCGAGCTCTCCGCGCTCCACTAACGTCACTTCACGCTCACCGCGGCGGGCCAACTCGCGCGCGATGGACAAACCGATGACGCCACCACCAATGATTACAACGTCAGCATTTTTATTTGAATTGAACATTGGAACGTGGTCAGTCGCCAGTGCCCAGTTGTCAGTTCGTTAGCCGAGGCCTTATTCTGCTTGGGTTGATTGCACAAGCGGAGGAAAAGAGGTTGGTTCTTATTCCTGCCTACTGCCCACTGCTTACTGCCTAC
>DASZDU010000246.1:0-3894 GCA_035941655.1 Pyrinomonadaceae bacterium | reverse complement strand
GAGACCGCCGTATGACGCTCGTAAAGATTTGCGGCATCACGAATTTTGACGACGCGTTGGCTGCCGTGGACGCAGATGCTGACATGTTGGGTTTTAATTTCTATGCCGGCAGTCCGCGTTATATTGAGCCCGAGCAAGCGCGCTCGATTATCGATAAGCTACCGAAAACTGTGATCAGCGTCGGCGTTTTTGTAAACGAGTCGCTCGACGACGTTGAGCGAATTGCTTCAACGTCCGGCGTCTCTGTCTTGCAGTTACATGGCGACGAATCACCGGAATACTGTGCAGCGTTAAAGCGTCAGCATGTCCTGAAAGTTTTCAATACAGGCCAAAATTTCGATCACAAGCGGATCAGCAATTATGACGTTCAGCTGATTATGGTAGATGCAGTTGCCGGGACTGCGCGCGGCGGCACAGGCCGGCTCAGCGATTGGTCGAAAGCTCGCGAGGTGAGGGAACTGTTTCCGACGATGTTTCTTGCCGGTGGGTTGTCGCCGGAGAACGTCGGCGCAGCAATTGAAGAAGTGGAACCGTTTGGCGTCGATGCCTGTAGCTCGCTTGAACTCGCGCCCGGCAAGAAAGATCACGCGCGAGTTCGTGCTTTTGTAGCCGCGGTTCGCGCTGCACATTTTGGAGTGCGCTGACCTGTCAGCGCTTTAGTTCTGCTGCGACCTGTCGCAGCCTGCGTACGTTCAAGTCACCGGAGTCGGAACGCGGCGCCAGGCCGCCGCGGACCAAAGCGCTGACAGGTCAGCGCACTCCAAAAAAGGGCGCACCGAAAGCACTGATGACGGACTTTACAACACAACCGGACGAACGTGGTCACTGGGGAACCTACGGCGGTCGTTTCGTTCCAGAAACTTTGATGGCGCCGCTCGAAGAGTTGACTGCCGCCTACCTGAGTGCCCGTGAGAATTCGGAGTTCCAATCTCAGCTGGCAACCCTGTTGCACGATTACGCCGGTCGACCCACGCCTTTGTTCCTGGCTGCGCGCTTAACCGAGCATGCTGGGGGTGCGAAGATTTATCTTAAACGTGAAGATCTGCTGCACACCGGCGCGCACAAAATCAATAACACGCTTGGTCAGGTTCTACTCGCCCGGCTCATGGGCAAACGGCGAGTGATCGCGGAGACGGGCGCGGGCCAACACGGAGTGGCTACGGCCACAGTTTGCGCGTTGTTTGGATTGGACTGCGTCGTTTATATGGGCGCCGAGGATATGCGCCGACAGGCGTTGAATGTTTTCCGTATGAATCTCCTGGGCGCGGAGGTTCGCGAAGTGAACGCCGGCTCGCGAACTCTTAAAGACGCGATCAACGAAGCGCTCCGAGATTGGGTCACTAACGTCGCCGATACCTATTACCTGCTCGGCTCCGCCCTGGGACCGCATCCTTATCCGTTGATGGTGCGCGATTTTCAAACCGTTATCGGCCGGGAGGCGGGTGCGCAAATTTTGGAAAAGGAAGGTCGACTACCCGATACGTTGGTCGCTTGTGTTGGTGGCGGGTCTAATTCGATTGGCCTGTTTCACCCGTTTTTGGCCGACGAGCCAGTGCGCATGGTTGGAGTTGAAGCGGGTGGTCGCGGCGACGAGCTCGGCCAACATGCCGCGCGCTTCAACCGCAGCGGCGGCGGCAGGCCCGGAGTTTTGCAAGGCACGATGAGCTATGTTTTGCAGGACGAGCGTGGGCAGATCGCCGGTACCCATTCGATCTCAGCCGGACTGGATTACGCCTCAATCGGTCCTGAGCACGCATTGCTCCACGACTCGGGGCGCGTCGAATATGTCAGTGTTTCTGACGGGGAAGCCTTGGCTGCCTTTCACCTTTTGTCAAAACTCGAGGGCATTATTCCGGCGCTTGAATCAGCGCACGCGGTCGCGCACGCAATCAAACTAGCGGCTCAGATGAAACGCAATCAAGTGATGATTGTTAATCTTTCCGGACGCGGCGACAAGGACGTAAACACAGTACGGGAGAGCGCAGCATCCCGATTGTGAGAACGTTGGGCCCAAGATCACCCATCGTTTAGAAAGCGGACTTGTCCGCCTTTGGGCGGCAGGGGCACAAGTGCCCTATCTAAACAGCGAATACCGTAGGAGTGTTCCATTGTGCGTCGAATTGAAGCTGCGTTTACTAAGCTGAAACAGGAGGGCGAAAAAGGTTTCATTCCCTTCATTACCGCCGGCGATCCCGACCTCAACACAACCGCTGAACTTTTGATTGAACTGGCAAACTCCGGTGCAACTACGATCGAATTAGGCGTGCCCTTCAGCGACCCGATGGCTGACGGGCCGGTGATTCAGCGCGCTTCGGAACGTGCGCTGAGACACGGCTTTGGTTTGCAGGAGATATTCGCAGCGACCAGCAAGGCCCGCGCGATACTTGATACTCCGCTTGTGCTCTTCAGCTATTTTAATCCGCTGTTGCAATACGGCATCGAGCAGCTTGGCCGCGATGCGCGACAGGCGGGGATAGACGGAATTCTGGTCACTGACTTGACGCCCGAAGAATCAAAGGACTTTGCGGCAGCTTTGAACTTAAATGATTTGGACATGATTTTTTTGGTGGCACCCACATCTACCGACGAGCGTTTGCGACTGATTACTGAACATGCAAGCGGCTTTGTATATGCCGTATCGCGGGCTGGTGTCACCGGGGCTCGCGAGAATCTCAGTCAAGAGGCAGAATTGCTGGTCACGCGCGTGCGCCAATTCACCAACTTGCCCGTGGCGGTCGGGTTTGGTATCTCGACTGTTGAGCAAGTAGCCGAAACGATTCGTTACGCCGATGCCGCAGTGGTTGGATCGGCTATCGTTGCGCAAATTGAAAAGCTCGCCGGACAGCCTGACCTGGTCGGAAAGGTTGGGCAATATGTCCGCGCTTTGCTTCCACCGGGAGCGGGCGCGTTATGAAGGAAACTCCCGAGGCTGGCGCTGGAATAGTCCGCGGGTCTGCAGTGGTAATTGTGCTGCATACACCACGAGAAAAATGTTGGGGTGTTATCGACGAAATTAATCCGGCTGGAGTATTCTTGCGCGGCCTCGACCTGAATGCATTTGATGATTGACTGAGCGCGCTGAGGCACTCAGAACCGTTCATCGGGTTTGGTGATCTGTTCTTTCCGATGTGGCGCGTGGAACGCATCGCGAAAGATGAAGCGGCGGGCGGCGTGCCATCACTGAGCGAGCAAGTTGAAAAACGAACGGGCCTTGCGCTTCAGGAACTTTTGCGATCGGACGACAGTCGACGGAAATAGATTTTGAACCACAGAGGCGGCAAGGCAGAGAGGGCTGCCGTTGCTCATTAGTCTCATCTCCACCCTCTGAAATAAATGCTGTTGCAAGTGTGAAACACTGTTCCATTCTCGCGTTTAATGTGCTATGCTGCGCGCCATTAGGCGGTAAAAGAGAAGGCTCTGGCCGCGTACTCGTGAGAAAAGGAGCAGAAGAAAGCGATGTATGTTATGGCATCTGACGACCGAATAAGCGTAGACCGCGGTAAGGCAATCGAAGCGGCTCTGGCAGGAATTGAAAAAAGATTTGGCAAGGGATCGATTATGCGCATGGGCGAGCGCGAGATCTCAGACATCCCGGCCATCTCCACTACGTCTATCAGTCTGGACGTCGCGGTTGGCGTCGGGGGCGTGCCGCGCGGCCGCATTATCGAAATATACGGCCCTGAAAGTTCCGGTAAAACCACCCTCGCGCTGCACATCGTGGCTGAGGCGCAGAAAGCCGGTGGCGTGGCGGCTTACATCGATGCCGAACACGCCATGGATTCGGATTACGCGGGCAAACTCGGCGTCGATGTCGACCAGATGCTGATTTCACAGCCCGATTCCGGCGAGCAAGCGCTCGAGATTGCGGAAGCCCTGGTGCGCTCCAACGGAATC
>DASZDU010000245.1:0-7996 GCA_035941655.1 Pyrinomonadaceae bacterium | reverse complement strand
CGAATAAGCTCAAGATAGGTAAGGCGTGTTGCCGCTTCGGCAGACTTCCTGCTGAAGGCAACACGGTTCGTCCGTATGGCGAATCCTCCCGTCTCCTGGAATTCAATTGACAGGAAGAAGGCCGAGGAAGTCAGTACCCTTCTAAGCTCAATGCAGGCTGCATCTGTGCCGCAGGCCAGAATGCCATTGGTCCAGAAAGTCAAACCAGGATTGTCTGGCAGTCGATTTAGGAAATCGAGGTAATGTTGATGAACGAAGAACTCGGAGTCATCAATCGGGTTGGACGTCGGTGCCGAAACATCGTTGTCCATGATCGTGATGGTGGTCGTCGCCTGGCTGCCGAGCGAAGCCGAGCTACCAGTTACGTTCGACAAAGTTAGGGTAAAGGTCTCATCACCTTCAACGAAAACATCGTCAACTATGGGGACCGCTATGATCTTGCTGGTTTCACCGTCCGCAAAGTGGAGGGTGCCAAGCTTGATGGTGTAATCAGTCCTTTGATCCGCGGTGCCGTCGCTGGTGGCATAGTCGACTGTAGCGTCGCCGACGCTGCCTCCTGTTCTGGTCACAATCACGTTCACCGCTTCGCCAGCCTCAGGAACATTAAGCGCCGCCGCGTTGAATTGAATCGTCTGCGGCTGCCTAACCGTTACCGTGAAACTACAAGTAGCAGTATTACCTGACGCGTCTGTGTTAGTGGCGGTCACGGTAGTTGTGCCGAGCGGGAATGTGGAACCCGAAGGCGGGTTGTAGCTCAGCACATTGCCGGCACAGTTATCAGAGCCAGTGGCTGCATAGTTCACCACCGCTGAGGTGGCGTTCGGCGCGGTTTGCGCAACTATGTTTGCTGGGCACGTAATTGTTGGCGGCTGGGTATCATTTACTGTGACGGTAAAGGTGGACGTGGCCCCGGCCGTAGTACTGATAGTCACGGTGGTGGTGCCTACCGGGAAGAAGGTCCCTGAGGCAGGACTTGCGCTGACTATCCCGCAAGTGCCGGAGGTTGTAGGAACCGGATAGGTAACAACGGCGCCGCATTGGTTTGGATCGTTGCTTACCGTGATGTTGGGTAAAGGCGTAATCGAGCAAGCCTGGCAAACGCCGTTACCCGCTGGCGGCGCCGCCCGTAAGCCTGACACTGTTACGCTATAAGGCGTAGAGGGTGTGCCGCCGGCTGTCTCCATCACAACGACGACCAGGGTCGACGAGGGTGGAACGGTAACTGAAAACGGATTGTTGCCGAGTGCAGATCCCGCGTCACCCAGATAGTTCGTGCAGAGGTTACTTGGATCAAAACTTCCCAAATAGGCCGAGCCTAGTAGGGCAGGACCATTGGCTGACGTCAGGCTTATGGTCGCGCAGGCAGCCAGCGTCGAGTCATTTGTGAATGCGTATTGGTCGTATGAGCGCTGCCCGGTGGTAAAGGAACCAGGACACGCTTTGCCGCTGCATGTACTGGCAATACCATTGCGGCCCAGGCGATTCGCAGCGTTTGTAGTCTTGGCATCTGAGGGATCAATGCTTCCGGTAACGGTCTGGTTTGGTTTTAGCTCACCGCAGGTGGGAATACCAATAATGTTGATGTCGGCTCCACCTGTGAAGGTCGCCGCCTGCGAAAACTGGATGGTAGTTCCGCAGACAAAACTCGGATCAGTGCTAATCGAGTATTCAACGAGATTGGTTGCGCTTCCATCAATCGGTATGTCCGGGTAAGGCGAATGCGACTGCGTAATAGTCACCCCCGGGGTTATGGTGCTCAGAGTCGTCTGAATATTTCTGGCCGGTGCACAGCCTATGTTGTCCAGACGGATCGTCATGGTATTACACTCATTTGGATCGATGATGCCGTTCCCGTTGCCCCCCGAAATTACCACCGCCGTGGGATCTGTAGTATCAACAAATAGCTTGGCAACTCCATCCAGGCAGGTGTTAAAGGTAGTGGTGTTGCCATCGGTCACGGTTACCACGCTGCTGGCGCTGGGTGTGCAGTCTCGGTTGATGTTTCCTTTCACCGTCGCCGTATAGGTTCCTGGAGCTACGTTAAAAGAGTAGGTTCCATCGGCCTTGGTGGTAGTAGAGAACCCATTGGAAAGCTCCACGATTGCGCCCTCCAACGGAACGCCTGAATCGCAAGCCGTTATAGTTCCGCTGATCGTTCCCTGCGCAGGAGCAGCGCAGGTGGGAAACTTAAAGCGCCCGATCCTGGTGCGCCAGTTAAACTGGCTGTTGGTGTTGTAATACTGGTTGGTGGTCCAGAAAGTACAATCGTCCGTTGGGTCTACCTGGATCGACTGGTAGTCGCCCCAGCGATTAACGGTCCCTAGCTGCACTGCCGTCCCGGAGAACATATTTAGTTCGCCGGTTAGACCGCCGAGGGCATTAAAGTCTCTGCCCGCATAACGGATGGACGGGAAAACACTGGTGCTGGAAACGCTGTAACTGACCGCGAGATTTCCCATGTGGTCAATGGCCGCGCTCGGCAGCCAACGATTAAGGCCGGTGACGGGCGTGCCCGCATCTGGAGAAAAGGTCGCATTGTCGTAAAGCAGAAACGGACCGCCCGGCGTGCTGCGTTGTAATTGGAAATAACGAACGCCGGCCTGATAGTTTGCCAGCGTAGTCGGGGCCACGCCGCTGACGTTGACCGTGGTGCTGGAGACCAAAGTTTCGATACCGCCGCGGTTCATATACTGAAGTCGATACATCAGGTGATACTGAATCGAATCCAACGCGTCTGCGTTTGTCGCCGGAGGCGGTTCCTTAATGTCAGCTCTTCCGGGTGCACTCCGCGGGTCGAAAGGGGCAACCAGCACCGGGCTTTCCGGTCGTTCGGTAAAAGTAGAATTCGCCGGATTCGCGAAGTCAGCGTGGAAATCATAAAGTTTCAGTGCGTCAACATTGAAACCCGGATCCTCAAACTCGTCAGAAATCAAATAAGCGAAAGTGTTTGGCGCGCCCGCAGGCGGGGCTTCGAGTCCGTCCTGATCTGATGGGAGAGTAGAATTCACTCCTTCGGGGTGCGCCGCCAGGTTCAAATTGAAATATATGAACGAAGCAGTGGGGTCACCAATCAACATCTTCTGGCGATCGAGCGCGTACATGCCAACGCCGTTGAAATGGTCTCCGGGTTCGGTGAACTGGTTGACCGTCATGTAGTAGCCGTCAGGCCAGACGCCGAACTTGCCGTAGTCTGGAAACTCCGCCCCAGGCGTCACAAAGTCATAAGTGTAGTAGGCGCCTGTCGGATCGCCATTCTGCGAGACGGCGACGCACTGGTGGAACGGCGGCGCCTGACCAGCACCTAAGAAAGCGAACTGCGTCAAAAACCAGCGATCAGCCATGCGATCGTAAAGCACAACCGGGTCGCCTCTATCAGCGTTCGCGCAAATCCCGCCTAGCTTGCTGAACAAGCTACTCATTAGCGTAGGAGGAATTTTTGGGACGCCGTTCTTATCGTAAACGCGGAAGGCGATATTAACGGTTTGAACGACATCGTTGGGTCCGACATCAAGGTTCTCGTCTGATGGCGCGACCGTGCCTCCAACCAAGGGCACATTATCGGCGGCGGTCAAGCCATCGAAGGTCAGCGACGGCACGCTTGGAGTCTCAGACTCGATCGGTTTGGGATTTTGGAGCGATGCGTCCAAAGAAGCCAGCTTTGCAGCCTGAGGCCTTTGGCTCTTGAATTCACGCGCGTTCAGTTCATTTATCTCGTGCTCAAAGTCTTCGCCACCCTCCCTGGGGTCAGTTTCCAGTTTTGGGGCGGCAGCGAGCTCTCTGACCGGATCTGAGACGGCAAAGCCGACAGCCTGGCGTGAAATTGGCTTCAACGTTTCAGACTGAGCACCCGGAAGTGTGGGCTGGTTCAATGCAGCCATACGCTTAAGGTCGAGCCCGTCCTGGCGCTGCCGATCATTAAACGCCGATGCGGCTCGATTCGAGCGGGTCGCGTGACTAATGGGAATGAGTAGCAAAGACAAAAACATTACCAATAGGGTAATAGAGACCCATGCCGTGCTTCGTTTCATGCGCGTGAACTCCTTGTAAATTTTCTGATGTGGTGAGACTGCCGTCCTTACGTGGACGCTAATCCGGCTTCGTGATCAAACTTGAAGCGGTTCTTCTATGTCGACACTAGTGGACTGCCTTCTTGAAATATTGTACGTCGTTGCCACCCGGCTGGAATCATATTAGGGAGACTGGCTGGCACTCGTTACCTAGAAGAAGTTGGGACTATATATTCGAATTACAATTATGTAAATAGAAAAACGAGGAACCCTAGTAGGTGAAAAGATTTTCAGGTCCAGGCAGCAGGCAGGTTTCTGTCGTTCAGCTCCAGAGTCAACAGCGCGTTCAGTAGCATTTTACGATCTTGCCCTGTCTGCCGCGGGTCAATGAAAGGTTGAGTAGTGGCTCGGATGAACCTTCCAGACGCACTGCAAGTGTCATCGTGTCAGCAGTGACAGTTCCGGAAAAGCGAGCCGAAGAATCAGTTTGCACACCTTGGCGTACCGGGCCCGGACCTTCTCGGTTGTAAGAGCCGGCAACGTCGAAATGTCCGGCAGAGTCCAGCAGAATAGGCTCGCGAATCGTGCCTGTACCGCAGTCAAACTCCAAAGTCGCTCCGTGCTCGGAGCCTTCAAGCCTAACGTGCATACCACCCCACAAGCCTGAGAGCTGTCGCTGAGCGCTGGTCGTTGGTGGGGTGGGCGGGGGTGGCTTGTTGGAATCCGGGGTCATGGCATTAGCAGCGGACGGGGATCCGCCGGCGCGCACGGCTGAGTTGGAGTTCGTCGTCTTGCCTCTGCAGGAATTCTCTTGCAGCGTGCCAAAGGAAATCGAAGCAATGGCAATCAGAACGAAAGCGTTGTTCATGTCTTGAACATTCTATTCCTACCTTTTGTTTCCGACAAACCTCATCAACCTGACTTCATTGCCATTTGCATGGCTCGTTCTGGTTTAGCTACATTGTCGCCCTGCCGCCTGAGTGCGAATAACCTGGTACTGCGAAATTGAGGTTCAAAGACTGATGAGATTCCTTAACTTAATATTACTGCTGGCTCTAATAAATCTACCGGCGCAGGCGCAATCGACTGTGTCAAAGGGCGCTTCCGCGAAAGCCAGAGCCGCATCCCAGAAAAAGCTGGAGCGCGAAATTCTCAAGGCGGAGAACCTGCTGGGAAAAGCTATCGCCAGGTGTGATGCGGCTGCCCTAAATAAACTGCTAACCGATTATTATGCCGATGCGTTTGAGGGCAGCGAGCGAGCAACAACTAAGAAAGCAACAATTGCCCGCTGCAAAAACGGCACGCTTCATTTTTATAACGTCAATGAGAACCGAACCATCAGCATCAGCGTCGACATTGTCACGGTTGAGGGTAACGCTGATGCCGCCCCCACGCAAAAGGAAACTCAGGAGAAGAAAGAAACGGATGTACACGTAAAACGTCTCTGGACGAAAAAAGACGGTCGCTGGCAGTTGGTAGGACAGACCATCGGGCCTGCCGACGAAGAGTCGGAGAGATAATTCAAGAGTTGTTGAGACGCATTTATTTCAGGCGCGCGCCGTTAGGCACTTCTTCCGTAAAGGTCGCCAACACCGGTTTGCCCTCGTCACCGACAGATGCCGCTAGCAGCATCCCCTGCGACTCAAGCCCGCGCATCTTGCGCGGCTTCAGATTCGTTACCACCGCAATCTTACGACCGATTAACTGCTCAGGATTATAGTGTTGCGCGATACCCGCCAGAATTTGACGCGGCTTCTCTTCGCCCACATCCACCGTCAACAAAAGGAGCTTGTCTGCCTTTGGAATCCGCTCAGCAGTCAGCACCTCGCCGACACGCAGTTCAACTTTAGTGAAGTCAGTAATATCGATTTGACTTGTGACACCTAACACTGCTTCAGCTTCAGTAGCGCCAACCATTGGTGGCGATGGTTGTGTTTCTCTGTTGACAGATCCGGAAGCAACTGCGTCCGCTTCAGTCGCATGAGTACCCGATCGATGGCTTTGTGGTACGGTTGAAGCGGTCGAGATCTCCTCGCCCGCTGCTTCAGACGGACGTTGGACGTTGGACCTTGGACCTTGGACTTCTGCCTCGTTGATTTCCTTCATGGTCTTTAACTTGTCGATGCGTGGAAAAAGTGGTTTCACCTCACCGACGACGGTACCTTCAGCCAGCTCGCCCCAGGTCAGTTTCGCGGGATCGAAGTTAGCCGGACTGCCAATCCCGCCCGACACATTAGCCAACCCGAGTTGCCGCCAGATCTCCGTTGTTGCGGTCGGCATGACGGGATAAAGCAGCACGCACAACCAACGGAGAGTCTCCGCCGCACGATATAAGACCGCATTCAACGTCTGTTTCTGGTTAGGGTCTTTTGCGAGGTCCCACGGTTTCGCATCTGAGATCATCTTGTCGACGCGCGCTACCACCGACCAGGCAGTCTCCAGCGCTTTACTGAAGGCAAAGACTTCGAAGTGCCGCAAAAACTGGTCGCGCGCGTGTTCGATGAATCCGGAGATCGTTGTTTCATCCGTATCCACTCCAGTCCGTTTTGCCGGCAATAGCTTATCGTCAGAGATAACCCCTGAAGGAATTCGTCCGTCGTTGTAACGCTGCACCATCGTCAGTGTGCGGCTGGAAAGGTTTCCCAGGCCGCTGGCCAGGTCGCTGTTGGTGCGATCGATCAATGCTTCATAACCGAAGCGACCGTCCTGACCAAAAACCATCTCACGCAGACAGAAGTAACGAATAGCGTCGACTGGAAAATGCCGGCTCAGCACATCGAGTTCGACTGTGTTACCGAGCGTCTTCGACATTTTCTTGCCAGTAGGATCGAGCCACATGCCGTGCGCAACAATCGCTCGCGGCTGTTCCAGCCCTGCCGCCAGCAGGAAGGCCGGCCAGTAAACGGCGTGGAATCGCAGAATGTCTTTGCCGACCAGGTGTAGTGCCGGCCAAAACTTTTCAAAGCCCACAGCACGCTCGCGTTCTTCGTTACCAAAGCCGATGGCGGTGATGTAATTCGTCAACGCGTCAAACCAGACGTACATGGTGTGCTCGGGATCATCGGGCACAGGAACACCCCAACTCACCGAGGTTCGCAGCCTGCTTACCGAGAGATCCTGCAGGCCGCCACTCACGAAACTCGTTACTTCATTCTTTCTTGATTCCGGCTGCACGAAGTCCGAGCGTGATTGGTAAAGCGCCAGCAGTGCCTCCGCATAATCCGAAAGCCGAAAGAAATAACTCGCTTCCGAAACGCGATCGAGCGGCGTTTCATGAATCAAACAGCAAGGTGGGTCGCCGGCCTGGTCCGGTTTTGTATACTCATCTTCTGTTTTATAAGCGGCACAAGGAGCGCAGAACCAACCTTCGTAGTGTCCTTTATAGATCGCGTGGTTGCCCTTTGGTGTCTTTGCTTTCGCGATGCGGCGCCAGAGCTCACTGACACCCTCGTAATGGAACGGCTCGCTGGTGCGCATGAACATGTCGTAGCCGCTGTGATCTGTATCTAGCCGAAACTCGGCAGTCATCTTTTTAAAATAGTTGACGACGTAATCCGCTTGTTCCTTTGGGGTGCGGCCGGTGCGCTGTGCGGCTCGCTCGATGTTGATGCCATGCTCGTCAGTGCCCGTCAGAAAAAACGTTTCGATGCCTTGCTGTCGCTTGTGACGCGCAATCGTGTCCGCGACGATCATCGTGTAGAGATGACCCAAATGCGGCAGGCTGTTGGCGTAGTAGATTGGCGTGGTTACGTAGAAAGTCATTTAGTAAATCGTGAATCGTAAACAGTTGGGAAAGCTCAAAGTTTGGAAGAGATCATTAAGATAGAGAGGCTCAAGGTTGGGAAGGGTGGTTTACCCCCGCTCGCTGAGTGGCATTCGGCGCAAGCGGGGGCAAGCCACCCTTCCTAACCCTGAGCTTCTCTATCTCGATTCATACTATATCGCTGCGTCCCTTCTGCCCACCTTGGATCCGTACTGATCTCTCAGCT
>DASZDU010000244.1:0-3289 GCA_035941655.1 Pyrinomonadaceae bacterium | reverse complement strand
CTCGTTGTCGCGCCTGCCTCTTGTCTGACGATCCTGACTTTGTCTTTCTTGCTGTCCTGCTTAACGCCGCCTGCCATCGCCACGGCGCGCGAAAGCGTGATCGGTTCCTTCAGCGGAATGGTTAACGGCGTAAACACATTTCCCACCACATAAACCTGATTGGCTTCCGGAAGCGTGATGATGTCCCCCGCTTCGATATACGGATTGGCTCGCGGATCGCCGGTCAGCGTGTCGCTCAACTTATAACTGGAGAACGCTTTCATGTCCTGAGTTGAAGAGTCTGACTGCTGACATGCGAGCGCCGGTGGCGCGTGGACGATGTTGATTGTCTGGCCGGCCTTGGCAGAAGGCCCCTTAGCGTAGGTCAGTAATTCGAGCAGACGAATGCGCCGCTGCAGTTCAAAACGGCTCTGTTCGTTAACAGCTCCAATCACTGCCACCTGCCTCGAGTGATATTCCTTTATAAAAACGTCGACCTGCGGCTTACGATAAAACTTCGTGTAGCGCTCGGCAATTTCCTTCGCGAGCTCGCCTTCGGTTTTACAGGCGGCCTGAATCTCCGTGTCAATCAGCGGCATTCGAATCATGCCGCTCCCTTCAACGCGAACAGCTTCGCGTGAAAGATTGGGACGATTCAAGATTCGTATATCGAGCACGTCACCGGGACCAATGCGATAACGGTTGTCATCGTTGGTAGTCAACGCAACCTTACTCGCGTTGGCAGCAGGAGCCTTATCGGTAACGGTTTGTTCGGCCTGCTGCGCATTAACGAAACTTGAAGCAGCCAAACACGCTGCGATGACAACCATTCCCGCACTTAACTTTCTTTCCTTTGTCATATAAAGCCTCATTTACTTTCTCGCCAGCCCAACCCTGCGCGACATCAGTGCTTCGCGCATGTGGTTCGGGTGAGCCAGATTTAAGACGGTGTTACTTAACAGAACCAATAATTCCTCGTGCTCGCGTTTGAAGCTTCCGGTCAACGGACTATCGTGGGTTTTGGTGACAATTCCCTCGCGCACCCACTGCCAGAACTGCGCCTGGGTCGTCCAAAATTGTTTACGATCGCTGCAGATCACCAGCGCAGTCTTCTTTTTCTTTTTCTTCTTCTTGTCTTTGGTGCTGGCGGCTTTGGGCATTCTGCGTTCTATTGAAAGGGCGAAATCTTCTCTGTGAAACCTCCTGTGTTCTCTGTGTCTCTGTGGTGATTAAGATCGGAACTTGATCCACCACGGAGACACAGAGAACACAGAGGCTGCACAAAGGAAACAATGCTGCCAGACACACTTGTGCCCCGGTATGTTTTTCATTTCTGACAAAATGACAACACACGGTACCCCGAAGGGAAACCTCATATGCGAGGCAGCATCAAATTTTCAATTCCACTCACCGGACCCGAAGGCTTTCTGCCACCGCCCACTGCCCACTGCCCACTGACTATGCTGGCCACCGGCCACTGTCCTAAAGCAACAGGCGCGATATCAACTCCGCCCGACGCCTTACTCCAAACTTGATAAAGATATGGCGCAGATGAAATTTCACAGTCTGCTCACTCACCAACAAACGCGATCCGATTTCCGCGTTCGTTAATCCCTCAACGCAACACAAGGCAACCTGTGCCTCGCGGCGACTTAAATTCTTATTTTCCACCACCCGTTGAATGACTCGCTCGAAAGCGCGGTTGCCGAAGCCGCTGTCAATGCCCTTCGCATACGACTTCACTCCACGTTCCTCGCGCCGCGCAATTATTTGATCCGGAGTGAAGACGCGGTAGGCGGCTGCGTGCTCGCGTGTGCCATTGCCGTTGGATCTAACCTCGCGTTCGATACTGAACTTCGACACCAGTCCCTCGAGACCGCGTCTGATGGTGCTCAAGCTCACAATGCCGGTGAGGTCCATAAGTGTTCGCACCGTAAAGACGTCTGAAGGATTGTTGGGTTGATTAGCCGCATCGCCAGAACCGTTCACAGCGGCAAGCATCGCGGCATAGAGCCGGCGCTCAACTGGTGTATGAGTTAACGCCACCAGGGCCATGCTTGCGCCGTCCGTGGGGTGTTCGATCTTCTCACCTAAAGGGTAGGTTTTTGAATCGATGTCGGCGAGGGTTTTGGTTTTTTGGGGAAACATCGAATGTTTTCAGAGAGATTTGCGAGATATGGGGAGTATTGTGGCGCGATCAGCGTTTCAAGCTCTAATTGGCCGCAGACGCGCAAGCCAGTTCTTCAAACTCCTGGAAAATTCGGGTTACGCGGGTGCTGTTGCACAACACATAACTCTCTCTATTTCAAATCGACGCTGAAGTGAGTCCCCTGGGGAAGTCACTGAACCGGGTGAAGGCCTGAGCCTAAAGCGAACGATAATCTATGTCAAGCAAGAATTTAGTGAAAAGTGAACGGTGAAAGGTGAAAAGTCAGCAAAAGTGAAAGCTTGAAAGGTGAAAAGTCAGCGTCCGTTACCACCAACACTTTTCACTCTTCACTTTTTACTTTTCACTGTATTGTCCACCATTTCACACCAAAGATGACCAATCGTGATGTGCGCTTCCTGAACCCGGGAAGTCCTTTCGGATGGCACAACAATGGCAAAATCACAGTGGGAAGTCAGCGGTTCGCCCGAGCAACCGGTCAGGGCGATTGTCCTGCATCCTATCGCTCTGGCCTGATCCGCGGCCTTCACGACGCTGGGCGACTTTCCACTGGTGCTGATGGCGATCAGCACATCCCCGGCGACGGCAAGAGCGGCCACTTGTCGCGCAAAAACTTCGTCGTAGCCGTAATCGTTGCTCAAGGCCGTCAGGGCGGAAGTATCAGTTGTCAGCGAAATCGCTGGGAAAGCACGTCTTTGTTTTTCATACCTGCCGACGAGTTCCGCGGCAATGTGTTGCGCATCGGCGGCACTGCCGCCATTTCCGCAAAGCAAAATCTTCTGGCCGGCTTCGAGTGCATCGCAAATGACGCGGCCCGACACTTCGATTTCGGGGAGCTTCGACGCGAGCAAAGCTTGTATTGCTTCCAGATGTTCCTGGAGGGAGCGAGTTAGTAGCTCGGTGCTGGAATTGTCGGGGTTAGGCAAAATATTTTTCACTCAACTTACGCATGGGCCGCTGTCGGGTTGGAAACTAACATAGTTTTCGCCGCAACTAAAACATGCGTAATGCGGAGGGCGGGTCAAGCCCGCCTCCTTGACCTGGAGACTCCTAAATCGTCTTTGCGCAAAAAGTAGTTGTAGAAAAGTACGCCGAAGGCGTTGGCTAATTTCAGCCCAGGGTATCACCCTGGGTAAACGGTGG